>JAICLL010000297.1 GCA_025927475.1 Pirellulales bacterium
CGAGGATGTTGTTGAGTTCGCCGAACATGGTCGCGTGCGGCGGCGAGATGAGAATGCCGCCCAATGACTCCCAGTAGCGAAAGAAGGGACGGCCGTGCAGGGGGGTTAGGACAGCCTCTGTGGCAAAGGCTTCCTTGTGTGGCGGGGTATCCGCCCACTCGGTCCACTTCGTGTCCTGGAAATGCCAGTGCAGCAGTTCGCTCAATGCACCGACGGCGAAGACGATATCGCCGCGTCGCTAGCCAGTTCCGGCGTTGATCAACAGCGCATTCAACGCGCGGTACGCGAAATTCTCGCCGCGGTGGGCGAAGACCCCGACCGCGAAGGTTTGCGTGAGACGCCTGCCCGCGTGGCGCGGATGTATGCCGAGCTGTTCGCCGGCCTGCACGACGACGCGCGGCAACACTTGCGAAAGTTCTTCACCGAAAAATACGACGAAGTCGTGCTGGTGAAAAACATCAGCTTCAACAGCATGTGCGAGCACCACATGCTGCCGTTCATGGGCGAAGCGCACATCGGCTACTTGCCCGACGGCAAGGTCATCGGGTTGAGCAAGTTGGCCCGCGTGGTCGAGCTGGTTGCCCGGCGGCCGCAGGTGCAAGAGCGTATGACCGAAACGATCGCCGATCTGCTGGTCGATGAGCTGGAGGCGAAGGGCGTGGCCGTGGTGATCGAGGCCACCCACACCTGCATGACCATTCGCGGCATTCGCAAGCCGGGCAGCCTGTGTGTGACTTCGGCCATGCGAGGCGTCTTTCGCTCGCACCTTTCGAGCCGCTCGGAGATCATGAACCTGATCTACGGCGGTCGCCGCGCGTAGCATGCAGCTTCTGGTGCAATTCTTGTTGCGGCTTTCGTTTGGCCTGGCCGCCGCCATGCTCGCCGTTTCGCCCCGCCAGGTGACGAGCGGCTATTACCGCAACAATGCCTATGTCTTGCTCGGGCTAAACGCACTCGCCGCCCTTGTCGCCTGGCTCGCACCGCAAGAGGGGCTCTACGTTTGGCCTGCGTTGGCCGCGGCCGTGGCCAGCTATCTGTCCGCCGCGTCGTGGCTCTATGAAAAAGCGGGGCCAGGACTACTGACGCTCGCCATCGCCGCCGCCGCCAGCCTGGCAGGTTGTTTGTTCAACGCACCCGGCCACCTCTCCGCGGGCCAATCGGGCCGCTGGCTTTGGCTGGCTGACCCAGCCGCCGGCGGCGCGGTGTTAGGAATAACGATGGCCGCCATGTTGCTCGGGCATTGGTACCTGAACGCGCCCGGCATGTCGCTAGCGCCGCTCTTCCGGCTGATACACTTGATGATCGCCGCTCTGGCTGTTCGCGCCGCTTTGGTCGCCGCGGGACTGTTCTTGGTGTCGCACGCCAGCGAAAAGTTCGACCTCAGCCAGTGGCTGTTCGTCAGCCTGCGCTGGCTGACCGGGCTGGTCGGCGCGGTCGTCGTCGCGGTCATGGCCCGTGAAACACTCAAGGTTCCGAATACACAGAGCGCGACCGGCATTTTGTACGTCGGTGTGATCGTTACGTTCATCGGCGAACTGACATCGTTGCTATTATCAAGAGGGGAAGCGTTTCCTGTTTGAGCCATGAAATGAAAATCACGGAAATCCGCAGCATCGCTCTGCGCGGCGCCACGCACGATCACGGTTGGCCGGGCGGCACCGATCCCAACGTGCAATACAACACGCTGGTTGAGGTCCGCGCCGATGAAGGACTGACCGGTATCGGTAGCTGCTACACCACGCGGGCGCTGGTTGAAGGTTCACTCGAACTGCTGCGGCCGCACCTGGTTGGCGAGACGGGGCTGGAGCCGGAGCGCGTCAGCGAGAAGCTGCGACAATCGATGTTCTGGCTGGGACGCGGAGGATCCGTCGAGCATACGATCAGCGGCATCGACATCGCCCTTTGGGACTTGTTCGGCAAGGCCCTCGGCCAGCCCGTGTCGCGCCTGCTGGGCGGCAATTACCGCGATCGCATTAAACCGTACGCTTCCATGCTTTTTGAAGAGCCGGGCCTGTTGCGCGAGAAGCTGGTGGAGCAGATCGAACGCGGCTTTCGAGCCATCAAAATGGGTTGGCGGCCGTTCGGCCGCGTCAGTCGCGCTTATGACGAGCTGCTGGTGCGCACGGCGCGCGATACGGTGGGGCCAGACGTGGAACTGATGGTCGATGCCGGCGGCAGCGAACAATTCTGGCCGCATAGCGTAAGCTGGGCACGCGAAACGGCCAAGATGCTGGGCGAATACGGCGTGACGTGGTTTGAAGAAGCTCTCTCGCCCGACGACGTCGAGGGCTTTCGCGAGTTGCGGCAATCTTCGCCGGTGTTGATTGCCACGGGCGAAGTGTTGACCCGCCGGCAGTCGTTTCAGCCATTCATCACCAGCCGCGCATTGGATATCATTCAGCCCGATCTGACCAAATGTGGCGGACTGAGCGAAGGTCGTCGGCTGGGCTGGATGGCCTACGACCATGGCGTGCTCTTGGTTCCGCATGGTTGGAACACCGGCGTGGGCGTGGCCGCCGACCTGGCGCTGACGGCCGCGCTGCCGGTAGCGCGCTGGGTCGAATTTCAAACCGGCGTGCCGTACGTCGAGGAGCTCGTTCAACCGCGTTTCGCGCTCGACGCCGAGGGCATGCTGCGCGTGCCAGAAGGTCCGGGTCTGGGCATTGATCTCAATCCGGAAGCAGTCGAAAAGTACTCACGCTAGCGGTTCTTGCAAATTTGCACGCGCCGGGGCTACGATACTTCCCTATGAAGATACTTACCTGTCCGATCAATGGGCCGAGGCCGCTATCGGAATTTGTCTATGGCGGTGAAGTGCGCGCCATGCCCGATGCGAATGAAGCCAGCGATGACGCTTGGGCCGATTATGTGTTCAACCGCGCGGGCGAGCCGGGCGTGCGGCGCGAATGGTGGTACCATATCGCCAGCGGCACCTGGTTTGTCGCCGAACGCGATAACCTGAACGATCAAGTCGTGCGGACCTATTTATACGGCACGGAAGGGGCGGCGAAGTGATCACCGAGCATCAGCCTTCGCCCGCCGGCGGCATCACGCGCCACCGCCTGCCGCCGCAGCCCAGTGAATGGATCGACCGCGATCGCCCGTTGCGGTTCCATTTTGAGGGCTCGACATACTACGGCTTCGCCGGCGACACGATCTCCACGGCGCTGGCGGCCAACGGCGTGCGCCTGCTGGGGCGCAGTTTCAAGTACCATCGCCCGCGCGGCATTTACAGCCTGGCCAATCACGATGTGAACGTGCTGGTCTCCGACGGCCGACGCACGAATCTGCGCGCCGACGTGACGCCGCTTTGGGAAGGTGCCCAGCTCACCGCCGTGAACACTTTCGGCGGCCTGCGAGACGACCTCGCCCGGCACACGGATAAAGCCGGCCGTTTCTTGCCCGTCGGGTTTTACTACAAAACGTTCCATAAGCCGCGCAGGCTGTTTCCCTTCTGGGAGCGGCAGATGCGGGCCATGGCGGGGCTGGGCGCCATCGATCGCGCGGCGCCGCGGCTACGCACTCCCAAGCAGTACGACTGGTGCGATGTGCTGGTGGCCGGCGCCGGCCCGAGTGGCCTTTCAGCCGCCATCGCCGCCGCCGAACGGGGTCTGAACGTCTTGCTCGTTGACGAACAACCGCATCCCGGTGGCAGCTTGCACTATCA
>JAICLL010000152.1 GCA_025927475.1 Pirellulales bacterium
CATTTTGCATTTTGACTTTCGGCCGGGGGACGGAAATGATCTTTGGCGACGGAGAATCGTGCGAAAGAAGAAAGTCAAAATGCAAAATGCAAAACGCAAAACGCAAAACGCAAAACGCAAAACGCAAAATGAAACGCGCTGGTCAACGCCAAAAGAAAAGCGCCGCGCGGTGAGGAATCTGACCTTCATGGTTCCCTCCCCAAAACCTGCATAAATTCGTCCCAGTGCCGCAGCACGCTACGGGCGGTGGCGGCGGCGTCGCGAAACGTCCAATCGCGGCACGAGCGGTCTGGCTCGTCGTCAAGTCCCCACCGCTCGCGGTAGGCGGCCAGATCCTTCTCCCAGCTTTCGCATTGATCGGCCAACTGCTGCCAATCGGTCTTGCTGCCGCCTTCGCGCACCAGCTTCGCCGTCTGGTCGTCGTAGGCCTGCGCCCAGGTGACATATTGCGGCGTACTGGGAGGCTGCTCAAAGCCATCGCGGCTGATTTGCTCGTCGCCCCGAGGCGCCGTCTGGCGATGCTTGCGGTCGGTCCAAAACCGCCACTGCTCGGCGCCGGGCGGCAAAAAGAAAATGCCGATCTTCCGCTGCCCGCTTTTGGTGACCGCCTCTTGCTTGCCCAGCAAATCGTCGGGCGGCTCAAGCCGCGGAAACGCCCGATCGAGCAGCCATTGATTCACCTGCCGCCGGGCATCTTGCTTCACGCCGTCCGCCAGGCGGTTGTCGCCCACGATCTTGGCCGCGGCTTCCAACAGGCTATCCATGTTCGTCGCCTGACCGAGCGACGCCACGGTCAGTTCCATCTTCAGTCGGTCGCGGCGCGCCTCGGTTTTCGCTTGCTGATCGGCCTCGGCGGGGGTCGGCGGGTCGGGCCAGCGCCGCAAGAATGTTTGCAGGTCGTTGTACAAGTCGCGGTCGGCGGGGCCACCCGTCGTGCGCGAGGCCAACTCTTCGTACGCCCGCAGATACTCGGCCCGTTTGCGGAGCGTGCGAAGTTGCTCGACGACGTCGGCATCGGCGGCCTGAGACAACGGCGCGACGTCGAGTTGCTTCAGGCAGGCGTCGTAGCGGCCGCGGTTGAGGTCGTCGATCGCCAGGGCCAAAGCGTCGCCCACTTTGTCTTGCTGCTGATAGCGGGCGATTTCGTTTTCGAGCTGGGCGGCTTTGTGGTCCAGCAAGGCGAAGAAGTCATCGGCGCCATCGACTTTGGCAAAGTTGGTCCGCTGTTCGGTAAACGCCCGCAGCTTGGTCAGCCCCTGCTCGGCCCGCTGCCGCCGCACGACTGGCGATGAATCGGCGGCGGGCAAGGCCAGCCCAAGATCGGCGTATTTTTTCACCAGCCGCCGGGCCGCTTCCGATTGCCGCCAGCGCTCGACGCCTTTGACCAGCGACGGGCTGGCCGGCGGCGGCAGCTCCGGAGAGAGCGTATCGAACAGTCCGGTGCGGGCCAACTCGTTGACCACCGCTTCGTCTTGCTTCGCTGTCTCCGCCGTGCCGGCAGCCAGCTTGCCCACCGCCGCGGCGGGATGACCGACGGCAGCGGCCGCGCCCGGCCGGTCTGCCACAGCCTGCCACAGGCTCCAGCCGGTGAGCGCGGCCAACGGCAGACAAGCCAGCAGCAATACGACGGTGTATCTCATCATGGGGCTGCGATCGTTACAGCGTTGATGAACCAGATGGAAGGCTAACGCGGTCGCATCGAACGGTCGATGAAGGCCCCATCCAGCTTGTCTGGATGGTGACGGGCCGACTGCAACCGCGTTCGAAATTCCACCGCCTCATTCATCGTCCTCCTGATCTTCACGGAGCTCGCGCTGGGCCGGCAGCGGCGGATCGGGATCGCCCAGCAGGACGTAGGGCGCCTGCAGGTCTTCGTCGACCCGCCGATACACGACGGCGGAGATCGAAGAGGCATGCGGGCGAAGCATGGTCATCCGCCGGTCGAGCTGCAGCTTCTCAGCATCGATGTGCCGGCTCTTGTCGGCAATCCGCTTGCTGAGTTTTTCTTTCGACTGCGTCGCGGCGTCCATCAACTGGTTGAACTTCTGCGTGAAAATCTGCATTGCCTGCTCATCGGGCCGAGCCGTCAACGTCGGGGCCGCAGGATGCTGAACCAGTTCGGCCAACTCCGCGAGGCGCGAGTTGAAATCTTCTCGGGGCTTTGTTTTGAAGCTGCGCATGGTGCTGGCACTCGGCCTTTTCGCCGCATTGACCAAACGGTCAATCTTTAACAATAACTGGCGATCTTGCTTGAGCAAAGCATTTTCTTCGGCCAGCTCGGGATCGTCGGGCACGCCCACCTGGACTCGCCACGTCGAAACCTGCGCGTCGCGGTTCCAGCTTACCTGAATCGCGTCGAGTTGGAACTCCCGCGGCGGGTTTGGGATGATGTAGGGGGCCGTCTCGGTCGGCCGGAGGCCGAACACCAGCGACGGGCCATCGTTCAGGACAATCCGCCCGCGACCGAGAATCAGCTCGTCGTCGGGCAAGGGTTGAAAAACTGCCTGTTTCAGAGCGTGCGGATCGAGTTTGCCGGTGGCGTCGGACAACAGCAAAGGGCCGAGTTGGCTCGGCTTCGACAGGGCAATGTAGAGGGGCGGCCCGGATGATTCCACTTTCACCACACAGCGGCGCAGGAGTTCTTGGTATTTACGGGTTGGATGCGCACTATTGCCGGGCTCTGCCCACTGGAAAGAAAGGCCCTTCGCGGTCACTTGTAGGGTAGCTAGCGCCACGGGCTTGTCTTCGCCTCGGACTAATGCCACTTCGAGACCTTCCTTCGTGTCGGTGGCGACCATCTTGCCCGGCCCAGCAAGATGGCGGTTCACAAACTCCAGTCCGCGCAGGATCAGCTTCGGTTTTTCAGGAGCGGCGTCCCAGGGCCAGAGAAGCATGGTTTCATACGCGTGGGGACCGCCGGCGAAGGCAGGCACACCTTTGTCTGGGGGATCGGCTGTGATACCCGGCGAGGCAGCGGGGTCCGGTTCGTCGGGGTCATCGGAAACCGCCGGCTGTTCTTCGCCCGGCGGTTGTTTGCCAGGTGGTTGTTTGTCTAGAGCTTCATTGCGCGGAGTGTCACCGCCCGGCTCATCGTCGCTCGGCGAATCAGGGCTATCGGCCGCGGCGCTGGCGGGCGGTTTGGCATCGTCTGCGTCCACTGCGGCAGTTTCGGCAGCCGGCGCCGCCGAAGTTTTGTCCGGCATCTTTGGCGCCTTGGTTTTGTCGGCGGGCGCCGCGGCCTGTTCATGCGCCTGTTTCTCATCCGGCTCATCCGGCTGATCCGCCGAACGATCAGCCGTCTGGTCGGTCGGCTCTTCCGGCGGGGCGGTCTTTGCTGACGATGAATTGTCCGCCGATTCCTTGGGCTGCGGCACGGGCTGCGAGCGGGGCCGCTGATTGCCCGCCGCCTTCGGCTGAGCACTCGGGGCTGGCCCACGCGATGATTCTTTGGGAGCCGAGTGCTGCGCCACCGCGTCTTCGCTCGGGCGGGCCTGCCCCTCGTCCGTGCGGCGCAAACGCTGGGCGACTTCGAGCCCCACGCCCAACAGGACGATCACGGTCGCTGCCGCGCCGAGAATCACCCACAAGTGTTTTGGCAAGGCCCGCTTTTTGCGTTTGGCTTGGCTCATGGGAAACAGGGGGCCGATCGTCGCAGTTGGTTTCGCTTTCTTGCCTCGGCCGCCCGCGCGGCCTTCCGCCCAATCGCCATATTCAAAAAATCGGCTCAGCCGCGTCCAAAAAATCTCGGGCAGAAAGTCGGGCCGGTGAAGAAGCTCCATTCCTAGCGTGCGCAGCACGGTTTGCCGCCGCGACCCGCGTTCGTCGTCCGCATAGACAAACAGCCGCTGCTCCAAGCCACGCAGCAGATCCTCGCTCTGCGTGCGTTGCGTCGCTGGCGCGCCGTCGAACAGGTCGGGCACCGCCGCCGCCGCGGCCTGCGCCGGAATCGCCGCCATCAGCGTCGGTACGCCCAATTGCCGCGCGATGACCTGCAAGCGCCTCTGGACATCACCGGGGGCGATGTGCGACTGCGCAATTTCGTCGTCCAGCGTATCCAATTCCGCCGACCGTCGACGCATGGCGCGGCCCAGTGCCTCGGCCAAGGCCCGCAGGTCTCGCGGGGCCGCCGGCTTCCATTTGCTCTTCAGCCAATCGACGCGGCTCGCCACGGCTGGCTTTGCTTCGTCGCGCAGCGATTCGAGCGTTTGCCGGACCGTCCGCCAATCGGCCAGCCGCTGCTCGGCCAGTGGGGGATCGGCAAAATAGGCCACCCAAAGCTCCAGACACTCCAGCCACTTCGTAAAGTGCTTGGGGTGCGACGGCAGCTCATACAACAACCGGCCCAGCCGTTCGGCCAACGCCGGCTCGGGCGACGGAAAACAAGCCCGCAGACCCTCGCGGTGCTCGACCAGCGTGTCGGCAAATTGAACGTCGTTCAGGTCGTTCAAGTGCTGCAATAAGAGCCGCTTGAGCACCGCCTGATTGCGCGATTCGGCTCGGCACGCCCGCAGCAACGTCAGGAACCGCGGCTTGTGGAATTCATCGGGCACGGCCTCATACAACGGCGCCAGCACCGGCTCTGGCAGACGCGTAAAGAGCCGCTCGATGAGCGGACGATGATCGCCGACAGGTCGAACCACGGGGTGCATTTCGTCGGCCCAAAGCGATTCGCAGCCATCGGGCAACCGGCTGTGGCGCGTCGCGTAAACCTGCAACGCATCGAGCTTGGCCGAAGGAGCGACGCGCGGCGACGCCAGCAATTCGGGAAATTTTTCGGGCGGAAGCTTGCTCACCAGGAACTGCGCCGGCCCGTGCAGATCTGCCGGCGCCGATTCGCCGGCCACCAATTCAAGCACCTGTAAATGGTTGGGCGAGCCCACGACCTGGCGCAGTTCGGGCCAGCCCGGCTGCGCGTTGGCCAGTTGGTGGCGGACCTCTTGCCGCAGATAATTGGCGGCCACGTTCGATCCGCGCCAAGCACCATCGTCCAACGGCTCGGCGGACAGCACATGCGAGATCAAGGGGTGCGTCTTGGCTAGCATTTCCAAATCCTCCGGGCGTTTGGCGCCGGCCTGCTCGAAGCTTTCGAGCAAGCGATCGACGTTCGACCAGCCGTCGGCCAGCAGCCGCTCGACGATAAACCGCGCATAGCCGCCCGGCGGCGGGCCGCTCTCCGACATGCGGCCCGTATACGTGTTCAGCACCAGGCCGCCGCGGCGATAGAGGTCGGGCCGCACGTCGCTGCTGTCAGGATGGTAAAACGTGGTGGCCGCCACCGTCACCGGCAGCCGTTCGGTCGTCGGCTCAAAGGTGGAGAAACTCACGCCTTCCAGCAATGCGGCGGGCAGCAGCCTTGCGACACCATAAAACACGAGCGCCGCGACACTCGGCTCCATCACCACCAACACACTCGCCCGGCGCGGCAGGCCCAGCGCCAGCAGCCCTTGCAGCGTGTTGACCAGCAGCTCGATGCGCTCCGCAGCCGGCACGCTCCGCCAACGCGGTGGAACCACCTCGGCCGGATCGTCCAATGTTTCGCCGACGGGCGTTTGCAGAAACCGCAAGACCAACTCGTCGTCTAAGGCCGGCCGAGTTCCGGCCCAGAGATCGTCAAGCCGTTCCAACTCGGGCAGGCCGAAAGGCAGATCGGGCGAGTCTTGATCGACCCAAGGCGCCTGCCACAGCCGCAGGCCGTCGACCGTCGACCAGGCTGATGTCGTTGGCCCGCTCGACGAGCGCGGCGCAAAGAGCACATGGGCGAAGTACGAGCCAACCCGGCCCGCGGTGTCGGTCGCGCGATATGACACCTGCCCGACCATTTGCAGGTTGCCCAGCGACGGCAGGACAAAAAACCGCCGCGGCGCGCTCGGGGCGTCGAGCCGCGGCTTTTCTTCCGGCGGCGTGTCGCTCGGCAGGTAGTACGACAAGAACCGTTCAATCTGTCGATAGTATCCCCGCAACTCGTTACGGTCGGCCAGCGACGCCGCCCGCGCACTGTACCCCAGCACGCGCTCGGCCAATTCGCCTTCGCGCTGTTCCAGCACCGAGGTGCCGTAGGTGCAGTGGGTGCAGTAGATTTGGTGAATCACAGCGGTTTACGGTTGGTGCGATTTTGGATTTTCGGTTTTGGATTTTCGATTGACGGGCATGACAGCCCTATCGGCGGATCGCAGCTCCCAAAGTCGAAAATCTAAAATCAAAAATCCAAAATCAGAACATCCATCGGGCGGAAGATTTCGCTGCCGGTGCCTCGAGTCTTCCCAGCACCAGCGGTTCGCTGGCAAACTGTTCAAAGCCCACGTCAATAACTGCCCACACTATCACGTAGCCGCCCTGCCAATCGTGATCGGCGTGCAGCAGGCGGCTGCCGCCGCCTTCTTCATAACTTTTGCGTTCGACCGGCAGACGGATCAGCGAGGCAAGCTGCCGCGCGTCACCGCCTCGGCGCGGCGGCTCGCGGCAGATCGCCACGACACATTGCTCGCTGAACCGCGGTTGCGGCCATTGCCAGCAAATGCGAAACGTGTTGTTGCCGCCCGGCTCGCGCATCAGGCCTCGCCGGGCCAGCGGCGGCGCCAGCCCCAGTTTATCGCCCGGCAGCACCTCCGCCAAAATCCATTCTCGCAGCCGGGCCTGGTGGGCCGCAAACTCCTTGGCATGCCGCCGCAACACTCGGGCGTCGAAGTTCTGGCGAAACGCCTGACGATCATTCCGTTGGAGCGTGGCCAGCAATTGTCGGAAGGTCTGCAGTTCCGACATCGCCCCTTTGGCGATGCGGGCCCAGTCGTGCGGCAACGGATAGCCCGTCAGGCAATCGTCGGCTGCCAAATCGGCGATGCCCAGCTTGTTGTTGGCCGCAATGGCCTTTTTTAATTCAGCCAGCACGGCTTGCCGCTTGGCGGCCTGGCGCCAGGCGGCACGCCACGGCTCGGCGTCGTGGCATTCGGCCAGCAGCGAGTCGTTCCAGGTGTTCATCAGCCGCGCATCGAGCTGCGGGGCCTGGTCGATCGGGTAGGTCGCCGGAATCTGCCGCAGAATGTGCAGCACCGCCGCGCGTTCGACCGCCGTGGCCGCGCGTGCCTTGACGCTCGCCGGGGCGAGCGCCCGGCCTTTCAACGCATGCAGCTTTTCCCACAGCGACGCCAGCGCCACATCGGAAACCGGCTCGGCCAACGCCCGCTTCAGCTTGGCCAGCACGTGCAGGCGGTCGTGAGCCAACTGAACGCGCGGCTTCAGCGCGTATTCATAGCCGTCGGGCAACCCGCCTGCCAGCTTAAAAAGCTGCTCTTCATTGGCAATGCTCAGCGGCTGGGCGGCTTGCCGTTCGAGTTGCCCAACAAGCTCCAGGCGGCGACGGGCTGTTTCGATCCGCGGCCGCTCGCGTTCTGCCCGTGGCCAGCCGGCAAACATCTTTTCGTTCCAGGCGTGGACGAGCGATTCATCGGCCTCTTGGCGCAGCGCTTGTGACACGCTTTGAAACCCGGTCCATGCGGCTTCGCGTTTGAGGATGCGCTCGACGTCCTGCTGACGGCTGTCCGCCTCGGGATGCCCGCCGAGCGCGGCCAATTGCTTCCAGGAGGCGGCAAGCGCCGTGGCGTCGATGTCGCTTTGGGCGAGCAAGGCCAGCACCGTATCCCAAAGCTGGTTGCGCTGGCGCCAGGCGGCCACGTCGGCGGCGAAATGGGCGGCGCTTTTGCGGCCGGCCAGCAGCGTTTGGTGCGAATCCCAAATTTGCACCAACTGCCGCCAGGCCCGCGTCTGCCGGGCTTTTTCCAATTGATCGATCAAAGGCGCCACTTTGGCCGCCACGCGCGCGACCGACACCGCGGCCTGGGCGTGCGGGTAGTCGTCGAGCAGCTTCGGCTGATAAAGCTGCTGCATCGCCTTTTCGTCGCCCGCCGCGACCGCCCGCTCCAGGTCTTGCCGCTGCTTGACGCGCTGCTGGGCGTCGCGCAGCCGCGGCTGCAGCTTGGCCGGGGCCGCCGAAAGCGGTTTCTTGCCGCGGGCCAAGAGCTCGACCGCCGCGTCGAAATCGCGCGCATTGAGCAGCGATTCTACCTTGTCGAACGAAAACAGCACCTGGTCGAGCCGCGGCACCTGGTCCAACGGCCCTTTGCGCAGCGTCAGCAATTCGTCTACCAGCCGCGGCACTTCGGCGTCATTCGATCGCCGCAGGGTCTTGATCAGCTCCGAGCGGTCGGGGTCTTCGAGGTCTTCGTGCCGGAACAGCAGCTTGTCGTATTGCAGGCCCTCGACAAACCGGCTCCACAGCTCCGGTGCCGCCGCCAACGCCCGCAACGCCGCCAGAATGAACAGAGCTGAATAATTATCGAGGCTCAGCGAAAGTTTCGTCTCGTGGTCGCGGCCCGGATGTTGATACGGATCGACGCCAATTTCGAGGTTGGTCCTTCCGACTAGCGCCGGCACGCACATGCAGTCATAATCGACCAGCTTCAGCCGGCCACGGTCGGTGACCATCACGTTGGCGTGCTGCAAGTCTCCGTGGGCGATCTGCGCCGCCGCAAGTTGCCCCACCAACTCCACCCACAGATCGGCGGCCTTGGCCAGCTCTTTGCGGTTTTTGTCGCGGCACTGTCGGGCGACCCATTTGAAGAGCGTCTCGCCCGACACCCATTCCATGGTGACCAGCGGATAGAACTTGCCGTCGCCCGCCGAGCGGATGCCATCGTCGCGATAGGTGAACCCCACCAGCGGCTCGATCTTGCGTCCTTGCAGAAACGAGGCGATGGCCTGATAGCGCTCGCGGCGTTCCGAGGCGGCGCTGGTAAAGACGCGAATGGCCAGTGCGCTGCCATTGCCAAAGCTGCCCTTGTAGACGGTGGCGAACGCCCCCGACCACGCCCGCGGCTGGTTCAGGTTGTCTTTCTCCACCACGATAGGCTTGAGCTCGGCGGCGCGAAACGCGAACGCCGGCTTCTGCAAGATCGTGCTGAAGTGCGAAGCCAGCGGCCAGGACAACGCGGACGGCACGGCAATTCCTAAGCTAGGACCCAAATCGCGGGGTGACTGCCGCCATTGTACGCGCTGGACGGGCAGAACGAAAACCGAAGCGACAATTTTGCGGTCAGGCTGGCTCGCCGTCCGACGGTTACTTTCTGTTAATAAATGGCGGTCCTACTGCCTGCCGAGCGGGTTCACGATCAGCACTCGCTTGGGAACCTGCCCGACGGGAATGTGGGCGGTGACCTTGCGGCTGGCCACGTCGACCACAGCCACAGTGTTGCCAATCCGCTCGCTGATATAGCAGGTTCGGCCATCGGGCGAAAAACTGAGCCAATAGCCGCCTCCTTGCATCGTGATGCTCGCCACCTGCCGCGGCGGTTCGGCGGTCAGGTCAAACACATACGTCCGATCGTGGAACACGTCGCACATCCAGAGTTCTTTCTCGTCGGGCGTCAGGGCAATGCCGTGGCTGCGGCTGGCTTTGCGCAACAACTCCTCGGGCACGTCGGCCTCGACGCGGTGAACGACCTTGCGGGCCGGCACGTCGCACACCTCGAAGCCAATCAGCGTGTCGACGTTGGCATACAGCCGCGTTTCATCGCGCGAGAGAACGATGGGCCGCGGCGCGTCGGACAGCGGGATCTCGCCGGTCAGCCGATGCGACCGCGTGTCGGCGATCAGCACGTGATACGAGCCCTTTGGACCCAGATACATCCGCCTGCCGTCGGGCGACGAGAGCGTGTTGTGGGGCCTGCCGCCGGTAGCAATCTTTGCGATGACCTTGCCCTGTTCGGTGTCGATCACCCACCACGAGGCATCATCGCACGGGACATATGCCAGGCGTCCGTCGGGCGTGACGGCCAACTGGTTCGGCCGCGGCCCGATGGTCATCCGCCGCGTAACCGCATCGCTCACGGGATCGAGCCATAGCAATTCTCCCGCTTCTCCGCCGGTGTTTTCGACCGTGATAAACACTTGGTCGCCCGCCGCGGTAGCCGCCAACCCATGCGGCTGCGGCCCGACCTCGACTCGTCTGATCACCAGATTGGTCGCCGTATCGATGACGTGCAGATCGTTGCCGGCGGAGTTGGCCACATAAAGTTTGGGCGGTGCGGAAACGGCCGGATCAGCAGCGGATGCGATCGCGGCAACACAGAAGAACCAATGATACATAGCAGGAAGCCTGTTTTTGCAACCCAGAGCAAATATTGCTGGGCGATTCGCCCGGCTGTATTCTAACGTCCGCGGTATCGGCGGTTCCACTCGCGAAAAAACCGCAGCGTCCAATCGCGCCGGGGACCGGGAATCATTTCGTACTGCGGCGGCAACGCTTCGTACGGCCACGGCCCGCCGATCGCCGTATCGTTATCAATCACGATGCCCGGATGCGACTGCCGCAGCGCCTTTAGCGCCTCGACACAGTCATTGAAGTCACTCGTAGGCACATAGGCGACATGGTCGTCATCGAGCTTTAGCTCGGACAATTTTGGAGGCCCGCCAAATTGATCAAGGTGCAGCCGATGAAGACGCTTGATGGTCCGCACCGCTCGCAGTCCCGCGAGCGAGACGGCCTCGTGGTCGATGGTCAGCTCTTCCAGTGCTTCGGCCGACGCTAACTGCGCCAGACCGGCGTCAGTCACGCGCGTATACATCAGATTGAGCGAAAGGAGCGAAAAAACAGTTGGCGATCGCCGTCCGCACCGCTAAGCTCAAAGGGCGGTTTCAAAAACGAGGCCTGTCTTTGCGAGGGAGCCGAGATGCCCACCACCGTCAACGGAATCGGCACGACCTATTTCGGCAAGAGGAATCGGCGGCAATTCGACGGCGTTTGCCAGTTTTGCCACCAGCCGGTCAAGCTGGAGAATTACGAGACTTGGCTGGCGTTCTGCGTGATCTTTGTGCCGGTGATTCCGCTGGCCAAGAAGCAGGTTTTGAATTACTGCCCGTCTTGCCGGCGGCACATGGTGGTCAAATTCTCCGAATGGAAGAAAATGCGTCAGGAGGCCATCGAGCGATGCTCCGCCGAGCTAGCCGCCAACGAGCACGATCCCGACGCGGCCATCAAGATGCACAGCACGTTCGACGCGTTCCAGCAGGGAGATGACGCCGCGCGCTTCGCCGAGGCCATGCTCACGCTGTTCGGCGACGTGGCCCGCGTACAATTTTACCTGGGCGGCTGGTATGAGCGCATGGGGCGCAAGGCCGATGCCGACCAATGCTTCGCACGGGCATTGGCTCTCGAACCCAACAATTTGCCGTACAAGCGGGCCGTCGCCATCGGCCACATCGAGCAAGGCAATTTGCCCAGGGCGCGGGCAATGCTCGCGGATTTCGAGCCACGCAGTCAGGCGTTTGAACCGGCGCTGTTCATCATGCTGGCGCAAGCCCATCAACGTCAGCGGCAGCACGAAGAAGCACTCGAATTATTCAAGGTTCTGATGGCGGCGCGGCCCGCGTTGAGCGGCGACAAAACGTTCCGCAAAATGGTGCGCATCTCGGAGCGGGCGGTGGGCCAACCCGGTTCGCTCGTGCCGCGCGATCCGTTCTATCGCTCGCCCGTGCTCTGGGCCGGGGCGGCCGTGCTGCTGCTGTTGGCCGCGTTCTTGGGCGGAAATTCGTACGTGCGGCGGCATCGCACCGTACACCTGGTCAACGGACTGCCGGTGCCCATTGTCGTCGATGTCGACGGAGGCCAGACGATCACCGTCGGCGGGCAGGGCCACAGCAGTCTGGTCGTGGCCGAGGGACCGCATCGCGCCATCGTCCGCGAGCCGAAAGTGGGCTTTGAGCCGGTCGAATTCAACCTGGACAGCAATTGGTTCTTGGGGCTGTTTCGCTCGCCGGCGTTTGTGGTCGATCCTAGCCGCTCGGCGGTGGTGGTTTGGCAAGAAGTCGTTTATGCGGCGCCGGCGGCAAACGCCCCTGACGGCGACTCGCGGATTCACTTTGGCGAGGCGTTCGTCAGCTATCCGCACGTTGATTACCCTTTCCAGGATTTTCCGGCGCAGCTTAATATGGGCCGGAGCAAGCAGCTTCGCAAAACGCGGATCAGCCTGCAACCTGGGCCCGCCGAAAACCTGGTCGCGGTGTTGTTCGCCGCGCCCCAACTGGCTGGCGACGCCCTGGGATTCACCGAAAACCATCTGCGGGCCACGCCCGACAACCTGATGTTGCTGTCGGGCTATTGGGCGCTTGCTCGGCAGCAGAATCAATTTGAGCGCTGCCGCGATTTTCTGACCGCGCGGCTACCAGACCGCCCGGTGCTGGTCAATTGGCATCGCACCTATCAAACCATCCAAGAGCAGCTTGGCGGCCAAGCGGAGCTGGTCGCGCAATACGACGCATGGCTCGCCGCGGACCCCAACAACTCGGCGTTGCTCTACCTGCGCGGCCGGTGCGATCCCGACCGCGGCGCGGGATTGCGGTTTTTCGAGCGCGCGATTGCCGCCGACCCGCAAAACGCTTTTCCCCGATATGCCCGCTCGGGCGTGTTGCTCTCGCGCGGCGATTTTGCCGCGGCCAAAGAGGCGGCCAGCGCCGCCTGCGCTTTACGGCCCAGCGATCCGCAAATGAAGACGCAGTTGGCCAAAATCCGGATGGCGCTGGGCGAATACGACGTCCTGGAAGCCGAGGCGCGGACCGCCCTGAATGGCAATCCGCTTTCGATTGCCGACCAAGACCGGCTGCTGTCCGTCTTGGTCGCCGCCAACAAGCTCGATGCGGCTCAAGAGGCGGTCAACACGTTCAGCGTGCAGGCTGCAACAGCGCGGCCGCAAGCCGCGCCGATGCTGACGCGGCAAGTGAAAAACACGCTGCTGTATTTGCAGGGCGATTTTCAAGGGCTACTTACCGCCACCGCCCCGCCCGCCGAGGCGGACGAAGCGGCGCTGCCGCGCTATCAGGCGCAGTTTGAGTTGCGGCAAGCCGTCGAACCGCCCGCCGGCATTGATGTTCTGCCGGGCGAACACGGCGGCTTCTCCTTGCTTTGCCAGGCGTTGGCGTGGGCCGAACAGGGCAACGCGGCGGCCGCCGCCGAAGCGAAAACGAAGGCCATCGAACAGTTCCGCGCCGGCCGGGGCGACGATCGCCGCGCCGCCGAAATCCTGGCGAAAGGCGACGCTTGGACCGAGCAGGATCTGGACCCTCTGCCGCTCGATCCGACGCACAAGTGCATGCTGCTGACGGTCATGGCCGAGGGGTCTCCGGATCGCGCCGCGCCGCTGCTCGACCTGGCCCAAAAGCTCAATTTCGAGCGGCAGTTTCCCTATCACTTTTTGAAGCGGACGATCGAGCGCCTGCGGCAGCGCGACGACGTAGCGCGGGCGAAGCCGTGAACGAGATTTCGCCAAACCAAAAGGATGTCAATCCCTACGCCCCGCCGCAGGCCCCAACGGCGCCTACCGAATCTGAGTGGCCGGGGGCAATCGATCTGCTGTATGCGGCATCGATTTTTGTCTTGTGGTACGTCGCAATGTGCGTGGCGCGCTGGCTGACCGACCACGATGCGTTTTATGTGTTCCTGGTGATCGCGGGCGCGATCTCCATGATTTTGGTGGCGAAGCGATATTGCGAACGAAACGGACGCCTTCCCTCCAACCTGTTCAAAACAATCATCGCGTTCGAGATGGCGGCGCTGTTTTGCGTGCCCACCTATCTGCTGGCGCAGATCTGGGGATTCAGCAATTATCCGTTGATCGAAGCAGCCGCGGGTACGATCATCACCTTCCTGGCGACATTCACGGCGCGCATCAGGCCATCGTGAGCCGCTCGCGCCAATACGCCGGCAGCGTTTCCCAAGCTGACCGGTACGTCGCTTCGAGCGGAACCGGCACATAGGTCTCAGGCGTGAGAAACAACGGCATGTCGGGCAGCGTCGCGCCCACGGACACCGGCTCGACAAACGCCTCAGGCGATTGCTGGATGCTGTTGATAGAGATCTCAATCGCGAAAGTCGGCATCGCCTGACGCGCATATGCACGCGCCCAATCTTCGGGCACGCTTATGGGTTGCTCGCCGCGACCGACCTTGGGATTGGCACAGCGAACTTCCAGCCCTCCGGAAGCTGAAATTCGGTGGAGCGGATTTTGCCGTATTCTGCGGGCGTGACTTCCACGATCACCGAGGGAGGATGGCCCGTCACGGCTCGACGGTAAACGTGGTTTCCAGCGGCTCGCCCAATTTGCCTGATAGGTGCGGCCATACGCGCAGCCGGTGAACCCCCGGCTTGGAAGGATAGCCGTTGAGGTGAAACTGGAAATCATAGGCGCCCCCTCCGGCCCGCCTTGCTAACGCGCCCGCCTCGCAGCAGTCTCGGTCTTTAAACTCTTCTAACCCAGGAATGTCGGCCAGCGCAAAAAACGTCTGAATGACCGGACCGTCATGAATAAAATAACGGCCGCTACCCCGAATTGCGCCGCCCAGCCGCACCGGCTCGACCTCGACGAATTGCCGATAGCGATGTAGATGCCACGCACCGAGCGCGAAACAAACCGCGGTGAACAGGCTGAGCAACGTCTTCAAGCTGAATTGCGGGCGGCGCATGGAATCCATTCCACCAGAGAGGTCAGGCCCGCTGAAGCGGCTGTACGCTCAACACGTGAGACAACGCGCAGAGCACGAAGCTGTCTCGTTCTGGAAAGCCAATGAACAGATTACTCTTGAGCAACACCGCGTTTTCCGGGTGCCGAACCTCGTGGACATCGCCATTCGACAAACGCACTTCAAATGGCGCAAACGGCTGCTGCCGCAACATGGCATAAATGGCTTCGGTGTTCATATCATTTTATTATATCACGGGGAGCACCCAAAAGGCGAACCGTAACCACCACCCAGCCTATCGCTGAGCCAGCTCATGCGCCGCTACTGCTGCCAAGGCCGCGTCGCACGCCTGGTGCGCGGCGGCGTCGGCGGAATTGGCGGCGACAAGAAAGGCGATGTGGTGCTTCTGCGAGATCGCCGCGGTGGCCAGCCACATGGTATTGCTGCCCGAATGGATCAAGAGCGGTCCGGTGATGAACGGCCTCTCGGCGACGCCCCAACCCAGCGCATACCGCTCGCCCGGCGGCGGCGTGTGCAGCTTTCTGAAACTCTCCGGCTTCAGCAGATGCAGAACCCTGAATCCTGAACCCTGAAACCGCGGACCAATTCCATGCTCATCGCCGCCCGCCCGCAGGTGCAAGCTGACAAACTTGGCCCAATCGGCGAACGAGCAATGCACCGTGCCCGCTGGCCCCAAGAGCGGCGGATTGTCATCTTGCCGCGGCACGTTGACGCCCAGCAGCGACAGGTGTCCCCAGGGTTGGTCCACTTGGTCTTTCGTTCCGGGAACGCCAAACCCGGCGGACGACATTCTCAGCGGCTCGAACAAACGGACGGTCATCAGATTCTCCCACGACTGGCCGGTCACGCGCTCGGCGATATGGCCGGCCACAATGTAGCCGGCGTTGGAATAGAGAAACTTGGATCCGGGCGGGTGTCCGGGGCGTTGGCTCAACACCTCTTGGGTCATCGCCTCGCGTTGTTCAACCAGCGTGCCGCCAGTGAACTTGCGGTAATTAACATTCGCGGGCAGGCCCGAGCGATGCGTCAAAAGCTGTTCGAGCGTCACGCCGGCGAAATCGGCGTCGAGCGGCGGCTTCAGGTCGGCAAACACTTCGCCCAGTGTGGTGGTCCAGGAGAGTTTGCCTTGTTCGACCAGCATGGCCAGCAGTGTGGCGGTCATCGCCTTGGTGTCGGAGCCGATGTGGATGCTGTCGGTGACGAGCATTGGCTCGGGCGAACCGAGCTTGCGCACGCCCACCGCGCCTACGGTGGTGAGACCTTGCGGTCCGACGACGCCCGCGATCAGCCCCGGCACTTGGTGCTTCTCGCGGATCGGCGCGAGAAGCGATTCGATCGTCATGTCCGAGACGACGACCGTGTCGGGCTTCGGCTCATCCGCCCATGCGTTGGTAGCGGCAAACGCGAGGCAAAGCACGGCGAGTGCGACTAATGCCGCCGTTTGCTCTGCGAAGCTAAACCTTTTTGCTGGACTGTCCAGAATGGCGGAAAAATTACGGACAGAAAAATGGGCGGAGCACCGCCGGAAAGGCCTGCCTTCGCGCGCTGGCGTTGCCATCTTCATTTTTCTGTCAGCCATCTTTCTGTCAGACTCTGGATCGCGTTCGATCGGCGCTGCCGTCTTTTTTGATTGTAAATGAGCGTGCATGATCCCGGAAATGCGGAACACGTCGGGAGCGCGCTCGTTTATCGGTTTTGAGGCTCAAAACCCGCAATCGCTTGGCGGCTTGCCGCGGCGTAGGGTGGGCCGAGCGCAGCGAGTC
>JAICLL010000269.1 GCA_025927475.1 Pirellulales bacterium
GCGCGCCGCGCGCCCCGCCTTTTGCCTAATCTTGGGGGGGGCGCCGACCCACCCCCCTATGGGCGGACGCGGGGCCCCCGCCCCAACCCTACGGCTCACTACTAAAACAACAGTCCGTTTAAGTCTTTAGGATGTATTCCATTTCGTTTGCCGCCGTACAGAAAGGTGTCTACGAAGCGCCAATCCACGTCTTCAGGAAACCGGAAGCCGGGCGCAATGGCTTGATTCCTTTTCGGGACGGAATTACGGGCTGATTGACGCAGGTTGAAAAGCGCCGCATACGCCGCGCGACGCAACACGTGAGGTTGGGCATTCTCGTAGACGATTTCGGCGGCCATTTTGCCGATACGCGCGTCATCTGTTTCGTAATAACCGTACGCGAGATATCCCATCGCATAGGCGCGGACTTCAGGATCCGGATCGTTGCGCAGCAGCCGTTCGCAGGCCGCGATCAACGCATCGTCCAAGGCCCATTGATGCGCAATCACCACGATCGCCGACAAGCGCAACTTCGGATCGTCGTTCGTCAAATACGACTCAGCGGAACGGCGGCTCTCGTACAGGCGATCGACGTGTTCAGGCGCCGCAAGTCTCTGCACGAGCGTTTTCATGACGTCGGCGGACTCATGCAAAAACAGATCGACTGTGTTTAACGACTGCTTCTTCATCAAACCGCAGATCCCCCGGAACAGAGCGTCATTCTACGCCCACTTGCTGCGCCCGGCAAAGAGCCAGGCTATTGCATACGGTGCGCAACGAATTAGGCTGTACGTATTGAAAGCGGGACAGAATCGAGCAACTTCTGGAGTATGACATCATGGCCAAACGTCGAGCGTCTTCCAACAATCATTCCGCAGACACCAGCAAAGCCGATCTGATTCGAGCGGTCGCGCGCGAGTCGGACGGCCCGGTGCGGCCGCGCGACGTGATCGCCACCTTGGCCGAGCGCGGCGTTACGGCCTCGTCGGCCCAAGTCAGCCAGGTGCTCGCCGCGATGGGCTTGCGCCGGCGGCGCCGCCGCCGTAAGGGCACCGCGGCTGCCGCGCCGGCAGCCGGTGCTCGGCGCAGCGTGCGACAAGGCTCGCGCGGGGCCGAAATGCTGCAGCTTGATCACCTGGTGGCCGCCAAGCATCTCTGCGAAAAGGTCGGCGGCATCGAAGCGGCCAAGACCGCGCTCGATGCGCTGGCCAAGTTGGCGTAGAGCAAGGCTAGGATTCGGTTTGGATTTCCTATCACTCGTGTCCCTCTCCGAGATTCCTGAAATCGCCGGTCTCGACGCGCGCCGCGGAATGATTCGCATTCCGCCGGAACTGGACGTGCCGCTGACCGACCGCGTGCGGCAGATCATCGATACCAGCGAGTTTCGCCGGCTGGCCAAAATCAGCCAGCTTGGGTTGGTGTCGCTGGTCTATCCCGCGGCCATTCATACGCGCTTCGAGCACGCGCTGGGCGTTTATCGGCTGGCGTTGCTTTATCTGAAGCAACTGGCGTATGACGAGCGGTTTTGCGCGGCCATTCGCCCGGCCGACGCCGAGCTGTTTCTGGTCGCGGCCCTGTTGCACGACCTGGGGCATTGGCCGTTCTGCCATCCGATCGAAGACATTCGCTTGGCGGGCGTGCCCAGCCACGAGCTGTTTGCCAATAGCTTTCTGCTGGAGGGCGAAATCGCCGATGCCTTGCGAAGCGACTGGGGCGTCAATCCACGCGAGGTGGTGGCGTTGCTTTCGGAAGAACCGCGCACCGCCAAAGCCCGTATCCTGGCCAGCATGCTCTCTGGCCCGATCGACGTCGACAAGATGGATTATCTGACCCGCGACAGCCTGCACGCGGGAGTACCGTACGGACGGAATTTCGATCAGGGCCGGCTGATCGGCAGTCTCTGTCTGAACGAAGCGGGCGACGGCCTAGCCATCAGCGAAAAAGGCAAGACCGCCGCCGAGATGATGGTCTTTGCGCGGTATGTAATGTTCAGCGAGGTCTATTGGCATCACGGCGTGCGGGCGGCGACCGCCATGCTGCAACGGGCGTTTTACTTGCTGCACGGCACGCTGGAGCTCGATCAGCTTTTCCGGCAGACCGAAGCGCGGATGATCGAAGAGTTGCACACCGCGGCGGGATCGGGCCCGGCGAGCGAGCTGCTCGAAGGGCTATTTGGCCCCACGCGCCGGCTCTACAAGCGGGTGGCTCAGTACAGCTTTTTTGAGCGGCGGGAAGTCTATGACCGGCTGGCCCGGCAGCCTTATCCCTGGCTGGCGGCCTGCGCCGAGCAATTTGCGCTGGTGGCCAGCACCGAGCTGGGCCGGGTGGTGGCGCCGCACGAAATTCTCTTCGACGCTCCGCCCGTCGGGCGCGAGGTGGAGTTCGACGTCGATGTGTACTTTATCAAAGAGGGATGTTGGCGGCCGTTGGGCGAGGTGTCGCCGGTGGTGCGGACGCTGGCGCGCGAGCAATTCGACGACTACGTGAAGCGGGTCCGCATTTTCGCTCATCCCCGCGTGGCCCGCGAGCTGCGCTCGCTCGATCGGCTGCCGCAGTTGCTGGATGCCGCGATCGAGCGGATGGCATAGGAACTGCCCGCCGGCATTCCATTCGACTGACCTTGTGAGGTCGCGGCGCATGGCATAAGCTTTTGTCTCACAATCGCCCGCGGCGGCGACCAAAAGACCTTGTGCGGGATGGAATGGAGCCCAACTGTGCAGAGCTTGGCGATCGGGCGCACTGGCTTACATAATTTGCTATCTCCCGCGGGCCGGGGCGCCCCGGCCGATCGGGTTGGCGGCGCGATCGAGCGCGCCCGCCGCTGGCTGCTCGAGGCCCAGCATGCCGGTGGCTACTGGGAAGGCGAACTCGAAGGCGATTCGATTCTTGAGAGTGAATATATTTTGCTGCTGGCCTTTTTGGGCCGGCAGGAATCGGGCGAGGCCCGGCAAGCGGCCCGCTACCTGCTGCGGCAGCAGTTGCCCGACGGCGGCTGGTCGATTTACCCCGGCGGCGATGTGGATGTCAGCGCCAGCGTGAAGGGCTACTTCGCTCTGAAGCTAACCGGCCATGCGGCCAGTTCGCCCGAGATGCAGCGAGCGCGACGGGCAATCCTGGCGCACGGCGGGGCCGACGCGGTGAACAGTTTCACGCGCTTTTATCTGGCGCTGCTGGGGCAGATTTCTTATGAGCAATGCCCGGCCGTGCCTGCTGAGTTTTTGCTGCTGCCCGATTGGTTCCCGGTCAATCTTTATTCGATCAGTTCGTGGAGCCGCACGATGCTCGTGCCGCTTGCGATCATGTCGGCGGTTCAGCCGGTGCGCGCGGTCGAGCCATCGCGGGGCATTCGCGAACTGTTTTTGCGAGCGCCCGCCGATTGGCCGCCGCTGCGCTGCCCAGGGCTAACGGGCGGCACAGGTTGGCTGAGCTGGGACCGCTTTTTCCGCGGCGTCGATGCGGGCGCCAAGTGGTGTCAGCGGCGCCGGCTGCTGCCGCTGCGGCGCAGGGCCGTCGAGATCGCGCGGCGCTGGATGATCGAGCGCTTTGCCGGCAGCGACGGCCTGGGCGCCATCTTTCCACCGATCATCTGGAGCGTGGTGGCCCTGCGTTGCCTGGGCTATGCCGACGACGCTCCCGAGGTGCGCTATTGCCTTGAGGAATTGCGCAAGCTGAGCATCGAAGAAGACGATGTGTTGCGCTTGCAGCCTTGTCGCTCGCCGGTTTGGGACACGGCCATCGCTTTGCGGGCGCTGGCGGCAACGGGCAGCCAATCGACCGCCGCCGGCCGGGCCGTCGAGTGGTTGTTGGACCGGCAAATCGACAAGCGCGGCGATTGGTCGCGCAGGGTGGCGGCCGAACCGGGCGGCTGGTGCTTCGAACATGCCAACGATTTCTATCCCGACTCGGACGACACGGCGATGGTGGTCATGGCGCTGGCCGAGCAATTCGTCGCCGCGTCGGACCTGCCGGGCGACCGTGGGGAAGCCTGGACTCGGATGACCGAGGCCATCGCGCGAGCCGAGCGCTGGATGCTGGCGATGCAAAACCGCGATGGCGGCTGGGGCGCTTTCGATCGCGACAACGACTCCGAGTTTCTCTGCTACGTGCCCTTTGCCGATCACAACGCGATGATTGATCCCAGCACGCCCGACCTGGCCGGGCGGGTGCTCGAAGCCCTCGGCTGCTTAGGCCGCCGCCAAGACGACCCGGCGGTGGATCGCACGGTCGCTTATCTGCGGCGAACCCAAGAGGCCGACGGCAGTTGGTTCGGCCGCTGGGGCGTCAACTATATCTATGGCACCTGGCAGGTGCTGGCCGGGCTGGCCGCCGCAGGCGTTTCACACGACGACCCGATGATGGTGGCCGGCGGCGAGTGGCTGCTGGTGCATCAACAACCCTCGGGAGGCTGGGGCGAAACGCCCGAAACCTACACCAACCCCAGCTTGCGCGGGCAGGGAAACCCGACGCCTTCGCAAACGGCTTGGGCGGTGCTGGGCCTGCTATCGGCGGGCCTGCGCGATCATCCGGCGACGCAGCGCGGCATCGACTGGCTGCTCGATCGCCAGCGGGCCGATGGCGGCTGGGACGAGCCCGAATTCACCGGCACGGGCTTTCCCCGAGTTTTTTATTTGCGGTATCATTTGTATCGGATCTATTTCCCATTGCTGGCGCTGGGGCGCTGGGCAAAATTGCCCGACGTAAGATAGCTTCTCGCGCCGCGGCAGTCTGAAACCGTCCGAGTGTTCAACGCGGCGCCGGCGCCCGCAGCCGCCTTATTTGCCGCCCCGCGCCTGCCGAACAAGGACGCGGAATTCCTTGCGAACCGATTTGTGCAGCAAGCGGGCAAACGAGCCATCAAGCTCGTGAACGACGATCAACTCGACCACATCGGCAAAGTCTCGATGAGTACGCCGCAGGTTGCCCAGTCCGCAGGCGATCTTCGATTGGATTAGCGACGCAAGCGACAAGACCGGCAAGCCTTCGATCGTCGTAATGAACTTCGGATCGCCCGGGCTGGGAAACCGTGCCGCTTGACCAGAGCCTTCCGCTTCGCCCGCCAGCACACATTGAATGGGCACCCCGGCAGCCGAGCGAAATTCTCTCGCGGTGGGGTGCCAGGCAATACCATCGGCCGCGAGGGCCGCGCGAAGATCCGCTGTATCTTCGGGATTGACGAGCAAGTCGAGATCGACGGTGTTTCGACGATAGCCGTGCAGGCAAACGGCCACGCCGCCCACGATGGCGTGTTCAATGGCGTCATCCGCCAACCGCCGGTGGACGCGCTCCACGAGCTGCCAAAGTGTTTCGTTTTCGAGCAAATGAAAAACCTGACGTGCGGTGAGCTGGGCCATGCTGCGATTGTACCTTAGCGTCATTGCTCCCAAAACACCAAGTCAACCATTCACCCAGCTTGTTTCCAAGGCTCGTACGGGGTAAGCCCGCGCAGCGGCGTCATTCGTCTTCCTATGGCGTATTAACACTCGGTGGTCTCTAGATTAACAGAATCAAGCCTGAGGATAGAAAAAGGGACGCTCTACTTTTTTGTATTGCGCGGACGACCTCTCGGGCGGAGCGTCGATTCCAAACCCAGCCGCTTCGCGATGCGAGCCGCCCAACGCTCCGAACCGAAGGGAGCACCGCGCTCGATGGCCCGCTTGAGTGCATCCTCCTCCGCCTTCGATTGTGCTCGGTTGACGCGCGCCAGCCAATCC
>JAICLL010000242.1 GCA_025927475.1 Pirellulales bacterium
GCGGTGAATTACGAAGCTGGAGATCGGGGGGGAGTTGGGGCGGTGCATTACGAAGCTGGATATCGAGCGGCTGCTGGGACGGGGCGTTCCGAAGCTGGATGTCGGCGGGGGGACGTTGGTGCGGTGAATTACGAAGCTGGAGATCGGGGGGGAGTTGGGGCGGGGCGTTACGAAGCTGGATATCGGGGGGACGTTGGCGCGGTGCATTACGAAGCTGGATATCGAGGGGCTGCTGGGACGGGGCGTTCCGAAGCTGGATGTCGGCGGGGGATTGGGGCGGGGCGTTACGAAGCTGGATGTCGGTGGGCCGTTGGGGCGGCCCAAAGAATTTGCCCGGCGTGGGGTAAGGCGGCGGCCCCGCGGCATGCACAGCGGTACCGACGAAAAGCCCTGTCGTCCCTGCAAGTAAGACTTTTGCGACGAGAGTCTGTAACGGATGAAGCACGAGAACCGCGTGTAAGGAAGGTGACGATTTTGACGGTTTTTTCGTTGGTACTAATGGGTTATCGGCAAGAAGCCGCGTGCCTTTTGCGCAAAAACGCCGAATTGGCATCGGTATATTCTGTCTAGTGCGCCGGCTGGGTAAGGCTGGAAGCCTTTGTGGCCTTTACTTAGCTTCCGCTTTTTAACTGGATATCGCCGACAGCCGGAAGCATCGCCGTGAATGACGAGCGGGTCGCGCAAGCGTGCCGCTAGGTAATGGCCTTTCCTGCGAAGTGATTTAATCTCCGGCCAGAACTAGAGCCGCCTGCCAGCCGTTCCCGCGCAAATCTTGGGCGCGCTACTTGGAATGCGCCCCGCCTGACCCTATCCTTCAGTTGTGGCTTCCGCATCACATACGCTCGATCGAACGATGTCCCCTCTGCACTCACTCTTTCACCCGATCACCGCGGAATGGTTCAGCCGGCGTTTTGGCGAACCGACCGACGCCCAGCGGCTCGGCTGGCCGGAGATTGTCGCCGGACGCCATACGCTGATCGCCGCCCCGACCGGCTCCGGCAAAACGCTGGCCGCCTTCCTGGTCTGCATTGACCGGCTGGTGCGGCAAGCCAGTGAGGGCACGCTTGCGAACGAAACCCAGGTGGTCTATGTGTCGCCGCTGAAGGCCCTCTCGAACGACATTCACCGCAACCTGGAGATTCCGCTGGCGGAGATTGGTTCGCTGGCCAAAGCCAAAGGACAAGAACTGCCGGCGTTGCGGGTCATGGTCCGTACCGGCGATACGCCGGCGGCGGCGCGGCAGGCGATGGTCCGCCGGCCGCCGCATATTGTGGTGACCACGCCCGAATCGCTCTATTTGCTGCTGACTTCCCAGAAGGGCCGCGACATGCTCCGCACGGTGCGGACGGTGATCGTCGACGAGATCCATGCGCTGGCCCGTGATAAGCGCGGCTCGCACCTGGCGTTGTCGCTGGAGAGGCTGGCGGCGCTCTGTGATCGGCCGCCGACGCGCATCGGGCTGTCGGCCACGCAGCGGCCAATCGACGAGATCGCCCGCTTCCTCGTGGGCAGCGGCGGTGTCGCGGCGGACGGCCGGCCAGACTGCCAGATCATCGACGCCGGCCACCTGCGCTCGCTCGATCTGGCGATCGAGGTGCCGCCCGGCGAGCTTTCAGCCGTCTGCTCGCACGAAATCTGGGACGAAATCTACCAGCGGCTGGGCGAGCTGGTCAGCTCACACCGCAGCACGTTGGTGTTCGTCAATACGCGGCGCATGGCCGAACGAGTCGCCTTTCGGCTGCGCGAATTACTTGGCGAGGAGGCGGTCGCCAGCCATCATGGCAGCCTGGCCAAGGAACTGCGTCTGACGGCCGAAAAGAAGCTACAATCCGGCCAACTCAAGGCGATCGTCGCCACCGCCTCGCTCGAATTGGGTATCGACGTGGGCTACATCGACCTCGTGTGCCAGCTCGGTTCGCCGCGGTCGATCGCCACTTTTTTGCAGCGCGTCGGCCGGGCCGGGCACTCCATTGGCGGCACGCCGCGCGGGCGGCTCTTTCCGCTCACGCGCGATGAGCTACTGGAGTGCTGTGCCCTGATTCGCGCCGTGCGCGAGCGGCGGCTCGATTGCATCGAAATACCTCGCGCCCCGCTCGATATTCTGGCGCAGCAGATCGTGGCCACCGTGGCCAGCGAAGAATGGGCCGAAGATCGTTTATTCGAGCTCTGCCGTGCCGCCTGGCCCTACCGCGACCTGACACGTGAAGTGTTCGATGCGGTCGTGGAGATGCTGAGCGAGGGAATCGGCCGCGGTACGCGGCAGGGCGCCTATTTGCATCGCGACCGCATCCACAGCCGCTTGCGGGCACGCCGCTCGGCACGGCTGGCGGCCATCACGTCAGGCGGGGCGATCCCGGAAACGGCCGATTACCGCGTCGTCACCGGCGAAGAGCGGACCTTTGTCGGCACGCTCAACGAAGATTTTGCCATCGAGAGCCTGCGCGGCGATATCTTCTTGCTCGGCAATACGTCTTGGCGAGTGCTTCAGGTCCGCGGCGGCGAGGTCGTGGTCGAAGACGCGCACGCCGCTCCTGCCAACGTTCCCTTCTGGCTTGGCGAAGCGCCGGGGCGGACCATCGAATTGTCGGCGGAAATCTCCGCACTACGCGAAGAGCTTGCGTCGCGATTAGTAGCCCCGGTCCCGGCGCGCCCGGATGACGGGGAAGCGGTCGCCGAAGGCGACTGCCATCTCCGCCACGGAGTGTCGGAGCCACCAAACGATCTCCGCCACGGAGTGTCGGAGCGGCCATGTAACGAGGCCATTGAATGGCTGCAAAACCACTGCGGCACCAGCCGGCATGCCGCCGAGCAAGCGGCGGCGTATGTGGCAGCGCAGCTCACCGCCGTCGGCCTGGTGCCGACGCAGCGGCAAATTCTGTTCGAGCGATTTTTTGACGAATCGGGCGGCATGCAATTGGTGATTCATTCACCCTTCGGTGCGCGCATTAACCGGGCGTGGGGGCTGGCCCTGCGCAAGCGGTTCTGCCGCAGCTTCGATTTCGAGCTCCAGGCCAGCGCCGACGACAACGGCATTGTACTCTCACTCGGACCGCAGCATAGCTTTCCCATCGAGCAGATGTTCAAAATGCTCAACCAGCAGAACGCTGAGCAGATGCTGGTGCAGGCCCTGTTGGCCGTGCCTATGTTCCGCATTCGCTGGCGTTGGAACACGACACGTTCCTTGGCCGTCTTGCGGCAACGCGGAGGCAAGAAAGTGCCGCCGCCTTTGCAGCGGTTCCGTGCCGACGACCTGCTGACGGCCGTCTTTCCGGCCCAGACTGCTTGCCAGGAGAACGTCACTGGCGACATCGAGGTGCCCGACCATCCGCTCGTGCAACAGACCGTTTACGACTGCCTGCACGAAGCGATGGATTTTGACGGCTGGCTGGCGCTGCTGGGCGAGATCGAGTCGGGCCGCACCAGGCTGATTGCCAAAGATACCTACGAGCCATCGCCTTTCAGCCATGAAATCTTGAACGCCAACGCTTATGCGTTTCTGGACGATGCGCCATTGGAGGAGCGCCGCGCTCGGGCGGTCGCCACGCGGCGTTCGGTGGCCAGTGACGATTGGAACGATCTCGGGCGTCTGGACGCCGCGGCGATCGAGCGCGTCAAGGCTGAAGCCTGGCCGGTCGTGCGCGACGCCGACGAGTTGCACGATTGTCTTCTTTCGCACGCTGCCTGGCCCGCCGCCGATGGCGAAGCCTGGCGGCAGTGGTTCGATGAGCTCGTGGCCGCGGGGCGTGCAACCATTGTTGCTCAGTCGCCCAAAGCAGCTCCAACACTCCGTGACGGAGACGCAAACGCGCCGATGACCACGCACGAACTGTGGGTCGCGGCGGAGCGCCTGTCGCTCGTGCGCGCGGCCTTGCCCGATGCGGAGGCTGAGCCAGAGTTGAATTTGCCGGAGTCGATGCGCGGCACGCAAGAATCGGCGGCCGCTGTCGTGGAGCTCGTTCGCGGCCAGGTAGCTTGCCGCGGCCCCGTGGTGGCTGAGGCGATTGCCGACTCGCTCGCGCTGCCACTGGCAAAAGTCGCCGCCGCCCTGGAAGCTCTGGAGGGCGAAGGAGCGGTGTTACGCGGGCACTTTACGCCTGGCGCCGCCATGCAAGAATGGTGCGATCGGCGGCTATTGGCGCGCATTCATCGGCTCACGCTTTCAAGCGCCCGGGACCGCGTGCAACCGGTTGAGCCCGCCGTCTTCTGGCGATTTCTGTTGGCGCACCAGCACGTATCCGCTGAGAAAGCACTGCGTAGCCGGTTTGGCCTGCGCGAAGCGCTGGGCCAACTGCAAGGTTTTCAGACTTCGGCGGCGGCCTGGGAGCGCGACTTATTGCCGGCACGAGTGACCGACTACGACCCGGCGTGGCTCGATGAGTTATCGTTGGGCGGCGAAGTGGCCTGGGGCCGGTTAGAACCGCCGCATGCCCGCGACCACGGCCAAGCGAGGTCGCACGTACCGCACCGCGCAATGCCGATCTCGATTGTATCGCGAACGAACTTAGAATGGCTCTTGCCGCCTGACCGCGCCCAGCCCCTCGAGCTGGCTCGCGGCGATGCACGCCTGGTGTACGAAACATTGCAATCGCGTGGCGCGCTGTTCAAGGCCGATCTGATGTCAGCGACCGCTCTATTGGCCTCGCAGCTCGATGACGCGCTGGGCGAGTTGGCGGCGTTGGGTCTGGTCGCCGCCGACGGCGTGGCCGCGCTGCGGGCACTAATCACGCGCGATACCCCAAAACGACGGCGCGGCTCCCGGCAGCGACAGCCGTCTTCCGGCGGCGGCCGTTGGTCGGTTTTTCCAGGCGTGTTGCCGCGCGTCGAGTCGACGACGCGCGCCGAGCATTGGGCCAGGCTGTTGTTGTGGCGTTACGGTGTCATGTTCCGCGATCTGCTGGGCCGCGAGCGTGCCGCGCCAGTCTGGGGCGAGTTGGTCGGCTATTATCGCCGCTGGGAAGCGCAAGGCCGCGTGCGCGGCGGGCGGTTTGTCTCGGGCGTGGCCGGCGAGCAATTTGCCCTGACTGAGGCCGTCGATGAGCTGCGCCGCCTTCGCGATGGCGGCCCGGTGAATCAGTGGGTGGTCATCTCCGCCGCCGATCCGCTGAACCTGGCCGGCGTTATCACGCCCGGTCCGCGGGTGCCCGCCAAAACTCGCGACGCCCTGGCGCTCATGGATGGCCGCCTTGTCGGAGTGCAAAAGGCCGGGCAAGTCGAGTTTGTCGAAAGCCTTTCGCCCGACGTGATCGCCGAGGTGACGCGCGCCCTGCGTGTGAGCACGATCGTTCGCCGCCGCCACGCCGCCGGTCAATACGCCGCCGTCCCTCAGCGCCGCCTGGCAAAGCCTGGTTCGCGGCGGTAGACGCACGGCGCAGCGCGAGGGCCGATTGCGAACTACATCCATCGGGTTAGAATTGCGGCGATGAAATACTGGCTACTTAAGACCGAGCCGGAATCGTTTTCCATCCAAGACCTGGCGGCGGCTAAGGACCAGACGACGTGCTGGGACGGTGTGCGCAATTATCAGGCTCGCAACTTCATGCGCGACGAGATGCGCGTGGGCGACCGCGTGCTGTTCTATCACTCCAACGCCGACCCACCGGCGATCGTGGGCACGGCTCAGGTCGTGCGCGAAGCGTATGCCGACCCTACGGCTTGGAACAAAGCCGATCATCATTTCGATCCCAAATCGTCGCCAGATAACCCAATCTGGCAGATGGTTGACATTCAGTTAGACGAGATCTTTCCTCGTCCGTTGGGTCTGGATGAGTTGCGAAAAGTCCCGACACTGAAAAACATGGAGTTGTTGCGCCGCGGCTCTCGGCTGTCGGTGCAACCCGTCAAAAAAAGCGAATTCGACGCCGTGCTCAAGCTCGCCCGCCCAAGACCCGGGGTCGCCCACAAACGTCTGTAGGGAACGCCCTCTGTATTAACGGCCAAATTTCCTTATGGGCCGCGAAGATTCCAAGCCGCAGCGCAAATCGGCCGGCGACAGGGGATGCAAGTCAAATTGCATGCCATCCCGAACCCGCTGATCGCGCGGCCCGTGCTGGCCGAGCGCGGTGCGGTATGCTAGCGTAAAGGGGCCCTGCACGATCACGCCCGAGTACACTTATGGCCACGTCCCTGGCGATCGAAACGCGCCAACTTTCGCGCTGGTTCAACGATTTTCGCGCGGTCGATTGTCTTGACCTAGCCGTCGAACGAGGCACGTTTTATGGCTTTCTGGGCCCCAATGGCGCGGGCAAATCAACCACCATCAAAATGCTGACCGGCCTGCTCGCGCCCTCCGCCGGCGAGATGATGGTGCTCGGACACAACATGCTCGATCACCAGCAGGCGCTGGCCGCCAAACGCCGCATGGGCGTCATCCCCGAAGATCTGGCGCTGTTCGATAACCTTTCGGCGCGCGAATACCTGACTTTCGTCGGCCGGATGCATCTCATGCCGCGCGAAACCATCCGCAGCCGCAGCGAAGAACTGCTCTCGTTGCTGGGTCTGGCCGACGAAGACAAGAAGCTGACGTTGGAATTCTCGCACGGCATGAAAAAGAAACTGGCCATGGCGGCGGCGCTGCTGCCCAACCCCGATCTGCTGTTTCTCGACGAACCCTTCGAGGGCGTTGACGCCGTCACGTCACGAGTGATTCGCGACTTGTTGGCCGGCTTTGTGGCGCGCGGATCGACCGTCTTTCTCACCTCGCACGTGCTGGAAATCGTCGAACGTCTCTGCACCCACGTGGGCATGATCGTCCAAGGGAAGCTCGTCGAACAGAACTCGTTAGAGGCCATTCGCCGCGGCGCGTCGCTCGAAGACCGCTTCTTGCAGCAGGCCGGCGCACATCCCGAAGCCACGCACAAGCTCAATTGGCTGGAGGAAGCGTCGTGAACGGCCGCCATCTCAGCACCTTCATCTGGTTGCGCTGGCGTTTGCTGGTCAACGGCTGGCGGCGTGCGGGCATGGTCAACTTCGTCGTGACGATGGTTCTCGCTCTCTCGGCCGTCATTGCGGCGATTCCTCTTTTTGCGGGATCGTTCTTGGCCGGCTTCTACCTGCTGCGCGAGGCAGAGCCGAAGCACCTGCTCTTTGTGTGGGACATTATCGCGTTGGCGTTCGTCGCCACGTGGTGCATCGGCGTGCTGACGGAATTGCAGCGCACGGAGACGCTCTCGCTCGCGCGGTTTATGCACTTGCCGGTTTCGCCGCGCGGGGTGTTCTTCATTAACTACATTAGCTCGCTGGTGAGCCTGAGCACCATTCTGTTTCTGCCGGTCTGTAGTGGTTTGGCCTTGGGGCTGGCTTTTTCGCAAGGCCTGCGGCTGCTGGCCGCTTTTCCTCTTTCGGCCGCGTTCGTGTTCATGGTGACGGCGGTCAGTTATCAGTTTCAAGGCTGGCTGGCGTCGCTGATGAGCA
>JAICLL010000094.1 GCA_025927475.1 Pirellulales bacterium
GGTTTGCGATTCTAGCGGTCAATCAGCGCTCCACCGGGGCAAGCCCGGATGGTGGCGGAGCGGAACAAATCCGAAAGAAAACGCTTGGACTGTTCGCGTCCCAAAACGGCGATTGTGCGCAGCCCAGTCCACCAGCCGCCTCACCCCTGCTCAAAAAACGTCACCTTTACGCCTCCCTGAAAGGAGAGACGCAGCGAAATCATATTCGCCCGGATGACGGGGGCGGGTACGCCGCTGGCCGAATGCACTTCCCAAGTTTTTTGCGCTGGGTCGGCGGCGGCGGGCGGGTCGTTGGCGGGCACGGCGGCCAGGGGCACGGCGCCCTGGGGCAACAGGGGGCTGGCGCGGCGGGACGCGGCGGGGGGCGTGCTCGCCGGAGATCTGGGCTTCATAGGAGGGCGGCTGAATCTGCGTCAATTACGGGAAGCCGGTGGATGGTTCGGCATTCGGTATCTATAGTGTCGGCAGGATGCCCGGCTTGGCGTGAAGCGCGAAAGCGCATTTTTTTCAAAATGTTGCCTTTCGTTGGTCAGACACCAAAAACGCCAATTCGGTTCGGCCGAAGGCGACGAATGCCAGCTTCGCTTGCGCGAAAGCCAACCAAACATGAATCGCACGCAAGAACAATACGAGAAAGCCCGGCAATACCTGGCCGGCGGTGTGGCCGCTTCCACGCGGCTGAATCGGGCTTTAGGCCGCCCGATGTACTTCGCCCGGGCCGAAGGATGCCGAGTTTGGGATCTGGATGGCCGCGAATACTTCGATCTCTGCGCGAGCCACGGAGCGGCGCTGTTGGGCCACGGCGATCCGCGGGTCCGCCAGGCCGTCGAGGACGTTCTTGCCCGAGGCGCCGCCTGCTCTTACGAGCACGAGCTGCACGCCCAACTGGCCGAGCTGCTGTGTCAGACGATTCCCTGTTGCCAGCGAGTGCGATTCACCGGTTCCGGTACCGAGGCCACCATGCATTGCCTGCGGCTGGCCCGGGCCTTTACCGGCCGCCCGAAGATTCTCAAGTTCGAGGGAAACTTTCACGGCTATCACGACCAGGTGATGTTTGCCCTGGGCACGCCGGCAGACCAGTTGGGCCCCGACGATGCCCCGACTGCTTACCCCGGTTCGACCGGCATCACGCCCGGCATCGAACGGCAACTTGTGCTCGCTCAATACAATCGCACCGATCTGCTGGAAGAAGCCTTTCGGCGTCATGCCGGCGAACTGGCGGCGGTCATTCTCGAACCGGTGTGGTACAACGCCGGCTGCATTTTGCCGCGGCCAGAGTTTATGGCGACTCTGCGGCGGCTGACCACCGAGCACGGTGTGCTGCTCATCTTCGACGAGGTGCTGAGTGCCTTTCGGATGTGTGCCGGCGGCGCACAAGAGTATCTGGGGGTCACGCCCGACCTCTGCACATTGGGCAAAGCGGTGGGCGGGGGCTTTCCGCTGAGCGTGTTTGGCGGACGCGAAGACGTGATGCGGCGGCTGATGCCCGAGGGCGACTGCCAGCACAGCGGCACCTACAACGGCCACCCCATTGGCGTGGCCGCCGGGCTGGCGGCCGTTAAGGTTTATCGAGAAGAAGGCTTTTACGATCACATTCGAGCGGTCGGCGAGCGGTTGGTGGCGGGACTGAACCAGGTTTTTCAACGGCACGGCATGGCGGGCCAGGCGCGGGGCTTAGGCGCGCGGTTGGGTATTTATTTTGGTGTCGAGCGGTTTGAGACTTACCGCGACCTGGTGCAACACCGCCGCGACCTGATGTTGCGTTTCGTGGCTGCCGCCATTGAGGAAGGCGTGTACTTTCATGATTATGGCGGCGCGGCCTGCCATCACGGGTTCAGCGCCGCGCTCACGCTGCCCGAAGTGGAGCAGGTGCTCGATCGGCTTGATCGCGCAGTGGGTCGCTTGGGGGCTGCAAAGCCCTAAGAGCCTATCCGAGAACCGGCATCGATATCCAATTCCGGTTCGGCGGCGATGCCTAGCGTGTCTAGGAGTTCCTTGAGCCGTGCAAACGCTTCGCTGGCTGTCAAATTCGCGATGTTCGTCGGCCGCGGCTCTCGTCTTAGAAGCGGATGGCCAAGCTCAGCGGCCAGGGGCTTGATGATCCCTTCAAGGTGGTCGCGGACGGCCGACTCAAACACGGAAAACAAGACAACTATGCCGAGATCATCCATCGGCTTCAGCGCCATGGTGGTCTCTGTTTCGATATCCGATGCTTCGAGTTGTTTGAACCTTTCATCTTTCCGAATCGAAGGTGCCTTGAAGCGAATCGTCGTTCCAGTGACGGTTGCCTAAACGCTGCATCCGCCGGAGATTTGTACTGGCCGATTCGTACCAGTTCCACGCGTCCCGCAATGTTTTCATCGGAAGTAGCTCGCCAAGGCCTCCTCAAAAAGCTCCTGTGTGAGGCTTTGCGGAGGCTCGTGGGATGGCGCTTCAATGAACCATGAATCATTGCCATTCTGGCCGGAGCGATAGAGCACGTAGCGGCGAACCTCGTCCGTAATGTCTACGCGCCCGGTAGCGTGGCCTGGCGCCCCAGATTGCGGTGGGCTGGCCATGCCCACAGTCTTGCGCGCTTTTGGGATGATGGCAACCCATTTGCCGAAAGCCCGAATTTCCAGCCGCGGGGCGCTTCTTTGTCGTTTCCGCTTCGAAGGTCTCCTGTTTTTTCTGGAGCAACTCACTCAACGAAGTCTTAATCACGGGTTCCTCTCCTTCCGTTGAATATCGCGGCTTGTCATCGTTGCGGAATGCTCTAACCTGATTATAATCCGCGATCGCCGCGCTGCGAAACATGCCTCCCGCAGACGCGCTGGCGATGGATTTGCGAATCTCCGGCGGTTTCTGGTAGGCTATCGCCGTCGAACCACCGTTGTCCTGCCCGCACTCGTCCCCATGAATGAATCGCAAGCAATCTGGCCCATCGGCGTCTTTGCCAGCATCGACGCCGGACTGGGCGTCAAACTGGAAGTCGCTCAAGAACTCGGCGTGCCGACCATCCAGTTGCATGCCCCGGCCCAAGCGACCCGCACCCGCCAACACGCCGAAGCCTTTCAACAGCGACTGCGCGAGGCGCAGATCACGCTGACCGCGGTGTTTGGCGGCTTTGAAGGCGAAAGCTACGCCGATATTCCCACCACGGCCCGCACCGTCGGCCTGGTGCCGCGCGAAACCCGCGCCGCCCGCACCAAGGAAATGAAAGAGATTTCCGATTTTGCTCGGCTGCTGGGCGTGCCGGTGGTGGCCCTGCATTTGGGCTTCGTGCCGCACGACACCACCGATCCGCTGTATGCCGAGGTGCTGGCGGTCACGCGCGACGTTTGCGATCACTGCCGCGGCAACGGCCAGGCCCTGCACCTGGAAACCGGGCAAGAGCCAGCCGACGCCCTGGTAAAGTTTATCGCCGATGTCGAGCGCGACAATTTGTTCATCAATTTCGACCCCGCCAACATGATTCTCTACGGATCGGGCGAACCGATCGCCGCGCTGAAAAAGGTCGGCCGCTGGGTGCGCAGCGTGCATTGCAAAGACGGCACGTGGGCCAAGCGGCCCGGTCAAGAGTGGGGCGCCGAAGTGCCGCTCGGCCAGGGCGACGTCGGCATCGAAAACTATCTGCGCACGCTCAAGGAGATCGGCTATACCGGCCCTTTGACCATCGAGCGCGAGATTGCCCAAGAGCCGCAGCGGCAAAAAGCCGAGATCGGCCACGCCGTCGGCCTGCTGAACGAACTGAAACAGAAAATCCTCGCCTGAACTCCGTCTTTCCCAAGGATGCCGCCATGCCCAAAATCTCGGTTACCGTTCCGCATCAACTTAGCCAACAAGACGCCGGCGAACGGCTGAAGCACTTTTTGGCAAAGCTCAAAGACGAGCAAAAAGATCGCGTCAGCGATTTGCGGGAAGAATGGACCGACAATGGCCTGAAGTTCAGCTTCAAGAGCTTCGGTTTTCAATTTCAGGGCACCGGCACGCTCGAACCGTCGGACGTGAAGCTCGATCTCGATATTCCCTTTGCCGCGATGATGTTCAAAGGCAAGATCGAGAGCGACATCCGCGAAACGCTGACCCGGGCGTTGCAGTGAGCGAATGCCCGCCGCGCTACTTGCTTGGAGTTCGGGGAAAGACAGCGCCTGGGCGTTGGAAGTCTTGCGGCGCGAAGGGCAATTCGACGTCGTCGGCCTGGTGACGACCTTCAACGAATCGTTCGACCGCGTGGCCATGCACGCCGTCCGGCGCGAACTGGTCGAAGCCCAGGCCGCCGCGGTCGGGCTGCCGCTGTGGCCGATGCCGATTCCCTGGCCTTGCCCCAACGGCGAATACGAGCGGCGGATGCGGGCGGTGTTGGTCGAGGCTCGCCGGCAGGGCATCACGCATTTCGCCTTCGGCGATCTGTATCTGGCAGACATCCGCCGCTACCGCGAAAGCCTGTTTTTGGATAGCGGCCTTGAGCCGCTCTTTCCGCTCTGGTGTTCGGCGGACGAAACGCCCGTGCTGGCGCGGCGGATGCTGGCCGCGGGGCTGAGCGCCGTCATCACCTGCGTCGATCCCAAGCAGCTCGACGGCGGCTTTGTGGGCCGGCGGTTCGACGCCGCGCTACTCGACGTCTTACCGCCCGGCGTCGATCTTTGCGGTGAACGCGGCGAGTTTCACACCTTCTGCGATCGCGGGCCGATGTATGCGCGTGAATTGGCCGTCGAGGTTGGCCAGATCGTCCAGCGCGACGGCTTTTGGTTCGCCGATCTTCTCGCCGCGCCATCATGAGCAGCCGGAAGGTGGGCCGGGCGAAGCGAGCGGCGCCATCGGGGCATCTCTTCCCCGGTGGAAAGCTTCGTGACGACGAGCGCCTGATCGTCTTCTCCGAATACAAGGAGGCCCTTTTTCTGCCTTGAACCGCGGCTCCCGGCACAGGCCACCGTCTCGGACTGCTCACCATCGGCCAGCAGTTCCGCTTGATTTATACCTGGCTCGACTTCGAGTCTTGGTGCGAGTGGGAAAGCGACCGCTGGTTCGCACGGCCGTGCGCATCGTACCTCGGCTGGGGGCGCCCGAGCGGCACCACACCAACCCGATGCGTAAGCTAATACGTCAGGTTTTCGTCCTCGCTCGCGCTTCGGGTTGATGTGCATTGATGGTGCGGGCTAGTCCAACGGTGCGCGCAAGATGCCGCCCATGTAGCCGCCGATGCTGGTGGCGGGGTTCAACCGGCCATCGAACGCGCGAGGGTAAAACAGGCCGCCGCCCGTGGCGCTGCCGCCCAGCCAAGGCGAGAAGCCATAATCCAAGTCGGGCTCGCTGAGCAGGAGCGGCCCGCCCGAGGAGCCGCCGGAGAAACTGCCCGACAGGTAAGGCCGCATCCGCGCGTCGAAACGCGCCAGCCGGGCGTCCAGGTCGGTCATTTCCTGGCGGATGTACCAGAGGCGATAGGAACGAGGCTCGTAATCGACCCACTCAAGCCCGGTGAAATAGGCCCAGCGGCCACCGTCGCGATAATACCACCAATGGCCGTGATAAAACGAATAACGCCAGCGATTTTCGGGCGAGCCGACGGGCGCAAGGTCACGGCGCTGGCGCTCGAGCGCCCCGGGCGATGTGGCGGGCGGTTCGTTGGTGTCCCGGCGTTGCGAGGGTTCCGCCCCCGCCGCGCTCGCCAGCAGAGCCGTCGAAAGACAGAGGAGGGATATCGAAGCTGATCTCATGGCGGCGCCTCTGGAGTGGGAGTCACCTTGAATTATACGCGCCGCCCAAGCCCCTTAACTTCGATTTCTCGTCAGGTCATACTAGCCCGCATGGAAAACTCGATTCAACATCCTGGCGAACCCCTGGCTAACGAGCTGCGGTGGCGGGCGGCGAAAGTCGAACCGCGCAGCTTGCGCACGTTTACGCCCAGCCTGGCCGTGCTGGTCAAAAGCTCGGGCTGCTACCACTGGACGCCCGACGGCCGCCGACTGGCCGACTTCACCTCGGGCGTGTTGGTGACCAACCTGGGCCACAACCCGTCGCGCTGGTGGCAGCGCGTGCTCGATTATCTGGGGCTGCACGGCTTCGCCGGCTGCGGTGAGTTTTGCCAGGCCGTGACACTTAACGCCTACAACGCCATCACCGAGCTCGAGGTGAAGGCCAGCGAGCGACTGGTCGAATGCCTGCAAACGCAGCCGGGCGGCAAGCGCTGCGAACAAGTGCTCTGGGCCGCCAGCGGCAGCGAGGCGATTCAAAAAGCCCTCTGGGCCGCGCTCGATCGCAGGCCGGGCGAAGACATCATTCTGGCCACGCGCTATGGTTTTCATGGCAAAAAGGGATTGGCCGGCGCCGTGACCGGCAGCGAGCAGGACCCCGAACGCGACGGGCGCGTGCGGTTCATTTCGTTTCCGCGCGAAGAGTGCGTCGATACCGAGCGCCGCCGGCAGCCGCTCGACTTGGCGCCGTATGAAGCCGAGTTGGCGGCGCTTCGCAAAGAGTTTGGCAATCGCATTTGCTGCCTCATCACCGAGCCTTATCTGGGCGGCGGCGGCTCGTTTCATCCGCAGAAAGAATACTTGCAGCTCTTAGAGCGATTTTGCCGCGAGCACGACATTGTGTTGATCTTGGACGAAGTGCAGGCCAACTTTGGCCGCACCGGGTCGATGTTCGCCTTTACCGAGTACCGCATTGAGCCGGACATCGTGGTGCTGGGCAAAGGGCTGGGCAATGGCGTGCCGGTGAGCGCCGCCGTGGGCCGCGCCGAACTGTTTGACAACATGCGTTATGGCGAGGCTTCCGACACCTGGAGCGCCAACCCGCTGGCCAGTGCCGCCGTGTTGGCCACGATCGAGGAGTACGCGCACACGCCGGTGTTGGAACATGCCCGGCAGCTCGCCGGTGTGCTTGAGGCCGGTCTCTCGCGGCTGACCGAGACGGGCGTGGTGGCCCACGTGCGGGGAGAAGGCGTGGTGTGGGGCCTGGAGTGCGCGGCGATCGGCCAGCGCAGCGCCGCCGAGGTGGCCAACGCCTGTGTCGAAGCCTGTTATCGCGGCAACGACGAAGGCGCGGCCATTCACCTGCTCGGCCCGTTGGCCGGCAAGGTCATTCGCGTCAGCCCGCCGCTGGTCATGCCGCTGGACGAAGCGAAGACCTATTTGGATGCGATGTACAAAATTTTTTCCGACGTAGCGCGGAGATCGGCGGAAGAGCATGTCGCGTCGTAAAGCTGGCTGTCTGGCCGCCATGGCGGGTTGCTGGGCGTTGGCGGTTTCCGCGGGCCTGGCGGACGATCGCCCTCAGCCCAACGTGTCTCCGCCCAACGTGGTGATGATCATCGCCGATGACCAAGGTTGGACCGATTTTGGTTTCATGGGCCATGAGGTGATCGAAACGCCCCATCTCGATCGGCTGGCCGGCGAGAGCGCCCGGTTCGACAACGGCTATGTGCCCACGTCGCTGTGCCGCGCCAGCCTGGCGACGTTGCTCACCGGCCTATACGCGGCGCAGCACAAGATTTGTTGCAACGATCCGCCCGAGGGCGTCGACCGCGCCGCGATGCACCCATTCATCCAACACGCGCCCACCGTGCCGCGGTTGTTGGGCAACGCCGGTTACGCCAGCCTGCAAACGGGCAAGTTTTGGGAAGGTCACTATGCCAACGCCGGTTTCACCAGCGGCATGACCACCAAGGGCCGGCACGGCGACGACGGGCTGGTCATCGGCAGGCAAACGATGCAGCCGATTTACGAGTTTATCGAGGGCCGCCAGCGACAGCCGTTTTTCGTCTGGTATGCGCCGATGATGCCGCACGAGCCACACAATCCGCCCGAGCGGCTGCTCAAGAAATACCAGGCGCCCGACCGGCCTGCGCCGCTGGCCAAATACTTCGCCATGTGCGAGTGGTTTGATGAGACGTGCGGCGAGTTGCTGGGCTGGCTCGACGATCACGGCCTGCGCGACAACACGCTGGTGGTGTTCGTGGTCGACAACGGCTGGATTCAAAACGTCGAGCCGCGCCAGCGCGGCCAGAGCGGGTTTGCTCCCAAGAGCAAGCGGTCGCCCTACGATGGCGGTGTGCGCACGCCGATTTTGCTGCGTTGGCCTGGTCACACGGTCGCCGGCCGCTACGACGACCTGGTGTCGACCATCGATTTTGCGCCGACCCTTCTTACCGCATGCGGAGTTGACGTGCCCTGCGAGATGCTTGGCCTAAGCTTGCTCGATGTGGCGGCGGGCCGGGGACGTTTGCCGCGGACGTTTGTGCGCGGCGAAATCTACGTTCACACCTGCGTCGATCTGGATCAGACCGGCTTGAATCTGACGCACCGCTGGGTGCGTCAGGGCGATTGGAAGCTGATTGCGCCGATCGGCTCTCGACAACCGCGAGAACTTTACAATCTTCGCCGCGATCCCACCGAGATGAACAACGTGCTCGATGAATATCGCGACGAAGCCAGCCGGCTGGCGACGCTGTTGGAGAAGTAAGAGGTTGTAGCGTGGGCCGAGCGCAGCGAGTCCAGTCAGAGCCTGGGCTGCGCAAAATTCGCGGTTTGGGGCTGATCTGCCTCCACGGTTTAGACATGTTTTTGTTCCGGTATCGGGCTTGGTTTTGCAATTTGGTTGCCCAGGCCGAAAGGCCGCTCTTAGCCGCAACGCGGCGTCATTCGCTAGCCCAGGGCGCAGCCTGGCTGCGCCCTGGGCTATCGAATGACGCACCTTCGGTGCTGGAAAACGGCAAACAAACGCGCGACACCGCGGGAATAAAAATAGACCCAGACCGCGCCCTGGCAACCGGGCATTTTGCGTATCCCAGGCAGAGTCTAAGCGATGCCCCGGTCGGTTCACGCCGGGGCATCGGCGAGCCTCTGTCCCAGCCAACAGCCTCCAGCGTCCGCGTAACTGCCGGCCTGATTGGCATTCCGCCCAAAAAGGGCGGGGCGACGTCGCGCCGCCCCCCCGCGGAACGGCACGGAGTCCGTTCCCTACAGAGCCCGAACGCGAGAACTACCGATCTTGGTCACTAAAACCGATCAGCGTTTCCAGATTTTGGCTTTCTAAACCGAATGGTCCGTTACGCAACCGGTTCGGGCAGGTGACCCCAAACATCGAGATACCTGGCAAAGTGTACCAGCGGCGGATCGACCAGCGGCGGCAGGCCGTTGACCTGCGGCATGGTGTTGATGTCGATCTCGCCTTGGGCGGGCTGCAACGGCCACGGCTCATGGTCGATCGCCTGGCGGAAGAGACGGCCCGAGTGCGTGACCGTGTAGAGACAATAGCGTTCGGTGAGCCAATGATCCCGCTCGCCCGGCTGCGAACGATAGACGGGGCCGGCAGGCCGGTAGTGTGCCGCGAACTCGGCCCGCGGTTGGCCGGGCAAGCCGGCGGCGCAAAACATTCCACGGCGCCGCGTGCTGTGCCAATGAATCGTTTCGCCGGCCACGGTCATCGAGATATCGGCGTCGTGATACGGCAAGTTGATCAGCCCCCGAGCCACGCGCACCGCCACCATCTGCATGGCGTCGAGGCTGAAGAACCAGATGCCGGGGATGCCGTCGGCGATGACATAGGTGCGCACGTTCAACTCGGGGAAAGCCGACAAGCCCGGCACGGCGGGCAGCCAGCGCGGTCTCACGGCGGACATGCGAAACGGCGTGACGCCCAGCCACGCCCGGCCCTCGTAGGTATCGAGCCGCAATCGCGGAGGCAGCAGCGGCTGCACGCGATCTGGGTCGAGCGGCCAATGAAAGAAGGCCAGGTTTTCCCAGCCCATGTGTAGCGCCCGCACGCGCAACGCGCGGCCCGTGGTTGCGGTGGGCGGCGCCGATTTGCGCCGTGGTTGAATGCTGACAAGGGAGTCGGACATGGATAGCGCCCAATCATTCTGGGATGTCGTGTATACTGAAGATCGCTCGCGCCTGCCGTTCAACACATCCGCTGCAATTCGGAGGCCGCCATGAACAGCAAGAATCGTCCGCTCCTGCATGCTAAGGGATTCACCTTGCTCGAACTGCTGGTGATTTTGGCAATCATTGGGATCGCCATCGCGCTTTTTTTGCCCGCTACCCGCCGTGCGGGAGCCTCAGCGCGCCGGTCGCAGTGCATGAACAATCTCAAGCAAATCGCCCTCGGCATACAGATGTACGAATCGGAGTACGGCGCGCTACCGCCAGCCTACACGGTCGATGCCGACGGCAAACCCTTGCATAGTTGGCGGACGCTCATTCTACCGTTTGTCGAACAGATGCCGCTCTATCAAACCATTGACATGTCGAAACCTTGGAACGATCCCGCCAATTCAGAAGCGCTCAAGTCGATTGTTCCCGCGTATCTTTGTCCTGAAGTGCCGAACATCGATAATCGTACTACCTATCTAGCGGTCGTCGCGCGCGGCGGCTGTCTGCGATCCACGCAATCACGAAATCTATCGGACATCACCGATCCGCATGGAAAAACGTTGATCGTGATCGAAGTTGATGCCGAACACGCGGTGCCGTGGATGGCGCCGACCGACGCCGACGAAAAGCTGCTATTGAGTTTTGGTCCCAAGACCGAAACGGCTCACATCGGCGGGATGAACGCGGCGTTTGTCGATGGCAGGGTGGAGTTTCTCAGCGCTGAATTGCCGCCTGGCGAGTGGCGGAGATTGATCTCGATCGCGGGCAACGACAACTGAATTGTCCGCCGCGTTGCCCGGCTGAGCCATTCATAGGCGGCAAGTGGCATGAGCCAGCACGCCCAAGACATCAGGGGATCGAACCAACCGGGAGCGAATCCGCAGACGGTGGCCAGTCCCACCACCAGCCTGAGCACCACCGCCGAGAAGAGCAGCAAATAGCAGCGCCACATCCAGCGGCGATGCGCGGCGAACCGCCGCTGCACGGCCGAGCGAAAGCCCAGCGCGGCGCACGCCCCGGTGGCGACGGCCAGCGAGGCGAAAGCAACCGCCGCCACGGCGCCGGCCGCCGCGTAGTAAGACATCCACAGACCGCTGGGAACGACCAGCAGCAAGACGTTTGCGACCTGCACTCGCCCGAGCACGCGGTGCCAGGCGGGAAATCGCCGCCGCAAGCGTTCGCTGACCAGCAGCGTTCCAACCACTAGCGCTACCGGCCCCGCCGCGATGTGCGTATAGAACGCCCCTTGATAGCCGCCGTAAAAATAGGCTTCTCGACCATGCAGGAAATCCGATCGGAAATTCGGCGGGAGGTAATTCACATAGCCCAACGAGACGGCGAGCGTGACCTTGAGCACCAACACGCCTGCCAGCAGGCTCAAGACTCGCTGCAAACTGGCTAAGCGGAGGGCGCTCATGTGACTTCAGATCATCGACGTGCATCAGTTCAACTTGCAAACCCCAACGGCGAAAGTCAAGATAGCAGTCTTTCGCAATCGTCAAGGGCCATGAAATGCACACACATCTGGTAGTTTTGGGCGGGGGGCCGGGCGGGTACGCCGCGGCCTTCATGGCCGCCGATCTGGGAATGGAAGTCACCCTGGTCGAGGCCGATCGCCGACTCGGCGGCACCTGCCTTATCCGCGGCTGCATTCCCTCGAAGGCCCTGCTGCACGTCGCCAAAGCCATCAGCGAAGCCCGTGAAATGCACGACTGGGGAATCGATTTTCCCAAGCCCAAGGTCAAAATCGACGCGCTGCGGGCACGCAAGGAAAAGGTTGTGCAGACGCTCACGGGCGGCTTGAAACAGTTGGCCAAGCAACGCAAAGTGCGCGTGGTCGAGGCCAAAGGCGTCTTCGAAAATTCACAGACTTTGCGGTTGGAAGGAGGCGACCCGGCCACGCGCGAGGGCGACCGCTTGACGTTCGACTTTTGCATTCTGGCCACCGGCAGCGTGCCGGCCAAGATTCCGGCGTTCGATCTGCCCACCGATCGCGTGATGGATTCGACCGGCGCGCTGGAGCTGCCCGACGTGCCCGAAAGCCTGCTGGTCGTGGGCGGCGGCTACATCGGGCTGGAGATGGGCACCGTGTATGCCGAGTTGGGCAGCAAGGTGAGCGTGGTCGAGCTGACCGGCGGGCTGTTGCCCGGCGCCGACCGCGATCTGGTCAAGCCGCTACACAAACGATTGGAGCAGCGGTTCGCGGGCATTTATTTGAATACCAAAGTCAAATCGCTGGCCGACCGGGGCGACTCAATCGCCGTCACGTTCGAAGGCGCCGAAGGCGAACGAACCGAAACCTACCGCCGTGTGCTGGTCTCCGTGGGACGCAAACCCAACAGCTCAGGCATTGGGTTGGAAAAAACCGAGGTGAAGCTCGACGCCCGGGGCTTTGTGCAGATCGACCACCAGCAGCGAACCGCCGATCCGCGCATTTTCGCGATTGGCGACGTGGCGGGCGAGCCGATGCTGGCGCACAAGGCCAGCCACGAGGGAAAGGTGGCCGCCGAAGTGATTCACGGCGCCAGTGTGGCCTTCGAGCCGTTGGCCATTCCGGCGGTGGTTTTTACCGATCCTGAAATCGCCTGGGCCGGGCTGACCGAAGAGCAGGCCAACCGCGAGCAGCGCGAGGTGGAGATTGCCCGCTATCCGTGGGCGGCCAGCGGGCGGGCGCTGTCGCTGGGCCGCACCGAGGGGCTCACCAAGCTGGTGATCGATCCCGAAACCGAGCGCGTGCTGGGCATCGGCATTGTGGGCGTGGGCGCCGGCGATTTGATTTCCGAAGGCGTGCTGGCAATCGAAATGGGCTGCACGGCCCGGGACGTGGCCGAGTCCATTCATCCGCATCCGACGCTGAGCGAGACGGTGGGGTTTGCGGCCGAGGCGCATTTAGGATTTGCCACCGAAATCTACAAGCCGCGCCGAAGTTGATCGGTAGCGTGGGCCGAGCGGAGTGAGTCCAACCGTTACGCGATCAAACGTTACCGCGCTGTGCTGCCCGAAATGGCGGGACTCGCAAGCTCGTCCCACCCTACGGCGCTTGCGGCACGATGCCATCGGTGGCTGGGGCAGAGGCTTGCCGATGCCCCGGCTTGGAGCGACCGGGGCATCGCTTAGGCTCTAACCCAGCCACCGGATGTGTGCGCTGCGAATCGACGTCGAATCGCCCCTCACGGAACGGCACGGAGTGTTCCCTACAGACGCTGTAGGGTGGGCCGAGCGGTGCGAGTCCCACCGTTGCCCGATCAAATGCTTCCGCGGTGCGCCGCCCGAGATGGTGGGACTCGCAAGCTCGTCCCACCCTACGGCCTTAAAGGGGTTCACCGCTTACTTTGTGATCGCGTTGGGCTTGTGCAGCGGCACGGCCAGGCGGCGGATGTCGCGCGAGTCGAGCGGACGTTCGCCGGGGTGATAACCGCTCTTGGCGCCGGAAATCACGTCTTCCCAATAGAACAGCTCGGGCTTGAACTGCTGTTGCGAAAGCAGCCTGGCCTGGTCGAAGAAATGGGGCGAGCGCGGATCGCCGCTGGCGCCGAATTGCACGAGCGTCGCTCCCTGCACGCGCTCGCCAAACTCAAACACACCGGCATACGTGTAGCCGATCAGCCCGTAATGTTTGGAAACGGTTTTGACGAACGGAATGCGAATGGTGGGCGTGTAATACTGCGTGAAGATCACGCCCATCGGCCCGTGCGTGCCGGCGCTCGGCAGGCTGGGCAGGCGGTCGTCAAAGGGCACGTTCACCAGGTCGGCCACGTTGGCGTGCCGTTGAATACGGTGCGTTTCGCCAAAGGGCACTTTCCAATCGCCGTGCATCGAGCGCAGATCGCCGGCGGCCTTGACCAGCGCCTCGAACCGCAGCGGCATGTTGTTGACAAATCGCTCTTTGAGCTGCTCGCCGGGATAACCGCCCCCATAGAGTTGCTGATACCAGGCGACGCAGAGCGTGGCCTGAGTCGATTCGTGCGTCGAGCGGCAGTCCCAGTCGAGCAGGTGCTCCAGATAAGGTTTTACCTGGGCCGCCAGCGCGGGATGGGTCTGTTTCAGCTCTTCAAAGGCTTCGGCGTATCTGGGCAACTGGTGCTCGGCCCAATAAATCTTGGTGTCGAAGGCGGCTACTTGCAGCTCGTCGAACGTCACCTGATCGAGCTCGGCCAGGATTTCGCGCGATCGCTTTGCGCGGCGTTTGTCGTCGTGTTTGTCTTCGACCATGTAGGGCGGAAAATCAGACTGCCGCGGGTTGTCGAGATGCGTGGTCGTGAAGGGCGACGAATTGCAGTTCTGAACGTAGCCGGCCTCCGGATCGAGCAGTTGCGGAAGTTCATCGATGGAATGGTAACCCTGCCACTCGGTGCGTGGGTCGCTGCCGTCGACCGGTTTGCTCCAGTCGAATTGCGGGTCGCGTTTGGGGATCGTGCCGTTATAGAGAAAATAAATGTGTCCTTCGCGGTCGGCATAGATGGCGTTCATCAAGGGGAAGTTGAGTCCGCCCATGCCGACCCTGAAGTCGTCCAGGTTCTTGGCTCGCACCAGCGCCACCATTTGCGTCAGCAGCAGCGATTCTTCGAGCCGGCCGACGCGGGCCGCCAGTTGGTGCTGCTCGTCTTCCGTGGACACAATCGGGCCGTGGTGTGTTTTGCGGAAGGTATAGACCTTGCTCTTCACGCCGCTGTGCGTTTTGACGCGAATGGTGTCTTTCCACTCGACGGCCTTGCGATAGCCGCCGTCGTAGCGATAGTTGAGCGGCTCGTCGGGATCGTCGAACGTTTCGCGCCACAGATCGGCGATGTCGGGTTCGTTGGTGGTAAAGCTGTAGCCCATGTACTCATTGTGCCCCATGGTGGGCAACGGGCTGCCGAAGAAGGTGGCCCCGGTAAAATTCCAGCCTTCGCCGCTGCGCAGGTGAGCTTCATACATTTGGCCAAAGCCAAACCAAGGCTGGTGCGGATTGGCAAACAGCATGGCGTTGCCCGACTTCGTGCGCTGCGGACTGATGGCCCAGGCGTTCGAGCCGGTGGCGGCGGCGATGATCGGATGCACGCGCGGCATATAGTTGCTGTGAACGCGCGTGTAGCGGAAGGTCAGCTCCAGCATGAGCTGCCGCCCGCAGGCGACCACATGCCAAGGCTCGAAGTGCGTGATCAGCCGCGGCCTCACGTGCGGATTGGTGGCCAGAAAGTAGTTCAGCCCCTCAACATAGGCGGCGCAGAGCGAACGGGTTACGGGGTTGATATTGGGGTAATCGGCCTTGGCGCGCGGCACGATTTCAAACGCCCGGTTGAGCAGATCGGAATTGAGTCCCTCGGCGCCGTGGGCTTCGGCATAGCGTCCGAGGCCGAGCAAATAGTTGTCTTCCACCTGCCAAAAATAGTCTTGCGCTTGGGCATAGGCGAAACCGAAGCTGGCCGCCTCGTCGGTGGCGGCATCGATATGCGGCACGCCGTAAGAATCGCGGTAAATCACCACTTGCCGAGCCAACTCGCTGGCGACGATGGTCGGCTCACTCGAGGGAGGCACGCCATCTTGAGCCAAAGCGGGCGAGGTCGCGGCCAGCCGCCATGCCAGCACAAGCAAGGCAAAACGAAATGTGCGGTGGGGCATATGCTTCGAACTCCTCGGTCAGAACGGACGTCAGCTCCTCGAACGGCGACCAACATCAAATCCGTTCTAGCAAGGTCGGCGGCATCGTACCCCCAAAGGGCAGTGTTCAGCAAGGTGAAACCCATCTCAATCATATCCCAACTCGGCCTGCCCGGCAGCACCGGAGTCGGGCAATTCGCCACTTTTGCCCGGTTGCCGGGCGGCGATGGTTGTGGCACCATAAAAGCCTGATTTGCCGCCCTCAACGATTGAACGTGTTTCCTTGGAGCCAAAACATGCCCGCCTTCGCTGAAATCCAGAAGATTCCCTTCGACGGTCCTCGCAGCAAGAATCCGTTGGCGTTTCACCATTACGATCCGAACGAGATGGTCGAAGGCAAGCCGATGCGGGACCATTTGCGGTTCAGCGTGGCCTATTGGCACACGTTTCGTGGGACGGGCAGCGACCCCTTCGGCCCCGGCACCATGCACCGTCCCTGGGAAGCGGCCAGCGATACGGTCGAGAACGCGCAAAACCGGGCCCGCGTCGCTTTTGAATTCATGGAAAAGCTGGGCGCCGACTTTTATTGCTTTCACGATCGCGACATCGCCCCCGAAGGCCGCTCGCTGACCGAGACCAACAAGAATCTCGATGCCGTGGTGAAAGTGCTTGCCGAAGAGCAGCAACGCACCGGCATCAAGCTGCTCTGGGGCACCGCCAACATGTTCAGCAACCCGCGCTTTATGCACGGCGCCGCCACCAGCTCCAACGCCGACGCCTTCGCCTATGCCGCTGCGCAGGTGAAAAAAGCCCTGGAGGTGACCAAGCAGTTGGGCGGCGAAAACTATGTGTTTTGGGGCGGACGCGAGGGTTATCAGAACCTGTGGAACACCGACATGAAGCGCGAACTGGATCACCTCGCCCGCTTTATGCACATGGCGGTCGATTACGCCAAACAGATCGGCTTCACCGGGCAGTTTCTGTTTGAACCGAAGCCCAAGGAACCCACCAAGCATCAATACGACTTCGACGCCGCGGCCTGCATCAACTTTTTGCGCGCCTATGATCTGGCCGATCACGTGAAGCTGAACATCGAGACCAACCACGCCACGTTGGCCGGGCACACTATGCACCACGAATTGGAATATGCCGGCCACCAGGGCTTTTTGGGCTCGATCGACGCCAATACGGGCGACCTGTTGTTAGGCTGGGACACCGATCAATTCCCCACCGACATCTACCTGACGACGCAGTGCATGCTGTCGATTCTGAAATATGGGGGCTTGGCGCCGGGCGGTGTGAATTTCGACGCCAAAGTCCGCCGCGAGAGCTTTGAGCCAATCGACCTGTTTTACGCGCACATTGGCGGCATGGACGCCTTCGCCCGCGGCTTGAAGATTGCCGCCGCCATTCGGGCCGACGGCGCGCTGGATAAGCTCGTGCGCGAGCGGTACAGTTCGTGGCATTCGGGCGTCGGCGCCGAGATCGAGGCCGGCAAGCACAGTTTCGCGTCGCTCGAAAAATACATGCTCGAGAAGGGCGAAATTTCCCCCAACCAGAGCGGCCGTCAAGAGTTGATCGAGAACCTGATTAACTGCTACCTATAGGAAACGACGCCCTCATTCACGTTCTCTATTTGCTGGCGGTGGCGTCGGCGGGTTTGGCGGGAGCGGGCGGCAGCGCCTCGACCCAGCCGTTTTTCCAGAGCTTGAGCGAGTCGCTGTGGCTGCCGGTCGCCAGCATTTGGCCCGATGGGGCAAACGCCACGGCCCACACGCTGCTCTTAAAGCCACCCAGCGTGGCCGATTCTTGCTTGGTGTCCAGATTCCAGAGCTTCACCGTGCGGTCGTGGCTGGCGGTGGCCAGGGTTTTGCCGTCGGGCGAGGCCGCGGCGGAACTAATCCAGTTGTGATGTCCGGAAAGCGTCGCGGCCTCTTTGCCTTCGGCGATGTTCCAGAGCTTCACGGTGCGGTCGTAGCTGCCGCTGGCCAGCGTCTTGCCGTCGAGCACAAACGCCACGGCCGAGACAGCGTCGCCATGTCCTTCGAGCTTTTTGGTCATCGCGCCGTCGGCGGGATTCCAGAGCATGGCAGTCTTGTCGCCGCTGCCGGTGGCAATCGCCTGTCCATCGCGCGAGAAAACTACGCTGGTCACCGCCCCGGTGTGCCCCTTGAGCGTCAGCTTTTCCGCTGGCGGTGTCGCCGTGACGTTCCAGAGTTTGACCGTGGTGTCTTCGCTGGCGGTGGCCAAGGTCTGGCCGTCGGACGAAAAGGCCACGGCCATAATCCAATGCTGATGCGCCGGCAGCGAAGCCTTTTCCTTGCCGTCGGCCACGTTCCAGAGCTTGAGCGTGCCATCGTAGCCGGCGGTGGCCAGCGTCTGTCCGTCGGGCGAGAACGCCACCGCCGTGACCACGGTGTTATGGCCGGTGCAGGAGAGCTTGAGTGCGCCAGTTTGCGGATCCCACAGCTTGACGTCGCCCGGCCGATAGAGCAGCGTCTGGCCGCCGACGGTGGCTAGCGTGTTGCCATCGTGCGAGAACGCCAATGCGGTGATCCACGTGGTATAGGCATTGGCCATTGCCGGCGGCGCGGGCGGGGCCGACTGCGCCGGCGCCGGGGTGGGCGTGGCGGCTGCCGTGTCTTCTGCGAGGGCCGATGCGACATGGAAGCTGCCGGCGCCGACCGCGAAAACGAATGCGAGCCGGCTCACTGCCGCTCGTGCCTGGTATGAAGAAATCATGTCGGCTCTCCTTTGATTCTTGATGACTCGTTAGACGATTATACTTCCCGGTGGTGGGGCTTGTGAGTCCCGCTGGGCAATTTACAATAATTCGCTTGCGTTTGAATCACCTAGAGCATGAAGGAACAAGTTCGCTATGTCGGGACCCATCGTTCGTTCTGGCCCCAGCCCTGAGTTTTCCAAAAATTGGGACAGCGTGTTCGGCAAGAAGGCCGGCGGCAAGTCAACCGGATCGACGGGCGGCGCCAAAAGCGCCCCGGCCCGCAAGGCCGCGAAAAAAGCCGCCAGGCCGCCCGCCGTGAAAGCGGCCAAGAAATCAGCGGTTAAAAAGACCGTGAAGAAGGCCCCCGCCAAGTCCGCGGCCCAAGTCTCGGCCAAGAAGAAAGCCCGGAGCCGCTGATCTCATGCGTCTGTCTGGCAAGTCGACGATTGTCACCGGCGCCGGCTCGGGCATTGGACGGGCCATCGCCCAGCGGTTCGCCTCGGAGGGCGCTGCGGTGCTGGTGGCCGACCTCGAAGAACCGGGCGGCCGCGAAACGGTCGCCACCCTTCAGGCCGCCGGCGGCAAGGCCGAGTTTCTCCGCACCGATGTGGCCAGCGAAGACGACTGCCGCGCGATGGCCGCCGCCGCCGAGCGGCACTTCGGCGGCATCGATGTGTTGGTCAACAACGCCGCGGCGTTTGTCTTTGGCAAAGTCGATGAAGTCTCGCGGGCCGATTGGGACAAAGTGCTGGCGGTGAACGTTATCGGGCCGGCGCAATGCGTGAAGTACGTGTTGCCGGCGATGCGTCGAGCGGGCGGCGGCTCGATTGTGAACATCGCCTCGGTGAGCGGCTTCATCGCCCAGCCGGCCTTTGTGCCTTACAACACCTCGAAGGGGGCGCTGGTCAACATGACCCGCTGCCTGTCTTTGGATCTGGCGGCCGACAAGGTGCGGGTGAACGCCATTTGCCCCGGCGAGATCCACACGCGGGCCACCGACTACCATGTTCAGAAACTGGAGAAATCGGGCATCGACGCCCAGACGGCGTTGGCCAAACTGGCGGCGGTTTCGCCGCTGAACCGGCTGGGCCGGCCCGAGGAAATCGCCAGCGTAGCCCTCTTTTTGGCCTCCGACGAATCGTCGTTTGTCACCGGTGCGCTGCTGGTGGCCGATGGCGGAGCGACACTGGATTAGCATACGTCTGCTGATTGACCATCTGGCGGTATCGCCCGCTGGAAGCCATCAGCTCTTCGTGCGAACCGCTCTCGACGATCCGACCCGCTTCGAGCACCACGATCCGATCGGCATGCCGGATGGTGCTTAGCCGGTGGGCGATGACAAAGCTGGTGCGGCCTTCGAGCAGCGCCGCCAGGCTTTTTTGGATCAGGCGTTCGTTCTCGGTGTCGAGGCTGCTGGTCGCTTCGTCGAGAATCAGAATCCGCGGATCGGCCAACACGGCTCGCGCGATCGCCAGCCGCTGCCGCTGCCCGCCACTGAGCTTCACTCCTCGCTCGCCGATCACCGTTTCATATCCCTCGGGCAAGGCGGTGATGAACTCGTGCGCATGGGCTATGCGGGCCGCCGCGGCGATCTGCTCGAAATCTGCTTGCCGGTTGCCATAGCCGATGTTTTCGGCCACGGTTCCATCGAACAAGAAGATATCTTGCTCCACAATTCCCAGTAGCCTGCGGTAGCTATCGACGTGCAAATCGCGCAGATCGACGCCGTTCAGTTCGATGCTGCCGCTGGTCGGGTCGTAAAACCGCGCGACCAGATTACACAGCGTCGTCTTGCCGGCGCCACTGGGTCCGACCAATGCGATCATCTGGCCTGGTTCGGCCGCCAGGGTTACCTCTTTCAGCACCAGCTCGCCCGTGCCGGGGTAATGAAAACTAACCTCATTCAGCGTAATGCGGGCTTCCGTCGTGCGAGGATCGACCGTGAGGGCGCCCGCGGCGGCGGGCATTTCTTCGGGCTCGGCCAACAGATCGAGCACCCGGTCGAGCCCGGCCAGCCCGCTTTGCAGCGAGGTGGCACTTTCGGCCAGCACGGCCAGAGGCTCCAGCAGCATCGTCAGATAGACGAGAAACATCATCAACTCGCCCAGCGAGAGTTCGCCGCGCAGCACCTGCGAACCGCCGTAGAGCAGCAGCCCGGCAGACGCCAGCGGCACCAGAATGTCCCATACAATCTCGACGCCGCGGGCCCACCACCAGGCATGCAGCTCTTGCCGGGCCATCAAGTGGTTGCCGCGCGTAAAACGGGTCCCTTCGGTGCGCTGGCGGCCGAAGGCCCGCACCACGCGCATGCCGCCAAACGCCTCGGTCGCGTGGCTGTCGACCTCTTGCCGTCGCCGGCGAATGTCACGGTGCAGCGGTCGAATGCGGTTGATCCATGTGCGGTGGCTATAAAAGATGGCGGGCAGCAACATCATGGCCCCGGTGAGCAATCGCCAATCGACCCAGGCCAACACCACCAGGCTGCCGAGCAATTGAATGATGGCCCGCCAGGGGTTGTAGATCATGCTGAACACCAGGTCGCCGATGCCGCCGGCGTCTTCGCGCAAAATGCTGGCGACGCCGCCCGAGCGAAGCTGATAGACGCGATGCAACGGCAGCCGCGCGGCGTGCTCGAAGACGCGCTTTCGCACCCCGCTTTGCACGCGCTTGGTGGCCTGCGTGGCGCGGGCCCGCCCCCACAGGTGAATGGCCGTCTGCACCAGCGAAACCAGCAGCACTCCGACCGCCAGCGTCAGCAGCAGTTGACCGCGGCTGCCTTCGAGATGGAGCCAGTGCGCCCAGCGACCGCTGAGCGGGCGATCGCTCAGCACGTTGTCGATCACGATTTTGGTGGCCGCCGGCGGCAGAAGTTTCAAGAGCGTCGAGATGGTGAGCGTCGCCAGCGACAGGAACAAATACTTTCTGACTCCGGTAAGCAGCGTCAGGAACGCTCGGAACAATGCCCAAGACGAGCGGTTCTTGGCGCCGCTGGTGGGCCGTGCGGCGCTATGATGTGGCGTGACGACATCAAACTCGCCCGCCCTGCGGCGCCGGGGCAAGTCTTGCAGATATTCTCGGAAGCTGCGGCGACTAGTGCTCGGGCGGCGGGGCATGAGGCGGAATTCAGATGGACTGGTCGCGATGCGCCGAAGAAACTGAACGATGCTGGCGTGACTCTGCCGAGGCGGAGTTGCAGTTCCCCAAAGGTACGCCTTGGCCAGCTTTCCGTGGCCATCTGCAAATAATGCAGCTTATGACACGCGGCCTCGAGAGAACCGTTGGTGCGGTTCAGCTTGCCAACCCCGTGGCAACTGGTATTTGCCGGACAGTACCGATCGCCATTGCTCGGGAGTTACATCAATCACCATTGTCGGACGCTCCGCGGGAGCCGTCAAGAACGGGCGCGCGCGCCCCCCTATGCGGCGCGGGCGGAAGACGGCGCCTGGCTGCCCAGGCGCTGCGCGATCTGCTCGGCGTGAAACCACAGCCACTTGGGCCGAGTGTACACGGCATGCCCCGCCAGGTGCTCCGAAACCGGGCCCTCCGGCGAACCATAGTCCACCAACAACGTAGTGCCGGTCTCGGGCAGGCGGACGCCGCATGCCAGCCGGTCGGCGATCGAGGCGTGCTCGTCGCGAACCTCGAGCAAATCGCTCAACCTGCGATCCGCCAGCCACCCACGCCAGGCGAATCGGCTGGGCGCGGCGTCGGTGCCCGACACGGCAAGCTGCTGTACATAATCTCCGCCCGACGCCTCGAGCAACTCCTCGATCCGCTCAGGCAGCCGAGCGAGATGGCTGGCTGTGCCCATCGCCGGGCGATGGTTGATGAAATGGAGTAGCCGATCCGTAGGGCGATGCTTCCAGACGTACCGCAGCGGCGTGCCAAAGGTAACGACGTCCAGCGGCCGATCAAGCCGACTGCGATGGCCGGTTAATCGTTGCTGAACACGGCGCCAGACCGGAATGTCGATCACGCCGGTCGCCGGCAGACGGTAATAAATTTGCGCGGCGGCGAAAAAGCGATCGATCGCCGATGCGTCTGCCGAAAGCAGGTCCATCACCAAGGCGAGCACATTGCCTGCCTGGCCGTGTCCCCAAAGCATGACTCGCCGGCCCGCCGGCAGCTCAAGCTCCGCAAGCTCATCGAGCAGTCGCACGGCGGCATCGGCGCGCCCTAAATGATGGTTTTCTCCCGACCAGTGCACCAATCGCACGGCAATCCGCTCCGTCGGACTGGCAAGCGATTGTTCCAACAGTTCGGCGAAGCGCGGCGTATAGTTGCCCGCGTCGTGCGAACGATCATCGACCACCTGGGCGGCGAGGTGTCGAACCATCGGGCTGCCGGCAGGCCAGCGCCGCGCCACCGCCAGCAATACCTGCCGAACATCAACCGCGGTGAACGAGCTCTGCACGAGAACGACCGCCCCCACACCATCGGCCCGCAGTGCGTCCCTCACCGAGGCCATGCGGCCGCGGAACTCCGGCGAGCCAGGCGCGGGACCCGCCGCTGCCTTGAGGGAGCAATGAGTTCCAACAGGAATCGCCCTCAACCCAGGCGGCCGGACGGATTCCGGGGCCGCTTTGATGCCGGCGGTCAGGGCCCTTGCCGGACCCACTTGCGCAAGGTGCAGCTTCATACGGTGGCTCCTTCCTCCCGAAGCATCGGCAAACCGAGATGCCGGTCGTGAGGTTTTTGCCGTTTTCGTAAGATTCGCGCATTATTCGTCGCGCTCTTCGTAGCCGTCGCGCTCTTCGTAGCTCACTTCGGTTGCCCGCACCTGCTGCTCCTTTTCGTCGAGCGCCAGGCCGTTGTTGATAAACGCCTCGATGTCTTCCGGGTTTTGCGCGCCGACCAACATATGACGTTTCCAGCCGGACGCGGTGCGGCGATACATGATCAACTGGGGAATCGTGCCACCCCGCATCAAGCGCTTGGCCAACCGCTCTTCGCGGTCGGTGTTCACCTGTGCAAAAGCCACTTTGCGCAACAGCCCGCGCTGGGCCACCCGCGGCAGCGCTTGATTCTTCATTTGCACGCACGCCGGGCACCATTCGGCGCCCACCAAAATCACCATGGGCCGGCCCGTTTCGGCATGAACTTTGTGGGCCTCGGCATACGTGGCGGCGTTGGCGCCAGCCGTTGCCATCGAGAGTTGCAAAACCGCGGAAATGGTCAGACTCGTCACGTCGCTAATCCTCCTGTTTGACAGTTTCTCTGACTACGAAAGCTCTCCTCTGGTGCAACGCCGTATTCCCAGACCGGCCGATGACCCTGCGACGCCGCTGGGCGCCGGTTGTCGTGCGGGAAACGGATTGCTGCTGTCCGACGCGGCGGAACCTGACAAGATAGGACGAGCGACTTAACTGTCGCGGTGGGCTTCCGTACCTTGGGCTGCTCCGTTAACTTCAAATGCCCTCGTCAGGCTGCGTCGAGTTTGCTAGTGTAACCAGGAAGAATGGATATGCAACGATAAA
>JAICLL010000076.1 GCA_025927475.1 Pirellulales bacterium
AGGCTTACCGATGCCCCGGAAGCGGATCAGCCGGGGCATCGCTTAGGCTCTGCCCCAGCCACCGGGGCATTTGCCGAGCCTATTCGTCAAAACCGATCGGACGCAAAGCTCTCATGCCCACCGAAACGTAATCATCCGCTGGGGCCCACGCCACTCGTCGCGGCAGGCTCGCCGCTCGTCGGAGCCGCCGTTTCGGCCGTTTTCTGAACCGCCTCGGTGCTGGATTCTCCTTTAGTCCCGCCGGCTGCGGCGGTCGGCGTGGCAGTAGCCTCGGTAGCGGCCGCGGCCTCGGTCGTTGTTTCTTCCGCCGTCTGGCCGGCGGCAGAACTCTTGGCTTCGCCTTCGATGGCCTCGCGAGCAGCCACCTTGCCGGCATCGACGTCGATGGCCGGCAAGCCCACTTCGTCCAGATGCGCTCGCGGGTTCATCACGACCTCTTGCCCCTCGGTAACCCCGTCGCGGATGACCAGAAACTTTTCGTTCGACGAGCCGATCAGCACTTCGCGGGCGGCCAGCTTGGCACGTTCTCGCACGAGACAATAAAACTTGCCCTCGCGCTCGACCACCGCCTGCACCGGCACTTGCACGGCCTTGGGCTGGGTTTCGACGCGAATCGCCACGTGAGCCGACATGCCGGGCCGCAGCGCGTTGGGCGGATCGGAGATCTCAATGAACGTGGCGTATTCCTTCACGTTCGAGCTGAACCAGTTGTCATCGCTGGGATAGGGATTGACCTTCTTCACCTGCCCGTGCAGTTCGAGGCCCGGCAAAGCGTCCAGTTCGATCTTGACTTTCATGCCGGCCTTGACGCGATCGACGCGCGCCTCGCTGATGCGGGCCTTGACCTGCATCTTCTGGGGATCGGGCAGGCGGATGATCACCTGCTGCTCTCGCACGCGGGTGCCGGCGCGGATGGCGTCGTCGCCGTTGGATCGCCAGCGTTGAATCTCGGCATAGACCACCTGGCCGTCGATGGGCGCCTTGATGGTGCATTTGGCAAGCTGGCTTTCGAGCTGGGCCAGCTTGTCGAGCTCGATTTGGTGCTTCGCCCCTTCCGACTTGACTTTGGCCTCGGAGATCTTGATTTTGCTCTCGAGCTCCTTGATCGTCTTAATCTTGGTGTAATTTCGCAGCACGTCGAGCTTGACTTGGGCCACGCGCAGCTCTTTCTGATACTTGGCGACGGCGAACTGATCTGCCTCGAGCTTGAAGCGGTCGATGTACCCGCGAGACGCCATCCGCTTGCTGTACTTGAGCACGTTCTTGGCGCGGCGGATATTTTCTTCGGCCACCAGCAGTTCGCTTTCGAGCTTGGCTTCTTCTTCATGAAACTTGCCCAGCTCGTATTCCTGCTTGGCGATGATTTGCGCCTCGCGTTCGAATTCCGCCTGGCTGAGCGCCGCCGCGGCCGTGTTGACGGCAATCTGCTGCGTGGCCCGGTCGGTGCTCAACTTGGCGTCGTCGAGCTTGACCAGAAAGTCGCCGGCCTTGACCACGGTGCCTTCGGGCACAATGTCGATAATCCGCACGCCTTCGGCATTCTGCGACTGCACTTCGCAGGTGACATTCACATTGGCCGAGCTTTCGACTTCGCCGCGCTCGACCACGTCGTGTACGAAGGCGCCCAGCCGGGCACGCTCGGTAATCAGTTCGGCGGAACCCGAGGGCAAGAACAGATCGCGTGCCGTCCAGCCGCCGGCGGCGAGTAACGCCAAACCGGCGACGGCGATGGCGGGGCCGCGCCAGCGGCCTTTCAGACGCCGCGCGAAAACGCCCAGGTGGTCGGCCCATTGCGACGGTTCGAACACGATGCGGGCAACTCGCAAAGGATAGAAGAGATTCGACGTTCGATTATATCTGGCGGGCAGCCGTGTGTCAGCCGCGCCGGGACGCTGCCCTTCCGCTTGGTTGCCGCGTTGCCGTTGGTTGAAAACTCGCCCTCGCACGGCGAGCCGGGGCTTGCGTCTGGCGCCCGTAGCGGCCACGATGGAGCGAGTCCGAACGAGATCCGCTTTCCGATTTCACCTCGATGACGAAGTCGCGCGGCCGCGGGTCGCGGCCTTCTCAGAAGGAAGCTGGGGCGCCAGCGCCCCGACCGTCTGGCGGCGCGGGCCGCCGCCCGCAACAGGTGCGGCAGGGAGTGGCGGTGTCGCCGGGCGTTGCCGTCGGCAAGGCTCATTGCCTGCGCGACCTGCTGGTAGGCGGCGAAACCGATCCGCTCGACGATGAAGCCGCTCTGGCCGAGATCGCCCGCTACGACCAGGCTCGCGAGCGCACGGTTCAGGATCTGCAAGCGCTGCACCACAAAGTCCGCCAGCAGCTTGGCGAGCGCGCGGCGGCGATCTTTCAGGTCCACGAGGCCATTCTGCACGACGCGGCTTTTACCGCCAAGGTGCGCTCGTGGATCGTCGACTCGCGGCAGAACGCCAAGGCCGCGCTGCGCCGCCTGCTCGAAGAATACACCACACTGTTCGAGCGGACCAGCGACGAATACCTGCGCGAGCGGTTGGCCGACGTGCGCGACGTGGTCATCCGATTGTCGCAACACCTGGCCGAAGTCGCCCAGCCGCCCGCCGACGAACCCGACGGACCCGTGATCCTGGTGGCCAACGAGCTGGTGCCTTCGCACGTCGTCGCGTTGGGCAAGCGCGAAGTGGCCGGCATCGTTACCCAGGCCGGCGGGCGAACCAGCCATGCCGCCATTTTGGCCCGCGGCCACGGCATTCCCTGCGTGTCGGGCGTAGCCGGAGTACTGAACGACGTGACCGACGGCGACCTGTTGATTGTCGATGGACGCGAAGGTCACGTCTTCATTCATCCCGATCTTGAGACGCAACGAGCGTTCCGCCGGCTGCGACGCGAATTTGTCGACCTGAAGGACCAGCTCGCTGAGAACCGCGATCAGCCGGCCGTTTCGGCCGACGGGCAGCAAGTCGAGCTGCTGGCCAACATCAGTAATCTGGACGACGCGCGGGCCGCTACGGCGATGGGTGCGACCGGCGTGGGGCTGTATCGCACCGAATATTTGTTTCTCACGCACGCCGACGTGCCCGACGAAGAAGAACAGGTGGCGGCCTATCGCGCCGCGATCGCGGCCAGCCCGGGACGGCGCATCACGTTTCGCACGCTCGACGTGGGAGGCGACAAGAAGATGCGTTATCTCGGCTTACAGCGTGAAAGCAATCCGTTCATGGGTTGGCGGTCGATTCGCCTGTCGTTCGAGCATCCGGCGTTTTTTCTGACGCAAATTCGCGCCATCCTGCGGGCCGCCGCGCCCGACGGCGGCCCGCAAAAGCGCGTGCGGCTGATGTTCCCCATGATCACCACGCTCGACGAAATGCGCCGCGTGCGCAGGTTAGTGCGCCGGGCCTGCCGCCAGTTGGCGGCCGAGGGGCACGGCTGCGGCGAGGTGCCGATCGGACTGATGGTCGAAGTGCCGGCGGCAGCGGTGGCCATCGATATGCTGCTGGAGGTGGCCGATTTTGTCTCGATCGGCTCGAACGACCTGGTGCAATACCTGATGGCCGCCGATCGCGACAACCCGAAGGTCAGCCATCTGTGTCAGCCGCTCAGCCCGGCGGTGATCGAAGTGCTTTTCCAGACCATTCACGCTTGCCAGGCGGCGGGCAAACCAGTGACGCTCTGTGGCGAGATGGCCGCGGCGCCGCGGGCCTTTCTGCTGCTGTTTGGCATGGGCCTGCGCAGCTTCAGTATCAGCCCCGCGTTTATTCCGATCATGAAAGAATTGACCAACCACCTCAGCCAGGCCCACGCCGCCAAAATCGCCGCCCGCGTGCGCCGCATGAACACGGCCGCGCACGTGCTGCGCTACCTTGGCCGGCAGTTGACCGAGATCGCGCCGAATTTGGCGATTGTCGATTCAGCGACCTAAGGTAATGTCCCATGGCCCAGATCATCGTCTTCGATCTCAACGGCACGCTGCTCGACCTGGCGGCACTCGATCCGCACTTCACGCGAGCCTTCGGCTCGCCGCAGGCCCGGCGCGAGTGGTTCGATTTGGTCGTGCAAGCGGTCCTGCTTTCAGTGCTCCACGACGACTACCAGGATTTCAGCAAGCTCGCGCAGGCGTCGCTGCGAATGCTGGCCGATCGGCGCGGCGTCGTGCTGAATTCCCCGGATCGCAGAGCGATTCTCGACGGCCTGAAGCGCTTGCCGCCGTTCGCAGACGTTGTTGAGGGCCTGGGCCAGTTGAAGTCTGCGGGATATCGCTTGGCGGTGTTGACCAATTCTTCTCGCCAAAGCGCCGTGCAATTATTGAAGCGCCACCAACTGGCCGGATTCTTCGACGCGGTGCTTTCGGTTGACGAGGTGCGGCGGATGAAGCCCGCCCGCGAACCATACGTGTTCGCGGCGCGGCGCCTGCGTGTTCGCCCGAGCGGAATGCGGCTGGTGGCGGCCCATGCTTGGGACATCGCGGGAGCGGCCCAGGCGGGCTGCGCCACGGCGCTGCTGGCGCGACCCGGCCAGGCGTTGAATCCGCTCTGGCCGAAGCCCGGTTTGCAGGCCGCAGACCTGATCGAGCTTGCCCGTAAGCTCCGCCGCTTCGATAAGTAACCACGGTGGCCAATTGGACAAGCGGCCGATACCATATCAGCATGTCGCAAGTTGACGTTTCACCACCGCGATCGCAGCCCGAACCACTGCCGTCGAACATCACCAGCGTGCAGCCGGGCGGAGGCGTTTGCTACCAGATCGAGCTGGCCTGGGGCCGTTGGCGGCGATGGTATCTGCGCCATTTCCGGCGCGGCTATGTGCGACGCATGGCCGGTCGCATGCAGGGCAGCGCCGCCGGCGCGCCGCACGAGTTGCTCGATCCGCGCGATCTGAAATATTGCCGCAATCTTTGCACCGCCGAGTGGCCCAACGCCGACGATCGCTTTGCCTGGCGAGGCCGCTTGGGCTTCGCCCGCTGGGGCCTGGCCGAACTGCAATTGATCGGTTTCCCATTGCTTGCACTGACCGTGGCGCTGGCGGTTTGGTGGTGGTATCTGGCCATCGTTCCGGGCGTGGCGCTCGGCCTGGTCGTATGGTTTTTTCGCGATCCGCCGCGCCGCGTGCCGGCAGAGCCCGGCCTGCTGGTGTCGCCCGCCGATGGTACGATTGCCGAGGTCACGCGCGTTGAGCACGACGAGTTCATCGGAGGCCCGGCGATGAAGATCGGCATCTTCCTGTCGATCTTCAACGTTCATATCAACCGCGCGCCGCTGGCTGCGCGCGTCATCCGCCTGCGGTATGAGCCCGGGCTGTTTTTGAACGCCATGAACCCCGACAGCCGCATGCTGAACGAAAACCTGTCGATCGGGCTGGAAGAAGAGGCCGCGCCGCATCGGCGGCTGGTAGTGCGGCAGATTGCCGGCCTGTTTGCCCGGCGGATTGTCTGTGAATTGCGGCCTGGCGAAACGATTGTCCGCGGGCACAAGTTTGGCATGATCAAGCTTGGGTCGCGCACGGAGTTGATCGTACCCGAAGAAGACGGGCTGCAAGTGTTGGCAGGCATCGGGCAAAAGGTGAAGGCGGGCAGCACGATACTGGCAACTTACGGCCCGGCGCGTCATTCATGAGGCGACGTCCATTGATGCGATTACAGTTTAGTCTTCGTCAGGCACTCGCCTGGATGTTGCTCCTGTCGATGATCGGCGCCTATTTGACGGCGCTTAGGTACGATCCTCGGTCGCTGGCGGTGGCGTATTTGGTGTTCGCCCTGTTTTCGATGTTCGCATCAGCCAAGGTCGGAAACATGGCAAGCGGCGGCTGGTGCGCAGAAGCAACAATGTTTTACTCATTTGCACTCGCCATCACGGTTGCCGCGGCCTTCGGCATCGACCTTCTGATCGCCGCAACAGAACCCGCGGTGCATAACTGGGATGAGCTCGCCGAAGCGTTTGTCGAGGTGTTCGCCAAGGCTTTGTGGTTTGAGCTGGTTTTTGGGGGATGCTTTGTCACCGGCTTGGCATGCCTCGCTCGCTCCCGTTGGCGAGCGCGTCGGGCGGGCCGAGCGAAGCGAGCCCTCACCATTGGGCCACGTTGAATGAGGGCCCATCCATGGGTACTGGCGCGATCTTGTGGCTGATGATTCTGTTCGCGGCGTTGGCGCTTGCAATCGTCCGGCGCGGACGATTCGCTCCATGGATCCTTTCCGCCGGTATCGTTTTGTTCGCCTATTTAGCCGCGTCGGTGATGTTCAATTATCGCTTTCCATACCGGACGCACGGAGTAAGCATCTACCTGGTATTTTTCGCCGCGTCGATCCTGACGCTATCCGGGGCCGCAGGATCTGTCGTCCGAATTGTTCATTGGCTTTACCCGCATAAGTCGAAATAAGACCGCAGGGTGGGTCGAGCGCAGCGGCCTTCGTCGTGACAACGGGTTCAAGGCGCCGGCGTCCCGGCCAGCAGTTCAGCTTTTACGTCCTCGTCGCACCAGGCGATGAATTCCTCCTCGCTGAGCCGGCTGCCCGGATGCGGCTTGTTCGCCGAGCAACCCGCCGAGCCCCATTGCTGAATCGTTGCCATGACATGCCTCTGGTTGCGCGCCAAACCGTGCCGAGGGTTGAGCAAATTCCGGCCTCTTCCAGCCTCTCCGATCGCCGCGAAGGCGGGCCGCAAGCCTTTCGTAGCCCCCCGCGGCGTGCTATTCTCAAAGATCGCTGTATACCTACGCGACTGTATTTGTTCCATGCACAAAATCCGCACCATTGCCGTTCTGCCCACGCTGTTTACGCTGGGCAACCTGGTTTGCGGCTTCTTTGCCATCGTGGTCGCCGCCCGCGTCGAAAAACCGCTCACCAGCGAAGTCAAACATTCGGCGGCCATCGCCACCATGAACCCGCTCAAGGCGATTGGGAAGTACGACCCGAACGACGACACGCACAACTGCATGCTCAGCGGCTGGCTGATTTTTCTGGCGATGATTTTCGATGCGCTCGACGGGCATGTCGCCCGGCTGGCCAAGAGCACCAGCGATTTCGGGGCCGAGCTGGATAGCCTCTGCGACCTGGTGACGTTTGGCGTTGCGCCGGCGTTTTTGTTAGTGAAAATGTGCCCGCATTTCACCTTTGAGCACCAGGACGCCATCTGGGTGATCGCCGCCAGTTATGCTGCCTGCGCCGCCATGCGACTGGCGCGGTTCAATGTCGAGACCGACGAAGAAGACGACCACATGCACTTCACCGGGCTGCCCAGCCCCGCGGCGGCGGCCTCGATCGCCAGCTTCGCGATTCTTTTTTATACGCTGCGTAAAGAGCCCGCCGTTTTTTGGTACGCCGAGCAGCTCGACGTGGCCATGCAAACCGTGTTGCCGTTCTTCGGCGTGCTGGTGGCCATTTTGATGGTCTCGCGCATTCCCTATCCACACGTGGTGAACCAACTGTTCAACGGCCAACGCAGCTTCGCCCACGTGGTGATGGTGCTGTTCACGCTGACCGCGGTGATGCTGGTGAAAGGCGTGGCCGTGCCGATCATCAGCGGGCTGTTTGTGTTGCTGGGACCGATCAATTATCTCTGGCAAGAGTACATCCAGCGCAGGCCGCACAAAGAGCCGTTGTTTTGATGTTCACTGGGTTGGTGCAATCGTTGGGCAACGTGGTGGCGGTGGCCGAACAACCGCCGGGCCGACGGCTGACGATTGAGCCGCTGGCGCCGCTGGACAGCGTGGCGCTTGACGGCGTGGCGTTGGGCGGCAGTGTGGCCATCAACGGCTGTTGCCTGACCGCGGTCGAAGTTGCCGCGGGCCGCTGGTCGTTCGAAGCGGGACCCGAGACGCTCCGCCGCACGAACCTGGGTCGGCTGGCGCCCGGCAGCCGCGTGAACCTCGAGCGATCGCTGGCGGTGGGCGATTCGCTGGGCGGGCATTTTGTGACCGGGCATATCGATGGCGTAGGCCGGCTGGCCGCCCGCGACGATCAGGGAGATTGGACCACCCTGTGGTTTTCGCATCCGGCCGAGTTGGCTTGCCAAATGGCCTCGAAAGGTTCGATTGCCGTCGACGGCGTGAGCCTTACGTTGGTCGAGGTCGAAGCCGAGCGATTCAGCGTGGCCTTGATTCCGCACACCTTGGCGAACACGACGCTCGGCCGGCTGGCAGTAGGCGACGAAGTCAATCTCGAGACCGACGTGCTGGCCAAGTATGTGCAGCGGCTCGTGCAATCGGGTCGATAAGGAACGGACTCTGCGCCGCCGGCTTAAAATGCAACACGTGACGGTTCGCAGCGGAACTAGGGTGGGCCGAGCGCAGCGAGTCCCACCTTCTCGGCGGCACGACGCGACGAGGTGCAACGAGCCAAAAGGTGGGACTCGCTGCGCTCGGCCCACCCTACGCGCTTGACTGTCAAAACCGATTAGGGAACGGACTCCGTGGCTCCGCGAGGGGCGACTCAGGGCCGAATCACAATTCCCAGCAACGCCACCGAGGGCGTTCCCTACAGACTAAAATGGATTCGCCGATTTTTTGCCTCTCATTTTTCTGCCTGTTTTAGCCAGCCTTATGTCCTCTGCCCGTCAGACTCAGTCGTTCCTGATCCGCCGCTTCGCGCAAGTGGGCATTCGTCCGCAAACCAAGCACGGGCAGAATTTTTTGATCGACCTCAACCTGCTGGAGCTGCTGTTCGAGACGGCGCAAATTGACGGGCGCGACGTGGTGCTCGAGGTCGGCACCGGCACCGGTTCGCTGACGGCGCTGCTCGCCAAGGCGGCGGCCGAAGTCGTGACCGTTGAGCTTGATCCGCGGATGCACCAATTGGCTTCGGAAGAGCTGATCGACTTCGAAAACGTGCTGCTGCTGAATCTCGACGCCTTGCGGAACAAGAACAACTTGAACCCCAGCGTGTTGGCGGCGGTGCGCGAGCGGTTGGCGGCGGCCCCCGGCCGTCGCTTCAAACTGGCCGCCAATCTGCCCTACAACGTGGCCACGCCGGTCATCTCCAACCTGCTGGCGTGCGATATGCCGCCGGAGGCGATGACCATCACCATTCAAAAAGAGCTGGCTGATCGGATCGTCTCTGGGCCGGGCAGTAAGGATTACGGGGCACTGAGCGTTTGGGTGCAGTCGCAATGCGAGGCCGAGATCGTTCGCATTCTGCCGCCCTCGGTGTTCTGGCCGCGCCCAAAAGTGACTTCGGCCATTGTGCAAATTCGGCTGCGGCGCGACTGGCGCGAGCGGATTCCCGATTTGGCTTTTTTTCACACGTTTGCCCGGTCGATGTTTTTCCATCGCCGCAAGTTTTTGCGCAGTGTCATCCTGAGCGCCTATAAAGAGCGGCTGAGCAAGCCCGACGTGGATTCGTTGATGCACGGCTTGAGCTTTGATGAAGCGACCCGCGCCGAGCAGCTCGACGTGCCGACGATGCTGCGGCTTTGCGAGGCCATCCGCGCGATGATTGGCGTCGTCTCGGCGCCATTCCGCTGCTAATTCACCATCTCGAACATCATCCCCGTCGAACGGCGCCAGCTCGAACACGCGGAGTACAAAAGCGTCCTCCAAGACTTCTATGATCGGGTCTTTAAACCTTACGCCGACAAGTGGAAGTTGCCACACACCGTAACAGTGGCGGATGCGGGGCTGGAACACTGGATGGATGAGCCGACGGCCGAGTTGCTCCGCGCGTTCTCGGCATGCGCGAACAAGGGCACTGGGGCATCACACCCCATTGACAGGGAGCGGTGGAAGGCATTCATACTCGCCGCTCACCGGACGAATAGCACGCTCGTCCCCTCGACCCTCGCGCGCTGGCTCATGGAAGAGGAAGAGTGGTCGCCCGAGGTCGCGGAACAGCTTGCGTTGGAGTACGAATCCGGGCGCGAGTTGCTTGCCTATGCCCTCAGCGCCTAGGCGAGCGGACCCATGCCTACCATCACGGCCGTGGCGGATCAAATCATTGCCGAGGATCTGCCAGCACTCTTCGTCGATACCTGCATTCTGCTGGACGTAATCCGCTCCATCAAGCTCACCAGCTCCTCGATTGCGGGATCGTCATCGAGCCGGACAACGAGTGCAGTGGGCGGGCCATTAACCGCGTGATCCACAACGTGCCTCCCTCGAAAAAAGGCGGCGAGGCGAAGGACTGCACGCGAGTCGGCTGAGCAATGACCGGACCGCACGATGAAGCTGGACCTTGCCAAAAGCCGTACCACGATCTATATATATCGCTTGGGAGCTAGCGATGGAAGATTCGGGTTTGCAAGTCATCCGGAAAACTGTCCTGGTCGTACTCTTCGTGCCGAGCGTTGAGCGCGATGGTATCACAGCGATCGACCAGGACTACTGGGTTGCCGCGGCGCTCGAAACCTTCGGTCTGTTATTTGGCGGGGCCACCGCGTTTCCGCAGGCCAGGGGAGTTTGGCGCGACGACGAAATGGGCGGCGTGCTCGTCGAGGATGAGCCTGTCGTGATTCATTGCTATACCACCCCTGCAGACATCGCCGATGCGGATCGTCTAAGTCAACTTGGAAGTTTCTGCCGGCGACTGGGGCGCGAGGCCCGTCAAGGCGAGGTTGGCCTCGTGATCGGCGACGAATACCTGGCATTTCGTGATTTTGCGAAGGAATAAACCATGGGCACACGCTTGGACATGGAGCGCATTGCAAAAGCGTTGGGAGCGGAGCGGTGCGGTAAGATTTCGCCGCGAGGGGGCTATTTTGGAGCTCTCCAGTTAGCTGCCGAAGTGCGAGCGCGGTTCCACGTGCCGAAGGGTGGGGGACGTGCCACCGATCCCTCGTGGAGCGAGCAGCGCCTTGTCCGCCTCTCTCCCAAGACGCTCGAGCGGCTCGAGAAGCTCGCAGAGCAGGCGGACGCAAGCCCCATGCAAGTCGCGGCACTGCTGCTCGAACAAGCGGTTCAGACCGTCGTGAGCCAAGGGTAGGCCGTCGGCATATTCTACGCGCGACCGAAAATCAAGCGTAAAGCCGTTAAGAAGGGCGCCTGCCCACCAACCTCCCGATTTGGCCACCTGGGCGCCCGTGCAAAACGCGCCGCTCGAAAGTAGCTTCCCGCCGATGGTTGACAGAGAACTAATCGTATGTACACAAAACGCAGGCGCCAAGAACTTGCGTTGCGACGCAAAGTGAAAAACTTGGTAGGCCGGCGTGCCTGCCGAGCTGCGCGATGAGCTTTTGCAAGCGGCCGACGAAGCCTATCCGTCGGGATGAGAGTCGCTGCTGAAGAGTTCTCAAGTCGCTGTCAGAATCTACAACAGAGCGGTGATTGGCCTGCCGTCGGCGATCGGCATGGGACGATTCAATTGGTCGTGAATGATCGTCGTGGGGTCGAGCCCCAGGCAGTGATAGACGGTGGCCATCACGTCGTCGGGCTGGTGGGGGTCGGTCAACGGGTAGGCGCCGGTTTTGTCGGAGCTGCCCGCCAGCACGCCGCCGCGAACACCGCCGCCGGCCATCAGCACGGTTTGGCAGGGGGGCCAGTGGTCGCGCCCGGCGTCTTTGTTCACTTTGGGCGTACGCCCGAAATCGCCGGTCCACAGCACCAGCGTCTCGTCGAGCAGCCCCCGCGCGGCCAGGTCTTCCAGCAGGGCCGACACCGCCAGGTCGGTCTGCGGCAGCCGGCTCTCTCTGAGGGTTTTGAAGTTGTTTTTATGCGTGTCCCAACCGCCGATGCCGGCCGAGTAATAGACGGTGACAAACCGCACGCCCGCCTCAATCAGCCGGCGGGCCAAGAGCACGCTTTGGCCGTATTGATTGCGGCCGTAGCGGTCGCGCGTCGGGTCGGTCTCTTCGCCGATGGCCAAGGCCCGCTGCGTGGCCGGCGCGGTCAGCAGGTCGAACGCGCGTTGCTGATAAGCGTCCATGTCGCGCACCGCGGCGATCTGCTCGCCCAGTTTGGCCGTGGCCGCCAACTGCGAGAACACCTCGCGGCGGTTCCGCAGCCGCTCGATCGACACGCCATCGGGCAAGGCGAGTTGCTCGACCGAAAACTTGGGGCTATTAGGGTCTTGCGTGATGAACAGCGGATCGTGCAGCTTGCCCAGAAAGCCGGCAAACTCGCCCGGCGTGCGAAACGGCCCGTCGGCGATCATCGTCGGCAGCGAGACGGCGGTGGGCGTCACCGGTTGATCGCGCCGTAAATGGTCGATCACCGCGCCGGGGCAAGGAAAATCGGTGGCCGCGGCGTTGGCCGTCACCAGGTCGGAGAGCGGCTTGCGGCCCGTGAGCGAGTAATACGCCCCCGGGTTGTGGCTGCCGCGGTCGTGATGCACGCTGCGGACCAAGGCAAAGCGGTCGGCCATGGCCGCCAGCTTGGGCAGGTGCTCGCAGATTGAAAGCGCGGGATTTCGGGTGGCGATGGCGCCGAACTCGCCGCGAATTTCCGCGGGGGCTTGCGGCTTGGGATCGAACGTTTCCAGGTGGCTGGGGCCGCCAAACTGGAAGAGCAGAATGCAACTTCGCGCGGTCGCCTTTCGCTCGGCGAGCGCGTCTTCGGCCCGCAGCAAGCTGGGCAGCGACAACCCGCTGAGGCCCAGCGCCCCAAACTTCAACGCCGAACGGCGGGTGCCGTGCAGTTGCTCGAAATCACGACAGGCGGTCGATGGGTGCGGCATGCGGCGGTACTCCCTTGGGGCAATGCCATTGTGGCCCATCGGGCCAAGGATGCAAGAGTGTCCACACCCCCCGAAACCGGGCAAGCGCCGATTATTCATCAGCCCCGGGGCGTCCGAACCACGGTGGTTTTACACCAACCCGAAGCGCGAGCGAGGCAAGTTCGTTGCTGCTCCTCGCTTGCGCTTTCCAAATTTGCGCGCTTCCCTGCCACGGAGTGGCAACGGAGTTTAGCCGTGGGCTGATGAATAATCCGGTCTCAGCGCTCTTGGCGGAACGCCGCGGCGAGCTGGCCCGCCCATTCGCGGTCGGCACGCGAGAGCTGGCTGCGGGGCGGTTTTTGATAACGCAATCGCCGTTCGTAGCGGCCCCGCGCGAACGCTTCGGTGAAGACGGGTTGCAGTTCGACAATCACTTCGCCATCGGGCGCTTTCAGCGGTACGGGCACGGCGGGCAAAGGCTGACGCACGCCCCAGTGATACACGTCGCAGTAGGGCCGCCGGTCCGCGTGCGCTACAAACGCATAATAGTCGTTGGCCGGCAGCGGCTCGGCTACGGGCAAACGCAGGCCGCCCACCAACAAATCGAGCTCGATTAAATGCACGTCCTGATGGAGATAGGCGTCTCGCTTGGTCAAATAATCTTCGCGTCCGCGCGATTGCTTGTTCGTGGGCGACAGCACCTCGACCACCGCCACCAGCGACTGCTCGGGGTAATCGTAGATCTCGATGAAGTGCTGCCGCTCTCGCTGGGGGATGATCAAGGGCAGCGTTACCGGCTCGAGCAACACGGACGCCGAAGAGCGCGACGGCGCCGTGACCGGTGTCTCGCGGTCCTCGACCACCGCTACATCGGTTTCAAACAACTGCGAAGGCCGATCAAACGAATCGAGGATGACCACACGCTCTTCGATGCGAGCGTCGTAGCTATCCGGGAGTCGGTCATTCAGCGAGTTCCGCAAATAGTTGATGAATGTCGCATGGAAATCCGGCCAGCAGGCCGATGGTTCCAGGTACGGGTCCATGCCGGGAAAGGGGCTTGGCATCGAACGATCCTCGTGGCCACATCGAGAAGCACCACCTCTATTCTATTCGACGCCTAGGCGCGATGAAACAAGCGCGGACAGTATCCGTCAGACGTTGCGAAATCCGAACGCTCAGACGAATGTTAGGCCGGCGCAGGCTTGGCGCGCCTGGCCGCCTTTTTCCTGCTTGGCGACGGCGCATCGACTGCCGCTGCGATGTTCGCTTTGACGGATCGACGACTTTTGTTCCGCGTAGCTTTCCCCGACTTGGACGAGGCAGACGTTTTCAGGCCGGCTTTTTCGATCACTAAGGCCGTCGCCGCGCCTTTCCGCGGCTTCTTCCGGGATGGTTGTTTTGCCGCGGTCCGGCCGCGCTTGGCCGTCGCGGGCGCATCGGTGGCGCCGGCCGAATCGAGCTCAATACCGAACATTGCGCCGAGATCTTCACCCGCGAGCGCCGCGCCGTTTCCGCGCAGGGCGCTGTCGAGGTTGCTGCCCGCGACGGCTTGGCTGACCAGTTCCGTGTGTTCGACGCCGCGAAGCACGAAGAGAAGCTGCGGCTCCTGGTCGAGCCGTGCCCCCACGCCATACAGCACGGCGGCCACATGCTTGCAAAGCACCGCCCAGTCAGGGCAGGTACACGACATCTTGATCTCTTGGGGCTGTGGAAAAAGGCCGCGTTCGGGATGGGTGAGCCGCCGCATGACGCCGTCGGAAAACCGTCCCGTCAGCAAGTCGATCAGTGAATCGATGGACTGCGAGCATTCGCCCTTCAAGTCCTTCCATTGGGCCGGCTTGAGGCGGCTGATGTCGACGCGAACCTGGTACATCTCCGAACCGCTCACCAGGGCCTCGACGCGCCCTCGGTCGATGTGCAGGTCGATCACCGAGCCGTTGCGCACATAGGTGCGACCGCGCGGCAAGCGGTTCTCGAAGTCGCTGTGGCCCTCGAGGCTTTGACACCAAGCCTCGCCCCAGAACGTGCGGGCGATTTTTCGACCTTCGATGGTAATCGGCTTGAGTTCGCGGCCACGCTTCTTGGCCAGTTGCTTCGCCGCGCGAGCGGCCTTGGCGCGACGCTGCGCCACCGGCACATAAGGTTTCCATTCCCAGTACATATTCAGACTCCTTTCATGGATGATGGATCGTGCGGGGACCGCGACTACGCAACCATCAACCTAGTACGTCGGCCCGCGGCCGCCAAGCCCAGCCCGCGATGTCGTCGTTCGCAGGGGCGGAAGGCGGCGCTATTCCGCGGTGGCTCGCTCCAGGTCGAGCGAGACGAACCTGAGAAGCTCGTCATCGCGCATTTCGGTCAAGGCCGTCTCACCGCCTTCGCCGAACACCTGATCGGCAAGCTGCTGCTTGTCGCGCAGCATGGCGTCGATGCGTTCTTCGACGGTGCCACGGCAGACGAACTTGTGGACGAGCACGTTCTTTTTTTGCCCGATGCGGAACGCGCGGTCCGTCGCCTGGTTCTCCACGGCCGGGTTCCACCAGCGGTCGAAATGCACCACGTGCGAGGCGGCGGTCAGGTTCAGCCCCGTGCCGCCCGCCTTGACCGAGACGACGAAAAACGGCGGACCATCGTCCTCTTGAAAGGCCCGCACCAGCTCTTTGCGCTTGCCGACGGGCACACCCCCGTGTAAAACTAGGCCGGGCCGCCCAAAAAGCTCGGCCAGGTACGCGGCCAACGGCGCCGTGAGCGTTTGAAACTGCGTGAACACCAGCAGACGCTCTTGCCGGGCGCCGATCAGTTCGCAAATCTGGGCCAATCGTTCGTATTTTCCGCTGTCGCCGGCGGCAAACTCCGCTTCGCTCAGATACTGCGATGGGTGATTGCAGATTTGCTTAAGTTGCATCAGCGCGGAAAGCACGAGTCCGCGGCGGGACATGCCGTCGGCCTCTTTCAGTCGCTTCGCCAATTCGCCGACGACTCGCTCGTAAAGCACCGCCTGTTTCCGTGAGAGACGGCACTCCGCCCGCATTTCGGTCTTTTCCGGTAGGTCGGGAACAATCGCGGGATCGGTCTTCATGCGCCGCAAGATATAGGGCCGGACCAAGCGTCTTAGTCCGGCGAAGGCCTGACGATCTTGTTGCTTGTTCAGCCGCTTGACGAACTGCTTGAATTGGGTGGCTGATCCGAGCAGGCCGGGGCAGCAAAAATCGAAGATCGACCAGAGATCGCCGAGATGGTTTTCGACGGGCGTGCCCGTGAGCACGATCCGCCCCGACGACCGAAGCTGCTTGACCGCGCGCGTCTGGGCCGAGGAAGCGTTTTTGATCGCCTGAGCCTCGTCAAGCACCACGAGTTGCCAGCGTGCTTGGCGCAGCCAGTCGAACCGCGAGACGAGGCTGTAGGTAGTGACCACCAGATCGAACCCCTCCAACTCGGCCGGCGGGTTTTTGGCGACGCGGGCGAGTGTGTCGGCGTCGGTTTCCGAGCGGTGGGCGAAAAACGCCCGCAGCGTCGGCGCGAACCGCTCCAACTCTTGCTTCCAGTTGCCGACCAACGAAGCGGGCGCCACCAGCAAGTTGGGCAATGAATTCGTTCTGATCCCAGCATCCTTCAACGGAAACAACTCGCTTCTACGCCGTTGCAAAAGCAGATCGATGATCTGCACCGTCTTGCCCAGCCCCATGTCGTCGGCCAGACACGCGCCTAAACCGAGCTTGGTCATAAACCAGAGCCAGTGGACTCCCTCGACCTGGTAGGGCCTCAAAATGGTCCGCAGATCGCGGCCCGGCTCGCACTGCGAGGCGCGGCTCGGATCTCGGAGCGTGGCCAGGGCCTCGCGCAGCCAGTCGCCGGCAGTCACGCGGCTCCAGTCGGCCGTAGCCCGTTCGCCGCTTGCGTCGTCGTCGAGCGCGGCTCCCGCCAGCAACCGCATGCCGCGCAAAAAATCAATGCCGTCGGCGTATTGCCCTTCCAACTCGCGCCAATGATCGAGCGCCTCGCGCAGCCGCCGCTGGTCGACTTCGACCCATTTGCCGCGCAACAGCATAAGCCCCTCGCTGGCGGCCAGGAGTTTCTCGCGTTCATGTTGGGTCAACGGCTGACCGTCGATGGCCAACTCGACCGAAAAATCGAGCAGGCTGTTCATGTCGAGCCGATCGGCCTCGCCCTGTCCGATGCGCACGCGCACCTCAGGCCGCGGCGGCTGACGCGCGTTCCACCAATCGGGCACGCGCACCACGAGTCCGCTCTCTTCCATCCGCGGCACATCGCTAAGGAAGCGGTGGGCCTGGGCGATCGACCAGGCTTGAGGCTGAAAGAGCGCTCGGCTGTCGAGCAGCTCGCGCACCAGCGGACTGGCCTGCGCGGCCTGCCGCACGGGTTCCAACAGCGCGATGAGCCGGCCCTGGTTCTTTTCGCCCACGTAGTGCTTCAGGGCCTCGCCCAGCGGCAGGTGTTTTAGCTTCGCACCGGCAGAGATGCGGTGGGTATAGGTGGCCAGAAAGGCGAAGGGTCGGTCCGGATCACGCTTGTTTTCCGCCAGGTGAAACGTCACTCGGCCGAGCAAGTGCCACAGCGGATTGATGGACTTCAAAAAAGCCGAGGGCCCGCCTTCGAAGGCGGCCGCCCTGGCCAACACCGTTTCGGCCAACGCTTGCCACAGCACAACCAGCACGTCGGCCGTGAGATACTCCAAGCCGCGCATGGGCGGCGCCGCGGCCACCCAAGCCTCAAGCTGCTCGCCGTCCGGAGGCGGAAGCGCGTCGACGTCGCGCGCGGTTGCCGCGGCGGCCAGCGACTCGGCGCTCAGACCGCATAAAGCATGAAACAGCGTTTCGGCAAAATTGCGCCAGTAGATCAGCGACGCCGAGAGCGGATCGGTCAGCGCGCGCGACGCCAGGTAAAACAACCCCTCGGCGGATGAAGTGCCAAAGCTCTGCTGAAGGGACTCAGCCGTGGTGGCGTTGAGTTTCGAATCGGCCTCGCCGCCCGGTTCGATGACCAACTTCCCGGCCGGCGTAATGGCAATGCGGATTGTCATCACGACGCATCTGCTTCCGCGTTGTAACCCAGTTCGTGGCGCGTTGCCAGGGTGCTAGCGGTCCTCGTTCTCCGTTTTGACCCAGGTCAGGTCCGCTTCGGCTTCCACGCCTTTGCGCCAGGCCTCGACGATCTGCTGCCGATGCTCATTGCCGGCCTCGGCATAGAGCATGAAGGGCGACGCCATGAAGGCCGATCGCAACAGCTCGCGCGGCGGCTGCAGGCTGGTGACGCGAATGACGTAAGCCACGGTCTTGGGCTGGTTCATCGCTTCGCCCACGTTGCCCACGCCAAGGCTGAACACTTCGCGCATAAAATCCGTGCCGGGCCGCTCGACGCCTTCCACGTCGCTCAGCTCCAGCGGTCCGCGGCCGTCGGGACTGGCGCTGCCCCGCGACATCCAAGAAAACGGTTGTGTCTGCGTGACCGTCATCCCGCGCTCGCTGAACAAGTCTTTCAGCGGCTTGCCCGACTTGCTCGCTTCGTCGGCCAGCTCGCGGGCTTTTTTCTCGGCCACGCCACGCGCCTGCACCAGCTTCCAGGTGTGCAGCACTTTCGAGCGAATTTCGGAAAACTCGGGCACGTAGGCCGCTGCGTCCTCGGTTTTCCAAAACAGGTAACGATTGGCGTCGGTGTCTTGCACGATGGTGCTCTGATAGACCGCCAGTGCGGTGTAGGCGATCGACAGAAAATTGATGCCCGAACCTTCGCCGCGGGCAGCGGCCAGTTCAGGATATTTCTCTTGCAGCTCAAAGGCCGTGAGCAAACCGGTGCGCAGCACGGTGAGGCCGTGTTCGGCGGCCAGCTTTTCCAGGTCGATCTTGGCCGACTTGGCCGATGAGCCGAGCCGCCGCTGGCTGAATTGCCGCATTTTGCCCTGCACCGCCTGCAACGCCTTTTCGATCTTTTCGTTGGCCTTGGCGCGCGAAAGCTCTTTGCGGATGGACCGCTCGACTTTCCAGAGCGGGGCGTACTTGGGGTTTTCGCCTTTGCGAATATCGCGCGGCAACGTGAGCTCGTCGGTGATCTGCGGAGCAATAGTGGGGATTTTTTTGGCGGGTTTTTTGGCCGCGGGTTCTTTGCCCGCGGGTTTTTCCGGTTCCGCGGCGGGCGAGTCGCCCCCGTCATCCGGAGCGTCGGCGGTCTCGGCCAAGCTCGATTCTTTCGGCGGCGATTCTTTGGCGTCATCATCGGCCGCCAGCAATCCGCCGATTGCCAGGGCGGGATGCAAGGCCGCGGTCAGATCGTGCGCTCTTAACCGCGCAGCGGCATCATTGGCTGCCCCGGCGTCCTTGTTGTCGGTTTCTTTCTTGTCGGGGTCTTTCTTGTCGTCTTGGCCGCTGGGCTCTTTCTCACTCGCCTCTGTTCCATTTTTTTCGTCGGCGTCTTTTTCATCACTTCCCGGCTCTTCGGCGGCGCTGTCCGGCTCGTCAGCCGGCTCATCGTCCCAATCGGCAAATGCATGCTGCGAGTACAAATACCGCTGGTCCTTGTTCTTCTCGTAGAAGTCTTGGACTTCTTCTTCGCTGATCGCGTCGGGATCGTCAAAATCTTCATAGCGGGCGATCAGCACCTCGAAGGCCGCCTTCTTGGGCACCTTGAAGCCGGGCTCGGGCGAGTCGGGCCGCGGCTCGCGGTCTTTGTGCGCTTCAAAAAATGCGGCCAGCTCCTCGTCCGACGGATCGGCTACTTCATCGACGAAATTCTCGACCGGCAGCGGCGCCACTTCGGCCACCGCTTGCTGATTCATCCGGCAGTAATAGTCCCACCGCTGCGCCGGAGTCGCCTCGACGTTCTGCAGCGACATCTCGCGCAGCCGAAACGCCAGCAACTCGTGCCTCAACGCCTCGAACACTTCCGGCTGTGTTGACTGCTGGTCTTTGACAATCCCGCGGAGTACCTCGGGACGGACCCTGTTCAGCGTCATTTGCTTGAGATAATCGTTGATTGCCTCATCACTAATGACCACGCCCATCCGACGCGCTCGTTCGGCAAGCACCCAGGTCTCAAGGACTGCTTGCTGCGTTGGCGGCCCAAACACGAGACTTTCCAAATAACCTTCCGGATTAATAAACCGCCTAAGGTCGCCGTTTGCCGCAAGACGTGAAAAATCGCTGGCCTGTAGCTGCTCGGCTGCGTTGCGAATCGCCGATCCCAAAAACCGAATGGCCAGGCCGCGTTGCCGCATCAGGGCGTAAACCTCCGATTCACGCAGCGATTTGCCGTAGGCGGTGGCCACCACTGGGTCTTCGCCGCGAACCGAGGGATCGGACATATTGCCCAAAAAACCGACGCCGCTGATCGAAAACCCGATCATGCACAAGATGCCCACCACCGCGAGCATCGCCCGCTGGTGCTTGCGAAAAACATGAAATGGCGAGGCCATGAGCTATCCTATCCTTCCTGGCTTACCCCTTGCATAAAACGCGCAAAGGGAACATACCTTGACAGCCGAACGTTACAAATACTAAGGAAGAAAGCCGGTAGACCGACTCGAACCCGCGCCGGTGATTTTAGGTTCGATCGACGTAAAGGCAATCCCAAACGCGACTACGGTTCTCCACCAACCCCCTCGACCCCTACTCCCAACCGCGATCGCCACGATGGCAAAACGAGCAGTCAATTCGAATGGCAAGGCCCTGGTGATCGTCGAATCGCCCGCCAAAGCACGCACCATTGGCGGCTTTTTGGGCCGCGATTTTGTCATCGAAGCCAGCATCGGGCACGTCCGCGACCTGCCCCAAGGCGCCAAGCAAATCCCCGCCCAATACAAAAAAGAAGACTGGGCCTACCTGGGGGTGAACGTCAACGACAACTTCAGCCCCGTTTACATTGTCCCGCCTGGAAAAACAGAGCAAGTGCGCAAACTGCGCAGCTTAGTTAAAGACGCCAAAGAGCTCTATCTGGCGACCGACGAAGACCGCGAAGGTGAGGCGATCAGTTGGCACCTGCGCGAATTGCTGAAGCCCAAGGTGCCGGTCCGCCGGCTGGTGTTTCACGAAATCACCCGAGAAGCCATTCAGGAGGCCCTGGAGCATCCCCGCGACATCGACGACGACTTGGTGCGAGCCCAAGAGGCGCGGCGGATCATCGACCGGCTGTATGGCTACGAGGTCTCGCCGCTGCTCTGGAAAAAGGTGCGCCCGAAGCTCTCGGCGGGCAGGGTGCAGAGTGTGGCCGTGCGGCTGATTGTGGAGCGCGAGCTGGAGCGCATGGCGTTTGTCGCGGCCACCTATTGGGATTTGCTCGGCACGTTTGCCAAGCAGGCGGGCGCCGAGTTCGGCGCCGGCCTATCGAGCTATCAGGGGCGCGACGTCCCCTCGACGCGCGATTTCGACGCGGCCACCGGCAAGCTGAAGAACCCAAACCTGCTGCTGCTCAATGAATCGCAGGCGCAAGAGCTGGCGGCGCGGCTGAAGCAGGCCGAATTCCGCGTGACCTCGGTCGAGGAAACGCCCTATACCTCGAAGCCTTACGCCCCGTTCACCACCAGCACGCTGCAGCAAGAGGCCAACAGAAAGCTCGGCTTCACCGCCCGGCGCACGATGCAGGCCGCTCAAAGCCTATACGAGAACGGCCACATTACCTACATGCGCACCGACTCGACCAATCTGGCCAAAGTGGCCATCGAGGCGGCCCGCGACCTGGTGGCCAACCAATATGGCAGCGAATATCTGCCCGCCGCGCCGCGCATCTACGCCACCAAGGTCAAAAACGCCCAGGAAGCTCACGAAGCCATTCGACCTGCCGGGCATCCGTTTGCGATGCCCGAAGCATTGCGATCTCGTCTTTCGCCGGATGAATTCAAGCTTTACGACCTGATCTGGAAGCGCACGGTGGCTAGCCAAATGGCCGATGCCCGCGGCCGGCGAATCACGATCACCATCGAAGGCGGCGAGGCCGTGTTCAAAGTGGGCGGCAAGACGATCGACTTTCCCGGCTATCTGCGGGCGTATGTCGAAGGTTCCGACGACCCGCAGGCCGAGCTGGCCGACCGCGAAACCGTATTGCCTTCGGTCGAAGTGGGCGAGGCGCTCGCCTGCCGCGAGATGGAAGCCAAAGGCCACACCACGCAGCCGCCCAGCCGCTACAACGAAGCCACGCTCACGCGCACGCTCGAAGAAATGGGCATTGGCCGACCCAGCACCTACGCCGCCATCATCGACACCATTTTGGCCCGCGACTATGTCTTCAAGCGGGGCAACGCCTTGGTGCCCACGTGGACCGCCTTCGCCGTGGCCAATTTGCTGAAAGATCACTTGCCGCAACTGGTCGATTATCAGTTCACGGCCCAGATGGAAGACGAGCTCGACGCCATCAGTCGCGGCGAGACGGTGTGGGTCGATTACCTCAAGTCGTTTTATTTTGGCAATGGCCGCGGCGGGCTGAAAGAGCAGCTTGCGCACAAGGTCGACCAGATCGACGCCCGGCACGTCAGCCGCATTCCCATCGGGCGTCCGAGCGACAGAACGGGCGAAGAGGCCGAAGAGATTGTCGTGCGGGTCGGGCGGTATGGGCCGTTTCTGGAGCAAGGCACCCGCCGGGCGAGCATTCCCGACGGCTTTCCGCCCGATGAACTGACGGTCGACAAAGCCCTGGAAATGTTGGCGCAGGCGGCTCAGGGCGACGAGCCTTTGGGCGTCTGTCCCGAAACGCACAAGCCGGTGTTTTTGAAGATTGGGCGGTTCGGGCCCTACGTGCAGCGCGGCACGCCCGACGACGAAGAGAAGCCGCGCAACGCCTCGCTGCTCAAAGGCATGAAGCCGGAAGACATCACGCTGGAGGTGGCGTTGAAGCTGTTGTCGCTGCCGCGCGATTTGGGTCCGCATCCTGAAGGTTCGCCGCTGGCCGGCGAGTCGGTGGTGGTGAACAACGGGCGGTTTGGCCCTTATGTGAAGTGCGGCGCCGAGACGCGTTCGCTGCCCGCCGGCGTATCGCCGTTGGAAGTGACGATGCGCGAGGCGCTCGATCTGCTGGCGCAGCCCAAGAAAGCTCGCCGTGGGTTTGGGGCGCCGCGTGAGCCGCTCAAGACGCTGGGCGAATCGCCGGTGACGAAGCAACCCATTCAATTGCTCGAAGGCCGCTATGGGTTGTACGTGGCCGATGGCACGACCAACGCCTCGTTGCCCAAGGGTCTTTCGCCCGACGAGCTGACTTTGGAGCGTGCTGTGGACTTACTAGCCGAGCGAGCGGCGCGAGGCCCGGCGAAGCCCGCCGGCCGGCGCGGGAAGCCGGCCAAGCGTGCCGCCGCCCCGGCGACGAAAGCCGCCCCGAAGCGTGCCAAGGCCAAGCCCGCCGCGAAAAAGAAGTCGGCCAAGAAATCAGCCAAGAAATCGGGGTGAGCCTTCACATTCAGAGATTGATGACCGGGAGCCGAACCAATTGTCTGCGGCCGAGTTTCCCGTGCAGCGCGGAGCGAACGGTGGCTACGGCGAATCGGCTGGGTGCAGCAGATATCTGCGGATGACTTCCAGCTTGAACACGCGCAATGGCGGACCGTCGGTCACGCTGCCGTTCTCTAAAATATTGCCGTCCGGCCCGATCAGGATGTAGGTGGGAAAACTCCTTACCCCAAGCTGCCGATAAGCGTTCAGGATCCGCCCGTCCTGGTGGTCGACGACGATCGGAAACGCGAGCCCCTGCTGCTGGCAATGCTCACGAACGGCTTCGGAGGACGACGAGTTGTCGTGCACGCCAATCACCGTCACCCCCAGCTTCTCGAACCGCTCGTGGATCAATTTCACGGAGGGGAAGTCGCCATGGCATGGTCCGCAGCCAGTGAACCAAAAGTCGAGCAGCACATACCGGCCGCGAAAGTCCCGCAGGCCGCGGGCGTCGGTGTTATACCAGGCGACACCATCGAGGTCGGGGGCCGGCTGGCCGCGTTGGCCCGCAGGCGGCCTGTTCGCCTCCCGCTCGGTTTTCATGTTCTCTCTCATGACCATAATCCAGCGGTTATCGGCCAGCGAAACCAGGGCGTCGGCCGATGGATCGGGCCCGAGCCGGATGTCCACCTCGTCGAGTGATTCGGGGCGTCGCAGATCGATGCGAGCGACGCCCATCAGCGGCCGATCAGTCACGAAGGCAGCGACATCCAGCTCATCGCTGCGTTGGTCCGTCTCCGGATCGGTCGGCACCCGCGGCAATGCGATTTCAAACCTGCCGTCGGCGTCGCTCACTTCTGGCTGCCGCCCCAGCGTCGACGGATGCCGCAGGCGAACGATCGCCCCCGGCACCGGTCGCTGATCCGCATCGACGATTCGCCCGCGCACCGAAGGGAGCGGTGTCGTGACGAAGTTCGGAATCTCGTTGGCAGCGTCGGCGCGGACTTCGAGCTCAATCTCGTCGCGATCCGTCACGAACCGCTCGGCATAGACCTTGATGCGGCTGCGACCCGGTGGCAGCTCGAGAGCGAAATTCCCCTGCTCGTCGGTCTCCGCGCGGTCGCCATAGGTCCATTCGGGTGCTCCCGCCATAGGTCCGTCCGGCGAAAGATTCTCAATCCGTGCCACGGCTTCGGCTCCGCGGTGGGGTGTGCCGTCCGCGTGCACGACACGCCCCGCCACGTTTACGGTCTTACGCACCAGAAAACGAAGTTTCTTTTCGGCGCCGGTTTCGATGGAGAGGCGGTCGAATTGGGGCGTGATGGCCAGGCCCGCGGCCTTGAGCTCAAGGGAATCATAAGCGGCCGCATGGGCACAGAACGCGATCCGGTTGCCGGCAATCGTCATGGGAATTCGACTCAAACTTTCGGCCGCGCTGGACGACTGCCCCAGCAGCGACGTTTCGCAGGTCAGCCCATCGAGCGCGAGGGGCGTGCGCGGATCGGCGACGAACTCAAGTGTCGTCATCACACCGGCCGACAGCGCGACGGAATCCAAGCGGCCTTCATGCACCGTGGCGTTCGCGAGCTTCGTCTGCGCCCATCGCGGATGGTCGATGCGCAGATCGACGACCGCTCCGTCGGGCAACGGCGGCAGGTCCAGCCGTCCGGCATCGTCGCTGGCGGTGAACTCAAAGCCGAGCAGGTGCTCCATGCCGCGCCAAACATAAGTCTGCGTGTTCTGTTTCGTGCGAATGGAGAGAGACGTGATGCGCGCGCCCTGCAACGGCTCTCCCGCGGCGCTGCGGACCTCGACCCAAGCATCGACGGCCGGCCGCAAGGTGGCTTCGATCGGGCCCTCGGCGCCGACGATCTGATCGATGGGGGCGTAGGGCGCCTGGCGGATCACGACGTAGTAATAGGCGTCTTCCGGCCGAGAACGGAACGCGAAGCACCCCTGGTGGTCGGTGGCGGTCGTCTCGAGCGCCGGACTCATGACGCCGTCCCAGCGGTGGAGCGTGATCTCTGCGCCAGTGATCGGCCGGTGGTTCGCGTCGACCACCGCGCCCCGGGGCACAAACTCTTTGGGCGTTTCGTCCGCCGCCACGATTGCGCCGCAGACCGCCATGAGCAAGGCGGCTGTTAGCGGCAACACGGGCCGCGGCGATCTGTGGCGATGTCGGCGGACCATTGGCCGCCTCCTGGGTTCAAGGATCGAACAGCCGCCGAGCGCGAATGCGCAAACCATTGATGGGCGGAGGGAACGTCAATTCGTCGTCGCCGCTGAGAATCGCGTTGGGCTGGTCAGCCGAGTAGGCGAATACGCTTTGCGACTGGGCATCAACGACGTAAATCAAGTCGATCCCGGCATTCAGATATTCACTGACCTTTTCGAGCACTTTTGCCCAGCGATCAGTCGGCGAACGTACTTCGATCGCCACTTCTGGGACAACGTCGGGATAGCCGGCAGGATCGGCGCCCTTGGGAACTCGCGCATAGCTGTAAAACGAGACGTCGGGACCACGCACGGTATCGGGCCCGCGCTCCGTTACGACACCCGCGTCGTTATTCAGCGCATGGCCCAGATCGCGTTCCTCAGCGTAATTGCCCAAGAGCCGGCCGATGCGGTTGCACAGCTTGCCGTGGCGGAAATTCGGGACGTTCATCGGCACGATCCTTCCCCGCACGAGTTCGCTCGGACAACCGTTGTCCGGCAGCCGCAAGTATTCTTCAGCCGTGAGCAAGAGGTCGGTAGTCGCCATGAACCGAGTATACTTGAACGCCGCAGGCGCAAGCAACTTCGTGCCCTGGCCAAAAGGCCTTTCCGATCGGGTGGTTGTTCCCTACCGATCGGGCATCGTCTACAATGCACGTCATGTCCTCCGCATCACCCGCCCAGCCCGATCAGCCCCACGCGTCCGCCATGGCCCCGCGGGGCATGGACGACCTGCCCTCCGACTGGTTTTTGCGGATGCTGGTCAAGCTGGCCGATCATGTGGGGCTGTCGCTGTGGATTACATTGGCAGTCGACGGCCTGCACGTGACCGGCGAAATGATTAGCGCCGGCCGCTACGCCGCCGAATTCAAAGAGCAATTCTTGAGCGGCATCGAATCGCTCGATGAGTCGATGCAGGAGTCGGCGAGCGATCTGCTGGCCCGGGCCAGTTTCGCCCTCGATCCGAAGGCCATCCACGACGAAGCCCGGCGCCAGGCGGGCGACGCGGCGGTGCCCCTGGTCGAACCCGACTACATTCACCTGCGTTCGGCCCGCGTGGTGCATTCGCCCGAGATTGGGCTCGACATTCGCGGCGGCGCCCTGTGGCGGTTCCGGTTGGCCAACGTCGCCGGCTTTTCACTCGGTAAGCAAACCAACGAGCTGCGCACGGTCTGACGGGCACCGCTTTCTCGGGAGAGCAGAACATGGATAAAGCTACCTTCGCGGCGGGATGTTTTTGGGGCGTCGAGGCCGCTTTTCGACAGATCGAGGGAGTCGCCTCCACCACGGTCGGCTATACCGGCGGCCATCTGCCAAACGCCACCTACGAGGATGTCTGCTCGGGCCGCACCGGGCATGCCGAGGCCGTGCTGGTGGAGTTCGATCCCGCGGCCGTCAGCTACGAGCGGCTGCTCGAAGTCTTTTGGCAAGAGCACAACCCGACGACGCTCAACCGCCAGGGGCCGGATATCGGTTCGCAATATCGCTCCGCGATTTTTTATCACTCGCCCGAACAACAGGCCGCCGCCGAAGCCTCGAAGGCGAGGCTCGCCGCGTCGGGTCGATACTCGCGGCCGATTGTGACCGAGATCACCGCGGCCGGGCCTTTTTGTCGGGCAGAAGAATATCATCAGCAATATCTGGAGAAGCGCGGCCTGGCGCGTTGCCACTAAGCGGGGACGCCGGACGATCACGGCCTGCGGAAAGGCCGTCGCGGCGCTCTGCGAGAATACGGTGCCGTCCCTCGCTTGCGCGTCGGGCTTTCACGAGAGGGCGAACCCGAGGCTACGGCTTCCTTGTCCGCGATTTGGCGGCTGGCTCGTGCTCGGCGGTGGCGCCGCGATAGAGCGGCAAATGGCGGTAATACACCTCCAAGGTGAGCGTGGCCAGCGAGGTCATGTAGAGCCGCCCGCCTTGCGGGTCGTGGGCCGACTGCGGTGTCCAGCTTCCGTCTTGATGGCCGGTGCGCTCTTGCATCGACACTAATAGATCGCGCAAGGCGCCGTTCCATTTTTGCCAGGCGTCGCCGCCCATGTGGTGCATGACCTGGCTGCCGTAATACCAGTAATACATGTTCACGCGACCGGGCTTGGGCAAATGGTTGATCAGCAACGACTGCACTCCCCGGTTCAGCGCCGGATGGTTGTGCCGCCAGCCCGAATACTGCCGGCAGAGCAGCCCTTCGGCGGTCATGGTTTCGCTGGGATGGCCGCTCGGCATGTAGCAATACTGGCCTAGACTGCGGCTGGTCTGCACGCTGTTGAGAAACTTGTTGGTTCGCGTGAGCGTCTCAGCCGGTATCTTGAGATACGCCATCTGCGCACTGCGCAGCGCCATCAGTTGCCAGCCAACGACGCTCAGATCGCCGGGTTCGTTCGGTTGGTATCGCCAGCCGCCTTCGTCGTGCTGGGCGGCGACGATGAAATCGATCGATCCCTGGGCCGGCCCGCGCAGATTATCGGCTTGGGTCAACGCATAGGCCTCGCACAGGGCGATGGCGGCCTGGCCATGCGCATACATATTGCCGCGGCCGCGCCCGCGCAGGTCGCCGTCTTTGCCTTGATGATCGATCAGCCATCGCAGGCCGCGCGCGACCACCATCGTGTATTCGCCGCGCAAATGCGTCTGGCCGGCGCCGAGAAAAGGCAACAGCCCCAGGGCGGTGCCCGAGGTGTCGCTCTCAATGCCGGGATCGCCGCAGCGTCCCTCGCAATCGCCCGATTGAGCAAAGCGGTTCAAGCTCCAACTTCCATCGGGACTTTGGTGCCGCGCGAGCCAGACCAATGCGCGGTGGACGGCGGCTTCGGTCTCGCTGGTGCCTCCCTCGCGCAAGGCAAGTTGGCCGCGAAACCGCGGATCGCGGCCGGCCAGCACCTGGCCCGGCTCGAGCTTGCCGGACGGCAGCGAAGACAATTCCGGCCCGCCCAGCAGCGCGGTCCGCGGCTGCTCGACCGAAGCCAGCTCCTGCGACAGTGATGTATCGGCCGGCGCCGGCTCGCTGACGATGGGCGTTTCCGCCGGCTTCACCTCATCGAGGTCGAGCGTCGCCCCCAAATGGTCCAGTTCGTCTTCGGCCCCGAGTTCGCTGACGACCGCGCTCAGCGCCAGCGGTGCAGGCCGCTGGTCCATTTTGAGCATCCACACGCCCAACACCAGAATGGCCACCATGTGAATCAGGGCACTGACCAGCCAACAGGGCAGCATACGCCACAGGCTCTGCCGCGAGAGCGGCATAGGGGCGACATGGCTGTGGTCGTGCGAAGTGGGGAGGCTCACAGAGACCAGTTTATCCGTTCGCCCCGCCGGCGGGCAAATCTATGCTGAGCTGCAGAATGTCGCGCGCATAAGTGACGACGGCTGATCGCATTTGCGTACACGAGCTGTTTTGCGAGATGAAACGAAGCATAACAGGCGCGGCCTACCGCGGTGCGCAGATCCGCTTCTTGATCGCTGTTCGAGAGCCTGATGGCCAGCGAAATAAAGTCGCAGGCGTCCATTACGGCACTTCGATCGAAAGACAAAACAGCACGGCACGACTGCCGGCCACCCGCCGCATTTCCCGATGCCATTCATCGTTTCGAGAGACAATATCCTCGACGGCGCCACGTGCGACAACTTCGAATGTGAAATGCAGTTCTCGCGGGATCTCAGGATCGCCTCGGAGTTCAATGGCGAGTTCGCCCGGAAACAGCGCCGCGGTAATTTGTGCCACTTTTTCACAAAGGTCGCGCAATTCCGCATACGAAAGCAGCCCGACACCGAGTTCGATGGCTGCGGATTGAAACTGACTTACAACGCGATCGAGCTGGCTTTCAGGCTGCAAGTGCGGGGCGACGCTCACCGGAAGATCGGCGGCGGTAACGTCGCGTGGCACACTAGACATATCGCGAACCCCTTTCCAGGAGGATGATTCATTATAGTGTATCAATTCGCGCGTAAGGAGCGGACGAAAAATAACTTCGGCAATTGTCTTGGCCCTCACCTGACCTCTCCCGGAGGGAGAGGGATGTGTATGTCGAAGTTATTTTTCGTCCGGGACTAAGTTCAAGTTTCGCAGTTTTTGCTAGCAGCAGGGTAGCTGGCACGGGCCCCTTGGTTAAAGAGCGAGCCTCCCGAAGAATGCCTTTAGAACAAGAGCATCTGAAGGAGGCCCGCAATGTACTTGGCAAGTTCGTTCGC
>JAICLL010000255.1 GCA_025927475.1 Pirellulales bacterium
GAAGCTCCGCATCAGAGTTGGCGAAAGGGGCGAAAAACGCGGAAGCTACCCAAGCCACTTATCTGGTAGAAAACAGGGAGGGGGCCGGGGTTCGACGCCATCTGAGGGGCGATAGGCCGCGCGCTGAACGATGAAATGACAGAAAAAGCCGCGGGTGGCAAAGCAATCTGCGCCGAGCCGAAGCCTCCCATTTTTCTGTCAGCCATCTTTCTGTCATTCCGCCTTTCTGTCATTCCGCGTTGGCCTGGTGCCTGTGCAGTCCCTTGGCCGATGCCCCGGCTTGGTGGCCACAATTCCTGTTGCCATCTGGGGGGTGATCGGCAGCGCGCTGCCGATGGAGTGACAGAAAATTGATGACAGAAAAGTGACGCGGGCGGCGCAAAGCTGTCAGCGCCCAGCCTTCCGCGCTTCATAGCGCGGGGCGTCTTGTTCCTGCGCGCCCCTGCGCCGCCACCAGCTTCGACGTCGGCCAGGCGCGGGTGGGGGAAAGGCCGCGAAACCACGTGAAAACCCACCAAGCCAGATTTCTGGGAAGCTACAAGAAGCGGAGCCAAGGGCCTGTTTTCCGCAAGCGGAGTGCGACCACCACCTCGGACCTCGACTCGCGCGTGTGCGGCCCGGACGACGCCGATTGGCGGTTCACGGAACGGCGCGGAGTCCGTTCCCTACAAAGCCCGAACGTGAAAACGACCGGACCAATCAGCTAACAGCGCGACCGCGCGGGCGCGGCGGCGCGGAGGTGGCGCTCGCACCATTGAGCGACGACGTATTCGCAAGCCACCTGGGTGCCCGGCTCAGAGAATTGGCGACTGGCGCCCACGATGACGGCGAGTTGGCTGGGGCAATTCAAGACTTCAAACACGCGCTCGTTGTGCATCACAAGTTGGCGGTCTTTACTGGGCACCACCAGCAGCGTGGGCACCGTGACAGCGGCCAGGTCGATCGGCGCCAGATCGGGACGCCCGTAGCAACCCACGACCGCGCCGATTTGAGCCGAGCGAAAATTGGCGACCGCCAGGGCCGCCGCCACCGATTCGTCGGCGCTGACCAGCGCGATGGGCAGTTTGCGCGTGTCGGCTCGCTGGGCGATCACGTCGAGGGCCAGATCCATGCGTTCGGCCAGCAGGCCCGCCTGACCCACCAGCCCCGGATCTTCCGCTTCTTCAGGATCGAGCAGATCGACGATGCAAACCGCCAAGCCGAGCGATTCCAGCGCGTCGGCAATAGCTTGTTGCACCGGGGCGCAGCGGCTGGCGCCGTCGCGATAGAACAGCGCGGCCAGCCCGAACGCGCCCAACGGCAACTTGAGCGTGCCGTGCAGGGTGCGCGATTCCAGCGGCGTTTCATGGGGCAGGCGACTGAGGTCGCGTCGCGCACAGATCATGGGGTAAGGCTCCGGGCGAGTGGATGACTGCCAGTAGTGCAAAACGCGCGCCGCGCCGGAATGGATGGCTTGTAGGCGGCTGCGTTTCCCTGCTGAAAAACTTGCCGGAGGATGGCCTTCCTAGGCCGTCCCCCTTGGATTGGGACGGCCTGGGAAGGCCATCCTCCAGTTGCGTTCTCCGGAACAAAAGCTACGCCCGATCGAGCGAAGCCGGGGCATCGGCAAGCCTCAGCCCAGCCACCGCACCGCGCCGCCCGCGGAACGGCGCGGAGTCCGTTCCCTACAGACGTCGAACGTTTGGATGACCGGTTGACTTGTCCGGTCGATTATTCGTCATCGACGCTAGCACGGCTGATGCCGTGCGAGTCAGCTTGTACCACATAAGGTCAAAACCAAGCGAGTTTTTGCCGCTCGCCTATAATCACAACGTTCTCCACTGAAAACCTTGCCGCCCTCGCGTATGCCCGAAGCCGCTTCGTCGCCGATCGTTTGGAGGCCGCGTCAAGTGGCCACGGGCACGCTGGTGGTCGCCGGCGTGGCGTGCGGCTTCGTGCTGCTGTATGTGTTTCGCGCGGTGCTGTTCTTGCTGCTGGTCGGCGTGGTGCTGTCGATTGCCGTGAAGCCCTTGGTGGTGAGAGTGCAGCGCTGGGGCGTCTCGCGCGCCGTGGCATCGGTGGCGGTGTACCTGCTGGTATCGTGCGCGGCGGTGGCGGCATTGGTGTCGGGCTTGCCGCTGGTCTGGCAACAAACCGAGTCGATCGTGCGGCGCGTGCCCGAAGCCTATGGCGAAGCGCGGCAGTCGCTGCGCCGCTCCGAGAGCCGCTTTGTGCGCGAGTTTGCCAATCGGCTGCCGAGCCGCATGGCCGATCCGCCGCGTGATACGGACCGCGAAGCAAGAGACGATCACGAAGACAAGGTGGTGCAAAAAGCCGAGGAAAAAATCGAAGCGGTGGCCCAGGGCATCAACTACGGCGGGCTGCTGCTGCGCGCGCTGTTGATTGCCTTGGCCACGATGTTGCTGGCCTTTTATTGGTCGGTGCATGAAGAGCGGACGATCCGTTCGCTGCTGCTGCTGGTTCCCGCCGCGCGGCGCGAATCGGCCCGCGAGTTGGCAGAGCAAATCGAGGCCAAAGTCGGCGCCTATCTGCGCGGGCAGGCGATGCTGTGTTTGATGATGGCCGGCATGGTGCTGGTGGCTTATTGGCTGATCGGCGTGCCTTATGTGCTGACGCTGGCGATCGTGGCCGGCGTGCTCGAGGCGGTGCCCGTGTTTGGGCCGGTGCTGGGCGCCATTCCCGCCTTGCTGGTGGCGCTGTCGGTCAGCGGCGCCACGGCGGTCTGGGTGTTGGTGGCGGTGGTGGTGATTCAACAGATCGAGAGCAATCTCATGGTGCCGCGAATGATGGACCGGGCGGTGGGCGTCAACGCCGTCGTCACGCTGCTGGCGATCGCCGGCTTTACCTCGCTGTTGGGCCTGGCGGGCGCGGTGCTGGCCATTCCCATGGCCGCGGTCATTCAACTCTTGCTCGATCGCTGGATCTTCAGTCGCGAGTCGCTGGCGCCGCTGCCGCCGGGCGGGCGCGACGCCGCCAGTTTGCTGCGCTATCAGATCCGCGAGCTGCTGGCCGACGTGCAATTGCGCCTCCGCCAAAAAGAGTCGAGCACCACCAGCCGCAACGATCGCTTCGAGGAAAGTGTCGAGAACCTGGCCCGCGATCTCGATCTCTGCCTGGCGTTCCGTGAATCGCCCGCTGGATCGACGAACGGCGCAAGCGAGGGCGTTTATGCCAAATAGCCTTGGGAACCCTGAACCCCGAAACCTTCCGTGCAGCGTTTAGCTCTTAACACAGCCGCGGCCTTGGCGGTGCTCGCCGTGCTTTATCTCGCCTGGCAATTGCTCGGCGCGGTGCTGCTGTTTTTGCTTTCGCTCGGGCTGGCGGCGGCCTTGCGGCCCATGACCGGCTCGCTGGCGCGGCGGGGATTCCCCAGGATCTTGGCTCTGATCGTCGCATATCTGCTGGTCTCGGCCGCCGTGACGCTGGTGGCTGTCGCCGCGGCGGGGCCGCTCGTCACGCAAGTTCAAAAGCTCGCCCGCGACGCCGACGACGCCTATCACACGGTCATCACCGACTGGCCCGAGGGCGATCGCGTGCAACGCGCCATCGCCAGCCGCCTGCCACGTCCCGAAGACCTTTATCCCGCCCTGACCGGCGCCGAGGGCACGGCGCTGATGCAGAAGTTTCTGGGCGCCACGTTCGGGCTGTTCGGGCTGCTGGTCGATCTGGTGATCGCGGTGTTTTTGAGCGCCTATTGGCTGATCGACCGCGTGCATTTCGAACGGCTGTGGCTGTCGCTGCTGCGCGTCGAGCGCCGCGCGCCGATGCGCGAGCTGTGGCGCGCCGTCGAGCGCGAAGTGGGGGCTTACATTCGCAGCGAGTTGGTGCAGAGCTTTGCGGCCGGGGTTTTACTGTGGCTGGGCTATTGGTTTCTGGGGCAACGATATCCCGTGCTGCTGGCTTTGATCGGGGCGGTGGCCTGGCTGGTTCCTTGGATCGGCGTGCTGATTGCCGTCGCGGCGGTTTCGGCACTGTCGGCGCCCGATATTTTGCTCGGCGAAGGAACGGCCCTGGGCACTCTGTTGCCGGCCGCTTTGTATACGGCCGTTGTGCTGCTGTTTCTGGAGCGCGTCGTCGAGCCGCGGCTTTTCGACCGGCGGCGCTACAACTCGTTGATCACGGCGATGGTCATCATTGGCATGGCCGAGGTGGCCGGGTTTTTCGGGCTGCTGCTCGGTCCACCGCTGGCCGCGGCGTTGCAGATTGTCGGGCACGAGTGGATGCGCATGCGTCTGGCCGCGGCGGCGTCGTCGGAGCCCCCCTCGCTCGAATCGCTCCGCGAGCGGCTGGAGCAATTGCAAGCCGAGCTCAATCGCCGCAAGTCTCCCGCGCCGGAGTTGGTCAGCGTCGTTAGTCGCCTGGCGGCACTGGTTGAGGAAGCCGGTCCAATGGCCGAGCCTTCGCCGATGAGCGAGATGGAATTGACCACGGATGGCGCGGATGGGCACGGATATAGATCGGCATCGGACATCTCAGAGCGAACTGGCGCTTGACTCGTATCGAAGCAACTTGACCGCCCAGCGACGCGACGAGGGCGAGCGCTTCACGCTCACGCCGTACTTCGTTGACTCGCAAGCCTAGCCAGATTGAGCGGCCAGCGGTCAGCAACAGCATCGACCGAATGCTGGATTGTGTCCAACGCCAATGAGGCTTGAGGCGGCGCACGAGCTCGGGGTTGTGTGACACGAGACGGCTCGCCATTGCTTTTGCATGGCCTGCCAAGAGAACGTCGTAGGGCCCAATCATTTGTCCGAGCGATTCGAGCATCGCTCGAATCTGCGCCGCTTCAATTCCAGCGGCCAGGTCGAAGGGCGCGACGCTAACCGTGCGCAAGAGTCGGGTAACTTTCGATTTTTCCCGAACCGGGTCAGCGCACTTTTCGACCCCGGTGTAAAACTCGTACCCGGTGACGCTTGAAATTGAACAGGCAGAGGGCGACACGCTTGCCAGCCGACTGACGACCGCCGGCTTGTTTCGCATAATTGCGATGCAGGTGTTGGTATCGAGCAGATACTGCATCGGCGCACTTAAGGTAGTGGCGGCGGCGCGGGCATTTGGCCCTGTGTTGGGCGACAGAACGCGGGATCGTCGATCCGAATTTCTTCAAAGAAGCCAAGCGGCCAATCCAATGGCTTGATCGGCTCAAGAACGATGGCCTCGCCTTGCTTACGGATTGCGACAACCTCGCCGGAAACGCGGAATTCTTGAGGCAGCTTGACTGCCTGTTCCCCATTGATGTCGATCACTTGTGCGGTGTTCATGTTATCCGCTGTGGCGTGAAAATCATTCGATGGCCGCTCCTTCCATTATCCAATCCAAATGACGGCTGGCAACCTGAAAACGCGGCCTTAACACATTGTTGACGCCGCCGCCGCAACATTCCACTCTGCACCAACCACCAACCACCAACCACCAACCCCTCACCCCTCGGTCCCGCCGCGTGCGTTTCCTCAGCAGAATGCTATGATGCCGTGCATGGCCGAACACGCAAAGCACAAGGTCGTGGTGGTGGGCGGAGGTTTTGGAGGGCTGTACGCCGCGCGGGCGATGACCAACTCCGCGCTGCAAGTCACGCTCGTCGACCGCAGGAATTTCCATCTGTTCCAGCCGCTGCTCTATCAAGTGGCCACCGGCGGGCTTGCGCCCGCCAACATTGCCGCGCCGCTGCGCAATTTGCTGCGACAGCGCGCACGCGTGTTGTTGGCCGAAGTGGTCGATTTCGATCTGGCCGGCCGCCGCGTGCTGCTGGCCGATGGAGAGTTGCCGTTCGACTCGCTGATTGTCGCCGCCGGTTCGGAATTCAATTATTTCGGCCATGACGACTGGCGGTCGCTGGCGCCGGGACTGAAGTCGATCGAAGACGCCACCGAGATCCGGGCACGGCTGTTGACCGCGTTCGAGATGGCCGAACGCACGGCCGACGCCGCCGAGCGGCGACGCTGGCTGACGTTTATCATTGCCGGCGGCGGGGCGACCGGCGTCGAGCTGGCGGGCGCGCTGGCCGATCTGGCTCGCTACACCATGCGGCAAGATTTCCGCGCCATCGATCCGAGCGAAGCCAGAATCATCTTGGTCGAAGGACGCGAACGGCTGCTCACCACTTTCCCCGAAGATCTTTCCGCACACACCGCCGACACGCTCCGCCGGCTGGGCGTGACCATTCGCACCGGCACGATGGTGGCCGACGTCCGCCCGCACGAAGTCGTGCTCAAACAAGGCGACCGGTCGGAAACGCTGCCCGCCGAGACGGTGCTGTGGACCGCCGGCGTGCGAACGGCGGGCGTTGCCGGGCGATTGGCCCAGGCCGCGGGCGCCGAGACCGATCGGATGGGACGCATCGTGGTGCAGCCCGATTTGACGATCGCCGGGCATCCCAATGTGTTTGTGGCGGGCGATATGGCGCACCTTGCTCCGCAGGGCGGCGAGCCGCTGCCCGGCCTTGCGCCGGTGGCCATGCAACAAGGGCAGTATGTGGCGCAGGTGATCGAGCGGAGGATTACGGGCGATCCGCCGCCCCCGCCGTTTCACTATCATGACCGCGGCAATATGGCGGTCATTGGGCGGTCGGCGGCGGTGGCCGACTTGCATTGGACGCACGTCTGGGGATTCCCGGCTTGGCTGGCCTGGCTGTTCATTCACTTGCTTTACTTGGCGCAGTTTCAGAACCGGCTGCTGGTATTGATTCAATGGGCCTGGAATTACGTGACTCGTAGCCGTTCGGCGCGGCTGATTACCGGTGAAGGGCGGAGCGGATCCGAGGCGGAGCGAGGGAGACACAGAGACACGGGGAGGGCGAGCGCGGTGGCGGCGAGCGCGGAAACGCCGTAGCGTGGGCCGAGCGCAGCGAGTCCCACCTTTTCGCCGCATTGCACCTTGCAGCGTCGCGCCGCCGC
>JAICLL010000212.1 GCA_025927475.1 Pirellulales bacterium
GACAATAGAAAGGTGCGAGTAGACCGAGGAGAGGGGAGAAATGAGTTCGCTCCACTCACTATTTTCTCCCCTCTCCTCTCTATTGCCGCTTCGCGGCAATCGGGGCGACAGGATTTGAACCTGCGACCTCTTGACCCCCAGTCAAGCGCGCTAGCCAGGCTGCGCCACGCCCCGTCAAAGCGTGTTGGCAAAAGTATCGCAGATCGCCGGGCGGTTTTCAACCGGCGGTGCGGCGCACGGCCAGAATGGTCAAATCGTCGGCGGGTGGCTGGCCGCCGCAAAAGTCTTCGACGCGGTGGCCAAGATGAACGACAAAATCGCTGGCGGGCAAAGAGGCAAACTCGCGGATCGAAGCGTGCAGGCGGTCGTAGCCGAATGCCTCGCCATCGGGTCGAGTCGTTTCGACAATGCCGTCGGTGCTCAGCAACAGCCAGTCACCCTCGCCCAACGAAATCGCTTGGCCCAACGGATAGGTTTCATCGTCGGCCACGCCGATCGGCAGGCCGGTCGATTCGAGTGCGGCGATCTGCCGCGTGGCCGCCGAATAGTGCAGCGCCGGAGCATGCCCGGCGTTAGCGAACTCGATCGTGTGCCTGCGCGGGTCGAGCGCGGCGAGAATCATCGTAATGAAATGTCCCTCGGCCAGGTCAGCCGCCATCGCATGATTGAGCAGTTCCAACAGGCGTCCGGCACCCGAGTGGGCCAGCATCAGCGACCGCAGCGCCGCCCGCACCGAGGCCATCAGCAGACTGACGCCCAGGCCGTGGCCGCTGACATCGGCCACCACCAGCCCCACGCGGCCGTCGCTCAGTGGCATGACGTCGCAATAGTCGCCGCCCACCGCCTGATTGGGCCGCCACCAGGTGGCCGCGTCGTAGCCGGTGATCGGCGGCAGCCGCTCGGGCATGAATCGCCGCTGAACATTGCGGGCCAGTCCCAAGGCAAAGTCGATCTCTTGCCGCTCGCGCAACTGCTCGACCAGGCGGGCGCGATCGAGCGCCACCGCCGCGTGCTGAGCGAAGGCCTCGAGCAACGGTTCGTCGAATTCGTCGAACGGACCGCCATCGTTGTTCAGGCATTGCAGCACTCCCAGCAGCGCGCCATCGCGCGGCGAGTTGAGCGGGGCGGCCAAGATGCTGCGCGTGCGGTAGCCCGTCTTGAGATCGACCTCGGGGCTCCAGCGCGGGTCGCTGGCCGGGTCGCGCACGTTGACCAGCGTTCGATGCCGGGCCACATAGCCACTGATGCCCTGATCAAGCGAGTGGCGAATTTCGGAAACTTCCAGTTCGGTGGCTACGCGTGTAAACAGCTCGTCGCGGGCCGGATCGTATTGAAACAGCGTCGCGCGCTCACAAACCAGCGCCTGGCAAGCGGCCTGAGCGATCGTTTGTAGAATGGTGTTCAGGTCGACCTCGGCGGCCAGCTCGCGCGTCACATCGAGCAGCCGCACCAAGGCGGCCAGCCGCTGCTGGTACAACACATCGCCGATTCGATCGGAGACGAGCAAATCGGTCAGGGGCGCTTGCGTATTTGACATAGGAAAGCCCGCGTGCAGAGTAAATCGCCCGCGGATAGAATGTCTTGAACCGCCGCGGGCGTCAACGGGCGCTGTTGGTCACCTTTAACAACCTGATGTCCTGATGCAGATGATTTTCAAGGCACAATTGGTTTTCCGCTGCCGGGCAGCGTTTCACGGCGGGGTTTCCGCCGTTTTCGGTTTTCTGATGGCCTGGCCCGCCGTTGCCGCGACGCCGTCAATTCGCATGACACAAGAGCCGGGTCGCCCGCCGGCGGTCGATCTGATCGTCGATGCGGCGACCGATCGGCCCAAGGCCGAAGAGTGGGCCGAGCGATTCAAGCTTTATGTCTTCACCGGCGAGGCGGCGGATGAGCCGGCGGTGCTCGGCTCCTATAAGGCCATTCCTGGCGGCGTGCGGTTCACCCCGCGATATCCGCTTCAGCCGGGCTTGCGGTATCGGGCCGAGTTTGACTCGGGCGACGGAGCCGAGGTGCGGGAAGAGTTTCAGGCGCCCGAGCGGCCGCCGGCGGCGGCCACTAAGGTGGCGGCGGTCTATCCCACGGCCTCCGAGTTGCCGGAAAACCAGCTTAAGTTTTACCTGCACTTCACGGCGCCCATGGGCCGCGGCGAAGCTTACGATCATCTCCGCCTGCTCGACGAAGCCGGCGATGATCTCGATCTGCCGTTTCTGGAAATCGGCGAAGAACTGTGGGATCCATCGGGCAAGCGTCTGACCTTGCTGCTCGACCCGGCCCGCGTGAAGCACGGGCTCAAGCCGCGGGAAGAGCAGGGGCCGGTGCTCGAAGCGGGGCGCCGATATACGCTGGTGATCGACCCCCGCTGGCGCGACGCCGCGGGCCGCCCGCTGGCGGCTGGGTTCCGCAAGCGCTTCTCGGTGGGACGACCCGATGAAATCTCTCCCGATCCGCGGCGATGGCAAGTCAGCTCGCCCGCCGCAGGCTCGCGCGAGCCGTTGGTCGTGCGGTTTGGCGAGTCGCTCGATCAGGCCTTGCTCGAGCGCATGTTGTGGGTGGCCGACTCTGCCGGCGAGCCGGTCGCCGGCGAAGCGGAGGTCGGCGACCGGGAAGTGAGTTGGAGCTTTGTGCCGCGGCAACCGTGGCGAATCGCCAAATATCGGCTCATGGCCGACCCGCTGCTCGAAGACCTGGCGGGCAACAGCATCGCGCGGAAGTTCGAAGTCGAACGAACGCGCCCCGTGCCAAAAGACGATGCTGAGCCAGCGATGGTTGAATTCACGGTGCACGGCGAGAAGTAATTGGCCGGCTAAGTAGCCCGACGCGTTAGCGAGGCAAAGCCGTTCCACGGTCCTGCCCCTGAAGCCAACGGAATTTAGCCGCAGGCGATCGCGTCGAACTCGATGGCGGCGACGGCATAGACCCGCCGGGCTTGCCGCCAACGCCAAAGGCCAGTCAGGCGCGCATCGATCGCCCTGGCGGCCAGCGCGGGGTCGGTTTTGAACACAGCCAGCAGATTTCGCGGGTTCAGGCCGTGAAAGAAATTGCCCTGGGCGGTAATCTGGGCGAGCAATGCGGCCCAGTCAGGCTCATGTTCGCTGCGCAACGACGGCAGCGTATCGGACGAGACAAAATCGGTGACGAGCACCGCACGCCCGCCGGGGACCAGCCGCCCTGCCATCAGTCTCAGATGGTTCGTGCGCAACGCTAACACGACTTCCAAGAGCCGCGGGTGAGTGGGACCAAGCGCCAGCACGACGCTGTCGATTACCTGGCTGATGACGCACGTCGAAGCCACCACATCGAAGCGCCCGGGTAATTCCATCCGTTGTCCCGATGTAGAGCGTTCGAGAATCTGCTCGATTTCGGCGTCGCTGAGCGCGGTGCCGCGCGGCCGATTTGCCAAGAGTTGCCAGCAACCCGTGAGGTCGATGCCGCCGTGCAGCCGAACGTTTTGGCGCTGGCTGGCTGGCTGGCGATCGAGTCCGCGCGCCAGCGCGTCGGCGTCGATATCGACCAGGTGCGACTGGCCATAGGCACAGGTGATCGCGGGCAAATCGAGATCGTCGCCATTGCCCGCGCCGAGCACGCAAAGCTGATCGTTCTGCGATCGGGCGGCGGCCACGATCCTGGCCGTCGTTTCCGCCCGGTGAGCGGCGTAGTCAGACCAGGCATCGCGCCTGGCCGCGTTGCGGCGGAGTTGTTCGGCCACCAGCCAGTTCATCCGTTATTCCTGAAAGTTCGTACCGCTTGTTGTAACGCGCGAGGCATGGACTTTGCACCCCGCGCCGTCAGGCTGCGCCGGGGCATTGCCAAGGCTCTGCCCCAACCACCAACCACCAGCCACCAGCCACCAGCCGTGGCGTGCATTTTAAAAAAGGAGTAACTATCATGAAGCTGACCGGTTTTTCCGCCATCGAGTATGCCGAAAAAGAAGGTTTGAAGCTGCAAAAAGCCGCCGACCGAATCGACGACGCGCAATGCGACTTGACCATCGCTGAGGCCGAGGCGATTGCGGCTGACGACCCCGACCTGATTTGGCTCGAAGTGCCCGACGGGGAATACTACGGCGAGCCGCGAAATATGCAACCGGAGCGATGAATGCCTCGAACGGTTCGTGCGTGCGTCCTGGTGGGCGCCCTATGGATGTCTTCGTCGGTGGTATCAGCCGCTGAGCCGGCGCCGCTCATCTTTGACACTGACATCGGCAACGACATCGACGACGCCCTGGCGCTGGGAGTTATCCATGCGCTGCAAAGCCGCGGTGAATGTCGTCTGTTGGCCGTGACCATCAATAAAGACGAGGCGTTGTGCGCGCCGTTTGTCGATCTGGTCAACAGGTTTTACCGGCGCGGCGATATTCCGATCGGCGTGGTGCATGGCGGCAAGACGCCCGAGCCGAGCCGCTACGTCCACCAGGTTGTCCAGGCGAAGGATGGAAATGCGGCGCGCTATCCGCGCAATCTGGCCAGCGGCCGCGATGCGCCAGAGGCGGTGCAGTTGCTGCGGAAGACGTTGGCGGGGCAGGCCGACGGCAGCGTGGTCATCGCCGCTGTCGGTTTCTCGACCAACCTGGCGCGGCTGTTGGAAAGCCCCGCCGATGAACAGAGCGATTACACGGGGTTGGAGTTGGTGGCCCACAAATGCCGGCTGCTCTCGATGATGGCGGGCAATTTTCGAGCGAACGACCGCCGCCCGGAATATAACATCATGACCGACGTGCCTGCGGCCAAGGCTGTGTTTGCCCGTTGGCCGACGCCGATCGTTGTGAGCGGGTTTGAAATCGGCGAGGCGGTGTTGTTTCCTGGTGCCAGCATCGAAACGGATTTTGACTACGTAACGCACCATCCCCTGGCCGAGGCCTATCGAGCGTATGGCAAAATGCCGTACGATCGGCCGACTTGGGATTTGACCAGCGTACTGTATGCGGTACGGCCCGAGCGCGGATATTTTGGCGTCTCGGAAGCCGGATTGGTCGAGGTCGACGATCAAGGCGTAACCAGCTTCCGCCGGCAGTCCGGAGGAGCGCATCACTATCTGACGCTCAATGCGCCACAGGCTGAGCGGACGCGCGAAGCATTGATTCAATTGGCCAGCCAACCGCCGGCGCACAACGAAAAATAGTGCGGACCGTGCGGCCCCCTACGCGTCAAGTTAAGCAGCAACCGCCTCTTACCTCTGTAGGGAACGCCACGGAGAGCGTTCCTTACAATCGCCTTGCGGTGAAATTACGGTCGATCCGTTGGTACGATGCGAGAAACGTCCGCCGGCGGATGCGGCGCAACACGGCGATGATCGTGCATATCGATGTCGAATTTCAATAGCGCGCCAGATCCACATCGCCCATTTCGGGCCGCACGGTGCGGACGACTTCCAAAGCACGCTGCGCCATAAACTTCAGTTCGCTGCCGACGGCAATGAACTGCATGCCTTGCTCGGCGCGAAGCAGGGCCGAGCGAGGGTCCATGGTGTGCATGCCGGTCGGCGTGCCGGTCTGGCGGCCTGTGGCAACCACACGGGCAATCATCTCTTCCAGCTCCGCATCGCTGGCCTCGCGGCCATCGATCGTGCGCATGTTGGCCCGCAAATCGACGGGACCGATAAAAATGGCATCGACGCCCGGCAGCGAGTAGATGGCTTCGGCGTTGGCGACGCCGGTGGGGCTTTCCGTTTGCAACACCACCAGAATTTCGTCGTTGGCTCGGCGAAAATATTCGCCCTGCGAGGTGCCGAAATTCATGGCGTGCATGCCGCCGCCCAGGCTGCGATTGCCCACCGGCGGATACTTGGCCGCGCGGATGGCGATTTCGGCCTGCTCGACCGTATCGACCATCGGCACCACAATGCCCCAGGCGCCGGCGTCGAGCACGCGCTTGATGTAATCGTGGTTGCCCTTGGGAACACGGGCGATGGGCACGCAGCCAGCGTCGGCGATGCAGGCAAAGATCATCGCCGCCTGCGACCAGTCGATGGCCGAATGTTCAATGTCGAGCGTCAGCCAATCGAAGCCGCTGCGGGCCAGCACGCGCGTGGCATACAGATCGCCCAGCGATAGCCAAGTGCCAAAGGTCGGCTTGCCCTCGCGGAGCAGGCGTTTCACGGGGTTGGTTTTCATAGAAAGGTCCGTAAGGGGCGGGTCAGTGTTTTATTGTGTGTGTTCGCCGTCGCGGGTGCAAGCGGGCGGCTCGCCTTCCGGGCGCGACACCGATAGGATGGTGGTAATATGGCTGATTTCATTACGGTGGCGAAGGTCGGCTCGATACCCGAAGGCCGGGGGGCGACGCACGTGGTCAATGGCCGGCTGGTGGCGGTGTTCTGTGTGCAGGGAGAGTATTTCGCCATCGACGACACCTGCCCGCACATGGGCGCATCGCTGGGGGCGGGCGAAGTGAACGAGGGGGTGGTCACGTGTCCTTGGCATGCTTGGCGATTCAGCGTTTGCGACGGCACGTGGCGCGACAATCCGAAGCTGAAGATCGACCGCTTCGAGATGCGCGTTGTGGGCGACGAAATTCAAATCCGCGTTCCGCAACGGCCGACGGGCACGCAGGCGTCGTAGGCGCAACCGACCCCGTGGTAAGACTTATCGGCGGTAAGACTTGTCGGCATTGCGTTTGTCGGTTACGTTGATCCGCTGGCGGACAGGTAGCTCAGTTGGTAGAGCAACGGACTGAAAATCCGTGTGTCGCCGGTTCGATCCCGGCCCTGTCCACTTGAAGAAAAATCGCTTCGCCAAAGCCAGTTACAAAAGAAGACGCCCTGTAGGTCCGAATCATTCCATGGGCACCCGCTATCGTGGCGGCAATGGATCGACCATTATGAATGTCCAAAAACGGATGGCCTTGGACAATGTCCCGTATTTTGAGCGCGCACCTGTCGTGGAGCGAGTGCTCGGCGTTCAATTCCAGCCGATCCCGGGTTTTCACACTGGCCTTCTGGGGGCGTTTTGGAAATCCCTCGGAGATCAGTGGCCGAGCGTCAGCGACGCACATGTAATCGAGTCTCAGTACGTCGGTTTTGACGTTGACCGCTTTTGGGGCATGCCGAGTGTTTCTCTGCGGCTGGTCGAGACACCGCCTTGTCGGCTGCAAATGCTGAATCGCCAGGGGGATAGGATGATTCAGCTACAAAACGGCCGATTCCACTTGAACTGGAAAGGCGCGTCAGGAGTAGGTTACCCTCGTTATCCGCAGATTCGCCTCGAGTTCGACCAACATTTCGACCTACTGCTAAAATTTTTGCGCAGCGAACTCAATGTTTCTCCCACAATTGAGCTATGGGAGGTGACCTACCTAAACCATCTTCCGAGGTCAACTGTCTGGGATGATCCTTCGGACTGGCAATCGCTGTTTCCACCGCTTGCGCAGCCATCTGCCGCCGTTATGGAATCGGCGAGCAATGGGGAAGCCGGTCTCTCGCTCGAAACATTTGGAGGAACCTGGCAATACGAAATCTCACCAAAAAAAGGTCGGCTTCACATAGAGTTGAGGCACGGAAGACATGAGCGCGCGGACGCAGATGAGCTCTTGGTGCTGGCGCTAACTGCCAGAGGCATGCTCCAGGGAAGTACGACCGACGAGATTCATCAAGGATTAGATCTTGGAAGATTCGTTATTGCGCACGCGTTTAAGTCGATCACTTCCGAGAAAGCCCACGCCTATTGGGGACTCAAACAATGAACCTTCTTAACCGCCCGTCCTGCATAACCGATCGCGACATTCGATTTATGAAGGTGTCTTCCCCGGAAGCGGAGAACACGCCCTGGGGCCAGTTCGACCGAATCGAGAGAGCTAGACAAGATCAAGCAAGGCGTAACGAATGGCAACAAACCATCGATCGAGTATTCATCGAATGGGGACGGCACCCAGAAAACATCGAGGACGATGGGCTTGAGCCGCCGACACCGCGATCGATTGCTGCCGCAAGCAGATTTGCCTGCATTCTTCGAGACGAAGGCGCCCCGGTGCCTACGCATGTCGCTCCTAATGGTGATGGTGGAGTTGTCCTTCATTTCGAGGACGGAAGCATTTTGCAAACGATCGAAATAGACGATGCCGGCCATTACGATTGGCGTGTCCTGCGTGACGGTCGATTGATATCGCGCAGATGCAATCCGTTGTGATGCAACTCTCCAAATGGCGAGCTATGACGATTTCGACTCTGTCGGCGACGACGAGATTGTTTTTCGCCGCATCCCAGCGTGTTGGTACAGGCCGGACACCGGCTTTATCGATCCGACAGCGTTTGCGCCAAGCAAACGAGATATAACCGGTCTGTCGCTTGGCCGGGCGAGCTTCCATAGCCCCAGGGACGAAGCCGCAATCGGCCGCGCCGGGAAAGAATACTATATTGCCGTGCTTGCCGTCTCCGACATTGCGCGCCTCGGCGCGACCGTGGTTGCGCGTCCGGTCGAGGGAAATACAGGCCACGCCGAGATTCCCGAGTTGACCTACGTTGTGAGAAAGACGCAGGCCGCCGTGGAACTTATCGCCGCTCTTCAAAAGAGCGTGCTCCGCATCGAGGGTCCTTTCCCGGGACGCGGTGCATAAGAACAGTCTTTCCCCGCCCCTTGTTTAAAGGGCCAATTCGTCGAGACGGTCCATCAGGCTGTCGAGCTCGTCTTTCTCGTGCGGCGCAGGGCTGGTTTGGCGCTTAGGAATGCCCACGGCCATGCCTACGGCGGCCTGGCCCGCCGCCACCAGTTCGACATCGCGCTCCAGGACGGCCTGCTCCAACGCGTCGGGCGCGCCGAATAGCTTCGAGAGGTCGATCTTCAACCCGCCCGCCTCGCCGTTGGGGCTGCCGGCAATCGCCGGCGACTTGTGCTGCGGAAAGATAATGGCGTTTTCCGGGCAAACGCGACTGCACGCCGGACAGCCCTTGCGGCAATTATCCGGTTGCTCAACCAGAATCGTTTCCGCCGCCGAAATGCCGTACACGCCGAACAAACAAAAATCGAGACACTCCAGGCAGTTCGTGCAGCGGCTGAAGTCGATCACCGGATACCAGCGGCGGGCGGTCGGCTCTTCGATGCGGAGCGGCGGAGCACTGGGGGCTGTGGACTGGGCACTGGGGGCTTGGGGCTGGGGACTAGAGGTTAGGGACTGGGGACTTGGGGCTGGGAATTGCGCGCTTACTGCGCGCGGCGCGTCGTGCGCGGGATCGAGATAGCGCTGCAATTGCTCCGGCTTCGGTGAACCTTGGATCCAACCCATCAGGTCGACATTGACCGTCTGCACGGAGGTCTCGGCGGCAATCCGGCGAATCTCGGTCAGAAACGGTTCGACCGCGTTGGCCGCACGCAGGTCGATGCAATAGATCGTGCGGTTCACTGCCGGACGGCTATCGATCACCCGCGGCTTATCGTCGGCGTCGGCCTCGTCAGCCGCCATTTCGTCATCAAGTTCGTCGTCGCCTTCATCGTCGCTGACAAGCAGCGATTTGCCGACGCGGCCGCCGATGGCATTGCGGTCGAGAATCCAATGCGCCGCGCGCGGATAGAGCCAGCTCAGCACGACCACGTCGCCGGTGATGCCTTGCAGGCAGAGCATGCCCGTGCCGTCGGGCGGCAGATCGTATAGGTGCGGAATGACCGTCACCTCGACGCCGCGCTCGAAAAGCAGCGCGGCCACCAGGTCTTCTTCGAGCTTGCGCTTGACGGGGTTGGCGCTCTGGCCTTGGGAGATGACGACGGTGATTCTGACCATGCTCGGTAATGGGGCGCGAGAGCGGTGTTTGTCAAACCTACTGTTGTCGGGCTTCAATGAACCGGGGCATCGCCAAGGCTCTGCCCCAGCCACCGCCGTTCAGCTTCGACCGGTCTTATGGATAGCTGGCATTTACTCTTCATTCATCTGGCCCTTGATGGTTCGCTGGGCGACCGCCCAACTGGCCTCCAAGTGGCGCAGATACTCAGCGGGCGACAGCAGTGCCTCGCCCGCTCCCTCGATCTCAAACAACCAACCACCGCCGTAGGTGTCTACGTTAATGGCCGAAGGGTCGGAGAGCAAGCGTTCGTTGAACCGCAGCAGCCGCCCGGCCATGGGAGCATACAGCTCGCTTTCGGCCTTCGAGCTTTCGATGGCGCCGATCGGCTGGCGCTCGACCAGCGGCGCGCCGGCGTCGATCGACCACTCCAAAAAATAGACGTCCTGCA
>JAICLL010000232.1 GCA_025927475.1 Pirellulales bacterium
ACGCGCACGAAAAGGGCATGGTCCATCGCGACATCAAGCCCAACAACCTGATGTTGGCCATCGAGGGCAAGAAGCACGTCGTCAAGATTCTCGATTTCGGCCTGGCCAAGGCCACCAGCGAGAAGGCGGCCGAAACCGCGCTCACCAAGTCCGGGCAGATGCTCGGCACGCCCGACTACATCGCGCCCGAGCAAACCCTCGATGCCCATCAGGCCGACATCCGCGCCGACATCTACAGTCTCGGCTGCACGCTTTACTACTTCCTGGCCGGCCGTCCGCCCTTTCAGGAAGCGAGTCTCTACGCCCTGCTTGAAGCCCACCAGCGCCATGAGCCGACGATGCTCAACCTCGTGCGGCCCGACGTGCGCGTCGAGCTGGCCGCCGTGGTGGGCAAGATGCTGGCCAAAGACCCGGCCAAGCGCTATCAGACGCCGCTCGAAGTCGCCAAAGCCCTCGCGCCGTTCTTCAAGCCGGGCCAGGCAAATCGATTCGTCGGGCGGATCGAGGCCGAGTTGAATCCAGGCGCGGTCGATCAGCTTGGCGTAGTGAATGCCCGGCGTCGACTCCGGCCCGACTTCGCAATAGATGGCCACTAGGTGGCCGCGACCGTTGAAAACAGGGCTGCCGAAATACTTGTCGTTGAGGTCACCGCGCGCCAGGAGCAGGCGCGGGCCGTCGGCCTCGCCCGGCAGGTTGGTGAGCTTAAATACCGTCGCACGATGGCCGGCGGGATTCAGCTCCTGAAAGCGGTTCAGCGGTTCGCGGTCGTGGTCCAAGGCGATGCAAGTCAGCGGCTGTCCAAGCTCAAGATTGAGCTCGTCGGCCTCGGCCAGTTCGGCGAGGTCGGCGAGTGGCCCGTCGGTGTAAAGCAGCGCCTCATCGAAGAAGAGCTGTTCGACGGCGTCGGCTTGCTGAAACGCGGCGTGGATGCGCACCTCGCGGATGGCTTGGCGTGCTCCGCCAGACGGCTTCATGACCGCCAGCGGCCACTCTTTCTGCATAAACTCAGCCAACTTTGCGGCCGACGTGGCCCTGGTGAGCAACGTATGCGTGCCGACAACGACAGCGCCGAACAACGGCCAGGTGGTCTTTGTTCGAGGATCGTCAGCCACAACCAGGCGGTACGCGGCCGATGCCCGGTCGAGCGGCTGTTGGGCAAGGGGCGCGGCAACGCGTGCCGACGCCGGAATTGACTCAGGCGATTTGGCGACCGCGGTGTTGACGCTCTGGGCCGTTTGCTTCTTCGTTGCCTGCGGCTTGCTTTGGACTGCTGGCGCGGCGGCGGGGTGGCCGCGGTCCGAGCCGGCGCGGCTAGCAATCAGCGCGGCGACCAGCACGGCCAATCCTATGCCGGCCAGCCCGGCCCATTGCAACGTGGTGTTGCGGCGCCGACGTGGCGGCGAAAGGTGGATCTCCGGAGCGATGTCCGGCGCATCGGGCGGAGCGTATGTCGCCATTGGCACGGGCCGGGCGACCGCAGGCGCCAGTGCCAGCACCTCCAGCCGCGGCCCCGCGCGGCCGATCTGCACGACGGTACCCAAGCGCAAGGGAGTTGGGCCGGCGATCAGCGCACCATCAACGTAAGTGCCGTTGCTCGACGCCAAGTCGTTGACAAAGGCAGTGCCGCCTGACTCACAGAACTCAGCGTGCTCCCAGGAGGCGAACTTCGCAGATTCGCCTTCAAAGCGCAGGGCAGGCGTATCGCCGCGGCCGACACGAAACGTGGCGGCGGGCGAATCCCAGTCAAAGGTGCTCTCGGGCAAAAAGACGCGCAGCCGCACCATCAGCCTCCTACTTTCAAACGCAGCCGCTGCTCGCCGACCTGGAAATGTACCGCGCCCTCGGCCACCACCTGCGGCACGCAGAACCAGAGGCCGTTGACCGCCTTATTTTGCTCTACGTGCCAGCCCCCCTTGGCGTCGCGAAACAGCCGCGCATGTCGGGCCTCGCAAAAGGGGTCGTTCACGCGACAGATGGCACAGCCGGGATCGGTGCCAATCCAATACTCCGCACCGACCAGCAGCACGCGGTTGCTCGTGGCATTGCCGATGATTTCGACCAGCGACGCAATGGCGGGGGCGCCCGCTTCGTTGCCCCAGGCCTGGGTCGAGTTTCGCACCGCTTCGGGCGGAGCATAATCGGCCGTCGGTGCGCCCTCGGTGGTCGGCGCCAACAACCGGTAGCGGCCCTTGCCCGCCAGCAACTCCGCCTGGTCGGCGAGCGCGGTGCGCGAAACGCGGACGAATAGCCCATTCGTGCTCTGCAAATCGGTAATCACCCAGCGCTGCTCGCTGCCGACCGCCTGCCGCGTGATCTCGACGTGGCGGGCCGAGATCATCGCGTCGTGCGGAAGCACCAGGTCGCCTTCGGTGCGGCCGATGACAAAGCGGCTGCCGCGCAGCCGGATTTGTTCGCCCTCGCTCTTGCCGTCGTCGAAGACCGTCAGCACGGCCATCGGCGGGCGCAGTGTGGGGCGATAAGGCGTGACCGACCAGGGTTGTGGACCCGCGGGCCGCGCAGCGGCCTGCGGCGCGGCGGCCTGTGGTGCGGCGGCTTGTGGTGCGGCGGCTTGCCTGGGTGGCGGCGGGGAAGCCACGGGCACGGCTGGAGGAACATGCGCCGCACTGGGCGGCGTGCCGAAATTGGCACGCAATGCGTACAGCACGTCTTCGTCTGTTTCCAGGCAAGTCGCGGCGCGTTCAACCGGGGCGCTCGGTTTTATCGGCCGGGGCGTCGGAGGCATGTGAGGAACTCCCCAAAGGACAAAACTTGCCCCGCCGCGGGACGGTCGAGCAGCGTATATCTCTAGAAAGGCCGCGAGAACCCCAGACCTGTCGCAAAATTTTTTGCAAAAACAGGTGGACTTTGCTAACGGCTACATCGAAGGGTCATAATACCCCCTTCTCGTGGCCCGTTCAAGGAACGGCCGATGGCGCCGCGTGTGACAGCACGGATTATTTTGCCGCCCGTAGCAGACCCCGGCGCGCCGGGGTCTGTTCGCAATGGGCAGGTAACGGCCAGAGCTCTCACGACCGACGATCCACCGGTGCGCGACGGAACGCCACAGAGGGCGTTCCCTACAGAGTTCGAACCCTGTTCTGAGGCTTGAAGGGGCATTACTGCTTTGTCAGTCTTCGATCAGGCCCGCGGCCTCTTCGCGCAGTCGTCGTAAGACACGCGATTTGGCGGTGAGTACGGCGTTGACCGAAATGCCCAAGTCCGCAGCCACCGTCGCGGCCGGTTCTTGTTTAAGCGTGCAGCGCTCGAAGGCTTGCCACGTCGAGACGCTGAAATCATTACGCACGGCCGCCATCAAGCGATCGAGCACGAATTGATCGTGCTGGCGGTCCCACTCGCGCGACAGGGCGCTGGCCGGATCTTGAAGATCTTCGATGAAGTTGCCGGCGGAATCGCCGTCGAGGCCGCCGCGAGGGCGCCGTTTGTGCTTGCGCCAATGAGCGCGGACACGGTTCGCCACGACATTGCCCAACCAGCGGCGAAAAGAACCGTCGCGCTGCCGATGGAACGCCGGCAACTCTTTCACGAGAGCCAACAATACTTCTTGCACGATGTCCGGAACGTCGCTTCTTAACTCGGGAAATCGCGTCAACCAGTGCAGCAGCCAGGGCTCATAAACATCGTGCAGCCGCCGCCACTCGGGGTCGTCGGGCTTGGCCGTTTTCAGCCGGCCGAGCAAACTGACCGACGTCAGCTTTGAAGCGTCAAACTTGCGAGTCACGGGGACATGAGGGGCTGGGAATTTGGGGTTCGATGTTCGGGATTTGGGGGTTGAGAGGTGAGCTTGCGGGTGAGGACCGTTGATGCTCTTTCATCTCTCATCTCTCATCCTTCATCCTTCATCCTTCATCGATCTGGCGGATGACTCGGCAGGGGTTGCCGGCTGCGAAGACGCCGGCGGCAATGTCGCGCGTGACGACGCTTCCGGCTCCAATGACGGACCGCGAACCTATGCTAACGCCGGGGCACAGTATAGCGCCGCCCCCGACCCAGACATCTTCACCGATGGCGATGGGCTTGGCAAACTCGCGCGTCCGTCGCTCGCGTGCGTCCAGTGGATGCGTTGCGGTGTAAATCTGCACGGCGGGGCCGAACATCGAATAATCACCGATGGTCACACGGCAAACGTCGAGCACGATGCAATTAAAATTGAAAAACACGCGCTCGCCCAAATAGATGTTCGAGCCATAGTCACAATAGAACGGCGGCTGGATCCAGGCGGTATCACCACCGCCGCCCAATAAGTCGATGAGAATCTGACGGCGGAGCTCGCGATCAGCTTCGTGAGTCTGGTTCAGTTCCTGACAGTGGTCGCGTGCTTGCTCGCGCAAGCGCACCAACTCCGGGCAAAGCGGATCGTAAAGTTCCCCGGCCAGCATCTTTTCGCGTTCGGTTGGCATCGCTCCTCTGCGACCATTCTATGTACCTAATCGAGAATTGGCGAGCAGGTCCGGTCGTTTACCCGCCCCGAATGATCGTCGCTACAACGCGCAAGGCCCGAAGCGCTGGCGAGCGACGTCGCTCAACTTTCCCGCCTGCGCTTCGGGCCACTCCACCGGCCACTGACTTCGCTTAGCGAATCGAAGGCGCGTCGCTGGGCGAGGGCGCCTCGGGAGCGGGAGTCAGCGTGCCGGGAGCACCGGCGGCACCACCGGAAACGGCTCCGGCGTTGCAGCCGCCGTAGTTGCCGCAGCAGGCCGGCTGGCAGCATCGCTGGCAGTGAGAATGGCGGCCGCAATGGCTGCGGCGGCAGTGGGATTTCTTCTGGCAGCACTTCGATTGGCAGCAGGCCTGTTGCTGGCAACATGTGCCGCAAGCCTGCTGACAACACGGTGTGGCGCACTGCCTGCAGCTCGTGCCGCACTTTCCGCAACCGGCCGACGCCCGCTGCGTGACTGACAGCGTAAACAACGCCGCCGCGAAAATCCCCAGAACGAGTAGACTCTGTCGCATGGCTTCTCCTTAAGGCTTTTTGCCGGGCGTCGCAGCCCGAATCGATGCTTGTAATCCGTCACAAGGACGCGTTGTAAGACACTCGGCTGTCACGCCGCGAAAGAATGAAAGCCCGATGCCGTCATTGCACACGCGTCACAGTCGCCAGAACGCGACTTGGCGGCCAAACTGATACATCAGTAGCCGCTTAGCGACAAGCAATGCTCCTGACGGCGGACGTCAAAAACGCCCCTAAATGTGAGCGGCTACAAGAGTTACGGCTCTAGGCCTTGCGTTCGGCATCAGACGTGCTTAATGTCTGGATAGATTCGACTATTTAAGTAACGCAACGGGAGGACTGACAATGAAACGCTTTGGCATCTTGAGCATAATCGCCGGAGCCTTGGTTTTAGGCACGGCTTCTACGTCACAGGCGTACTATCCTTTTGTGCGGCCGGTGCCGCGTGTGGCGGCGAGGGTGGCATTGCCGCCATTTGGACCGCGCGTGGCCTATGGTCCGCGCGTTTACCGGCCGCGACCTTTCTACGGGCCGGGCTACTTTGGCCCGCGCCCCTATGTTGCTCCTTATCGAGGTTGGGGCCCGGCCTTTCATGGGCCGCGCGTAGGCGTTGGAATCTATTAAGTGGCGCGGCCTTGCCCCGGCCACCACGCTGTAACATCACAGCCCGATTGACATTTAGGCGCGTAAGGCTGTGATGTGCGGTCTGTCGAGTAGTTTGAACGGCGTGGCAAGCTGCTGCCAAGGCTCGCCACGCTCAACGATGAGCCGCTCGCGGATTGGCCCCAGCAGATCGGCCCCTAGTTTTAGATAAGAGAGCCTTTGCGGTTGCAGCCCCATAATGCGGGCACAGGTGGCATCAACCGCCGTCGCGTTCATGCCGATGGCGATTAGACCTAGCTGTTTGGGCGTTCCCATGATTGGGCCGTCGCCTTCCATGCAAACAATGCCGTCGACAATGGCGATCGTTTTGCCGAGCGACGCATTAAGGTCGCAGACCGTTTCGGCAATGCCCGCATGGTGCAGTACGTTTTTGGGCCACCCATACTGGATGCCGGGCAAGACGCCGTACATGTTCTTAAGTGCCGCTGTCATGCCGACCCAATGGTGCGTCTTGAGCTTGGGCAGCGATACGACCAGATCGGCCTCAGCGACGCTGCGTGGAAACCAGAAACCGGGCAGTTTCGATCGATGGCCGGTGTTCGGCGTCCAGACCGCCTCTTCGTAGTTCAAGTCGCGGAAATCGAGCCTGGTGGCGATGAGGGCTTCCGCCAGCCCTGATTCAACCACGGCCATTTCCGTATCGCGTATATGTCCTGGTGCTTCGCCTACGGCAACGTGAGCCCCCCAGCGGCGAAAGACCTCCGCTGCGGCTACGATCATGGCGGGATGTGTTGTCACCTGCGGTGCCAGCCGACTTGGCTCAACGAGATTCGGCTTCAACAAGACCTTTCGGCCTCGCAGCCTAGCCGGGTCGATGCCCGTCGCGAGTAAGCCATCGCGGATGGTCTGCTCGAGCGGGCCGTCATAGCGTTGTGCGCGTGCCAGGAAGACCGGCGCCGGTAAGGCAAGGCGATCGCGCAGCCAAGGCCAGGCCGCCATGCCCGCCGCCGCCGCTCCGGCGCCGATGAGCAACGAGCGACGCGCCAATGTCGGCTGTTCGAGAGCCGGTTCGTGGCAGGGGCCTTGTATCATGCGCCACCGCCTGTCGCAGCCGCATACGGTAGCCCGACGCGTAAGCCAGGGAAATCGCGTGCTGGTCTTCGCTTGCGCGTCGGGTTTCCGTGGGCGAGTGCATACGTCACGCTCATTAGCGGGCACCGCTGGGCCGCCGCCAGGGCGAGCAGCGTCTTACGCAACGGCTTGTTCTGCCACGCGGTTTGCTGGCGGGCTGCCTCGGCGAGCAACGCCTCTGCGTTGGTCGGCCGGCGGTTGTGCGCCGACAGGCCTAGCACCGCGTAAGCCAGCGAGACGCCGCCACCAGTTTTGCCAACGGCTTGTTCCAACCAACTCAATGCGCGGCCGAGCTTCCCGCTCGAGTCAGCTTCTCCCGCCAGGGCGGCGACAACCAGGCCGGTCGATTCAACGTGCGGCCGTAGCATACGTCCAAATACGGCGGTGTTGCCATAATTACTTCCGCCGTCGGGCAAGAGCCGGTCGATGAGCATCGCGGCCGCCTCGCGAGCACGCGGATGGCCGCCGCGGCCGGTGGCCTTCAGCGCCAGCAAGTTGATGGCAGTGGGTGCTGACCAAGGGTGAGTTCCGGCAACCCAGGGCCAGCCATCGAGTTGGGTATTGTGGCCCATGTCGGCGAGCGGTTCCATCGTGCGACCATGCAGCGACAGTATGTAGGCGATGGCGAGTTCGATATGGCCCGCGAACGATGCGTTGTCGGAAAGTAAGTCCATCTTTGACCAGGCGAGCACGGCCCAACCGGTTGGCCAGCAGGGCGTGGGCTGTTGCGCCGTCACGGCGACGCCGCCATCGTCCGCCTGCAGCTCGACGAGGCGGCGGCAGGCCTTTCTGGCCGGTTCGAGGAGGCCGTGATCGGCCAGCGCAAGGGCGGCAAGTGCCGTCGGTTCGGCCGCGCAGATGCCGCCCGGCTGGTATGCCCAGTTCGTCGGATCGCTCAAATCGTTAAGTAGCGGCGCCAGCCATGCGTTCATATACTTCAACTTTAGGGCGCCCCCATGAAGTGCGGCGGTTTATCACCGCTTTCTTTTCTCGCGGAGCGACCTTCCTTGGGCCGCTATTGCTTGTAGGGTGGGCATTGCCCACCATGAATTCACGGTGGGCAATGCCCACCCCTAAAATCGGCATAACCGGACTAATAAACCGCCGCATGGTGCGTTATCTAGGGTGGGCGAGAGCCAGGATGCCATGAACAACCCGCAATTCGCCGACCTGAGCGAGTGGACGCAGGCCGTCGTAGAACGCTACGAGGCACCGCTCGTCCGCTATGCCGCGCGCATCACGGGCGACGTTGAACGCGCCCGCGACGTCGTGCAAGACACCTTCCTGCGGCTTTGCGAGCAAGACCGGCACGAGCTGGACGGGCGATTGGCGGAATGGCTTTACACGGTCTGCCGTCGCCGGGCACTCGATGTACAACGAAAGGAATACCGCATGCGAGCCACCTTGCCGGAAGAATTGGATCGCCGCTGCGCCGCGCAAGCGCCGCCGGAAGCCGCGGCCGAGCGTGACGAAACGCACGCCGCGGTGTTGGCGCTGGTGGCTCGTTTGCCGGCGAACCAACAAGAGGTACTGCGGCTCAAGTTTCAAGCGGAGTTAAGTTATCGCGAAATTGCCGGTGTGACCGGACTAAGCGTGACGAACGTCGGTTATTTGTTACACGTGGCGTTAAAGACAGTGCGGCGCGAATTGCTAGGCGAGCTGGATGCTAGCGAAATTCCGTAGAGTAAGCGTCTCGCTTGCTCGCGCC
>JAICLL010000208.1 GCA_025927475.1 Pirellulales bacterium
CACCACCCCCCCCCCACCCCCCAGTCCCCAGGCCCCAGTCCCCAGTCCCCAGTCCCCAGTCCCCAGTCCCCAGCTCCGCATGACCGGCCTTTTCATTCCCTGCTACATCGATCAGTTTTATCCAGAAGTCGGGCTGGCCACGGTGCGGCTGCTCGAACGCTTCGGTGTGACGGTCGATTTTCCGGAAGAACAAACCTGCTGCGGTCAGCCGATGGCCAACACCGGCTGCACCGAAGAGGCCCGCCCGCTGGCCGAGCGGTTCTTAAAAATCTTCGGCGGCTACGAATCTGTGGTGGCGCCGTCGGGAAGCTGCGTGGCCATGATCCGCCATCACTACGACGAATACCTCAACGGCCGTCCGGGCTTTGAGGAGCTGAAGCACAAGACCTTTGAGCTGTGCGAGTTTCTGCACGACGTATTGCGGGTCGAAACCATCGAAGGGCGGTTTCCGCACCGCGTGGGTCTGCACCAAAGCTGCCACGGCCTGCGCGAGCTGCGGCTGGGCAGTTCCAGCGAGTTGGTGGGCGCGTCTTACAGCAAGGCCGGTAAGCTGCTGGCCTCGCTGGAGGGCATCGAGCTGGTGCAGTTGCGGCGGCCTGACGAATGCTGCGGGTTCGGCGGCACGTTTGCCGTCGCGGAAGAGGCCGTGTCGTGCATGATGGGCATGGACCGCGTCGAAGATCATCTGCAGGCGGGGGCCGAAGTGCTAACGGCCACCGACATGTCGTGTCTGATGCACCTGGAAGGGCTGATTCGCCGCCGTGGCCTGCCGATTCGCGTGATGCACATTGCCCAGATTCTTGCCGGCGGCGCCGGGACGTTTGCTCGCTGAGGCGTCGGGCGACCACGCTCAGATCGAAAATCCAAAATCCAAAATCGAAAATTGCCAGGACTGCTCTTGACGGGTTTTGGCGCGGCGAGTATTTAACCGCCCTCACATCTGCCTCTCTCCGTTTGCACATCTAACAGTACGTCTATTGCCGAGCATGGTGGGCGGCCTGCGCTACCCGACCGTCTTCGTGCAAGCTTCGCCTCTCACCCCAGCGGTCGAGCGGCACTTCGTATCCGAAAGGAGATCGTGTTGAAAGCCTCATCTCGGATCTTCGCCGCGTGTGTCGGCGTGAGCGGGTTGCTCGTTCCCGGCGGCGTGCGGGCCGAGTGGCGCGTGGGCGCCGCCGGCTTGGCGCAGGGGATGGCCGTGGTCGGCCAGGCAGCCCCGGCGGCGGCCAGTCCTCAAGAAGCGCGCCGACAGGTCGCCGAATTGTTGGCCCGAGCACGGCAGGCCATGAAAGACGGCCACCCGGAGACCGCCGACTCGTTGATTTCGCGAGCCGAGGGGTTCAACGTGCCGTTTGGCGCGTTGCACGTGGGCGATACGCCGAAAAAGGCCCGGCGCGACCTGAACCGCATGCGGGGCGGCAAAGCGGCGGCGCCGCGGCGTCCCAGCGAATTATTCGCGCCGCAGGACAGCGGACCTCAGGCCAAGGAGCCGGCGGCCGGCAAGTCCAGCGCCGTGGAAGACCCGTTTGCCCAGCGTCCCGCCCCCTTCGAGCCGCGGATGGACCGCCCCGCGCCCGGGGGTTTTGAGGCGAGCGACCCGCGCCTGATCAGCGCTCCGCCCGAAGACGAACCGCGCGAAGGCGGCGTGCCGCGGCAGGCGTTTCCACAAGAATCGCCGTTCGGCAAACAAGCCGCGCTGGCCCCGCCCGCCAGCGACGAAGGCGAACCGGGCATCACGGCCCAAGGCTATCGCTCGCAGCGGGCGCCGACGTCGGACCAAATGCTGCGGGCCGAGAGCGACAAGCTGTTGGTCGCCGCTCGGCGGTCGTTGGCGGTGGGCGACGTGCGCCGCGCCACCGATCTGACGAATCAGGCCAAGGCGCTGCAAGCCTCGTATGACTATCAAGACGATTCGCCGGCCAAAGTCGAAGCCGCCATCGCGCGCTTCGCCGAGCTGGGCGATCCGCGCGCCAACAAGAACTCCGAGTTGTATCGCCGCCGCCGGGCCGACAGCCTGTTGGAGCAAGCCGAAGGTCTGTTGTATTGGCAGGAGCTGGACGAAGCCGAACGGCTGGTGAACGACGCCAAGCGATTGAACGTGCCGTACAGCCCGGTTGACGCCAATCCGGACATGTTGATCGAGCGGATCGAAGCTGCCCGGCAGGCGCGTTCGACGAACGGTGTCGAGCCGCTGCCGCCGGTCGACGGGCTGGCGTCGGCCGCGGCGAATGACGACGAGGCGGGCCAGCGCGAGCAGGCGTTGCGGCTGGTGGCCGGCGCACGGGCGGCGATGCAAGCGGGCGACCTCGACCGGGCCGAAGCCCTGGCGGAGCAGGCCGAAGAATTGCACGTGCCCGACGCCGCTTTTCAAGGCCGGCCGCCGCAAGATCGACCGTGGAAGGTGCTGCTCGATATTCAACAGATGCGCCAGCAGCAGCGCGGCGGCGTGCGTCAGGCCGGCGGCGTGATGCCGATCGGCGCCGAATCGCAGCCGGCTGGGCACACGGCCACGCAGGCGTTGTACGATCGGGCCAACGATCCGACGCGCAACGTACCCGCCGGCGCGCGGCTGCCGCAAGACACCGGCGACGACGCCAAGACGCTCTTCGAGCGCGGCGAAGCGGCGCTGAAACAGCACGATACCGAGACGGCCCTGCACTGGTTCCGCGAGGCGAACACGCGCCGCGACGAACTCGATCCGGCCACGCAGCAACGGTTGCAAGACCATCTGCAATTTCTGGCGCAGCCGCGGCAGGCGCACGCGCCGGGCGGCGAAGGGGCCTTGCTGCACGCGACCGCCGCCGAGCAGCAGCGCAAATATCGACAAGTCGCCACCGAACTCGACCGCAAGGAGCGCGCCGCCGATCGCGTGCGGGCGGAGAACCCGAAGCAAGCCGCCGAAATGCTCGAGGAATGCCGCGCGCTGGTCGAGAAATCGGACCTCGATGCAACCGCCCGCGGCGTGCTCATGCGCCGCGTCGAGCGCAAGCTGGAAGACCTGGAAAAATTCGTCCAGGCCAATCGCGGCAAGATCGAGCTCAACGAGCGGAACAACGCGGTCCGCGCCGATCTGGAGCGCGAGCGACAGACCAAGATCGAGATTCAAGACAAGCTCGCCCAGTTGGTCAACGAGTTCAACAAGCTGATGGGCGAAAACCGTTTTGCCGAGGCCGAGGTGGTCTATAAGAAGGCCGCCGAGTTGGCCCCCGACGAGCTGGTGGTGACCCAGCTCAAGAACACGGTGAAGATGGTCGCCCGCACCAAGAACAACGCGGCCCTGCGCGAGGCGAAAGAAAATGGCGTCTTCGCGGCGCTGGAAGCGGTCGAGCAATCGGTGATTCCGATGGACGACCGCAAGCCGTATCAGTTCGGACCGATCAAAGACTGGAAAGAAATGACCAAGCGCCGCGGCGATTTGCTGCGCGAGGCCCGCTCGCGCCGTTCGGAGCGCGATATCGAGATCGAAAAGCGGCTCAGCACGCCGGTGTCGCTCAAGTATCGCGAAGCCCCGCTCAGCCAGGTGATTGAAGACCTGGGCAAGCTGGCCAACATCAACGTCTATCTCGACGCGCTGGGCTTGGGCGAAGAGGCGGTCGACACCAACACGCCGGTGACCATCGACCTGAGCCAAGACATAACCCTGAAAAGCGCGTTGCAGTTGATTCTCGAACCGTTGCACCTGAGTTATGTGGTCAAGAACGAGGTGCTGATGATCACCAGCGCGCAACTGCGCGACGGCGAGGTGTTTGCCAAAACGTATAATGTGGCCGATCTGGTGACGCCGATTCCCAACTTCGTGCCCAACGAACGGTGGGGCCTGCAGGGCGCCTTGCGCGAGGCCCAGGCCAACCTGCCCATGAATTGGGGCGGCATGAACGCCGATGCGCCGGTGCCCGTGTTTGCGGCTGCCGAGAGCAACACCATGCTCAACCCGCAGGCGCTGGCCCAGATCAACGCGGCCAACAGCGCGGCGATCACCCCCGCCAGCGGCACCAAGTTGGCGGGCATCGGTCCCGGCGGGGTCGCCGGCGGCACCCAGCCCGACTTCGACACGCTGATCGAATTGATCACCTCCACCATCGCCCCGACCACCTGGGACGATGTGGGCGGTCCCGGCTCGATTACGCCCTTTCAAGGCAACTTGAGCCTGGTGATCAGCCAGACGCAGGAAGTACACGAAGAAATCGCCGACTTGCTCGAGCAATTGCGCCGCTTGCAAGATTTGCAGGTGACCATCGAGGTGCGGTTCATCACGCTCAACGACAACTATTTTGAGCGTATTGGCGTGAACTTCGACTTCGAGATTCCCACCTACCTGAACAAGCCGTTCCAGCTTTTCGGTCGTGAGCTGGGCGATACGGTGGTGCCCAACAGCCCGAGTGTGCCGGCCTTCCCGCCCCCCTACACCAATAACGACGTATCGCCCATCAACCTGCGGAAGAATCAAGGTGTGACAGTGGGTTTGCAGCCCAGCCCGACCGGCGGCGTGTTGTACAGCTCGGACCTGGACATTCCGTTCCAGCAAGGCAGCTTCGGGCTGGCGACGCCGCAGTTCGGCGGTTACCAGGCCGGCGCAGGCGCCACCATCGGTTTCGCCATCCTCAGCCAGATCGAAGCCTACCTGCTGATCGAGGCCTCGCAGGGCGACCGCCGCAGCAACGTGTTGCAGGCCCCCAAGGTGACGCTGTTCAACGGGCAGGTCGCGGTCGTGGCCGACACCACCGCGACGCCCTTCGTGGTGAGCGTGATCCCGGTGGTGGGGGCGTTCGCCGCGGCGCAGATGCCCGTGATCATGGTGCTCAACGAAGGCACCTCGATGACAGTGCAAGCGGTGGTCTCGAGCGACCGGCGCTTTGTGCGGTTGACGCTGATTCCCTTCTTCAGCAACATCGGGATGGTCAATACGTTCACGTTCACCGGCTCCAGTTCGACCACGCAAAACAGCGATTCGGAAGGCCCCAGCGACAATACGACCAAGCGGGTGAACTCGACCACGACGTCCGCCGAAGGCACGACGGTGCAGTTGCCATCGTTTTCGTTCTTCACGGTATCGACGACGGTGAGCGTGCCCGACGGCGGCACGGTGCTGTTGGGCGGCGTCAAGCGGTTGAGCGAAGGCCGCAACGAATTTGGCGTGCCGCTGTTGAGCAAGATCCCGTACGTCAACCGCCTGTTCCGCAACGTGGGCATCGGGCGCGAAACACAGAGCTTGATGATGATGGTGACGCCGCGCATCATCATTCAAGAAGAAGAGGAAGCGATGCTGGGCATTCCGCCGACGCCGTAACGCGGCGGCAAGCTCGCCAAAGCGTGCCTCGCCAAACCGTCTTTCCCCCCCGGGCCATCGCAGCTCGCGTCGAGCTGCGGTGGCTTTTTTCGTCAAACCTCTAACAGCATTCGCGAGGGGTCTTCCATCAGCTCTTTGATGTGCCGCAGAAAGAGCACGGCTTCGCGGCCATCGACCAGGCGATGGTCGTAGGTGAGGGCCACATACATCATGGGGCGAACGACCACCTGGCCATCGCGGGCCACCGGCCGGTCTTGAATGGCGTGCAAACCGAGAATGCCGCTCTGGGGCGGATTGACAATCGGCGTGGAAAGCAGCGAGCCATACACCCCGCCGTTGGAAATGGTGAAAGTGCCGCCCTGCAGCTCTTCGATTCTGATTTTGTTGTCACGCGCCCGCTGGCCGAAGTCGGCGATGGCCAGCTCGATCTCGGCAAAGCGCATGCGATCGGCCCCGCGGATCACCGGCACCACCAACCCCTTGCCGCCGCCCACGGCGATGCCGATGTCGTAATAGTTGTGATAGACGACATCGGCGCCGCGGACCTCGGCGTTCACTTGCGGCGTGCGCTTGAGCGCTTCGATGGCCGCCTTGACAAAGAACGACATGAAGCCCAGCTTCACGCCGTACTTTTGTTGGAACGGCTCGCGGTAGGTCTGCCGCAACGACATCACGGCTGACATGTCGATTTCGTTGAAGGTGGTGAGCAGTGCGGCGGTATGCTGCGCCTCGACCAGCCGCTGGGCCACGCGGCGCCGCAAGGGACTCATGGGCACAATTTCGTCTTGCCCGGCGGCGGCCGCCGAGTCGACCGCGATGGAAGGAACCATCGCGGACTGGCTGGGCTGCGCCGCTTCGCCGGCCTTCAGGCGCCTTTGAACGTCTTCCTTGAGCAACCGCCCGCCGGGTCCGGTGGCTTCGATGCCGCCGGGGTCCAGTGCGTGTTCGCCCAACAAGCGACGAGCGGCCGGCATCAGCCAGGGCTGCGGTCCCTCGCGCTCGGGCACCGGCGGCGGCTGCTTGCCCGGGGCTTGCTGTTCCGCGGCGGCCTGCCGGGCGATATTGGCGGGCGGGGCGATATTGGCGGGCGGGGCGGCAACTGCGGCCGGCTTCTTCTCCGCCGCAGGCTGGGCGGGCGCGGACGACTCTTCAAGGTATCCGACCACTTCGCCGACGGCGGCTGTCTGGCCTTTGCGCTTGATGATTTTGGCGATTTTGCCCGACGCCGGCGCGGGAAGTTCGACGGTGGCCTTATCGGACTCGATTTCGACGACCGCCTGGTCTTTGTCGACGAAATCTCCTTCGCCCTTCATCCAGTCGCCAAGCTGAACTTCGGTAATCGACTCGCCGACGGCGGGAACTTTGAGCTCGATGGTCACGGCGAGCGTCCAATCAGCCTGGTTCGCACTTCCTCCCAGGAAGAGACTGCTACGCTGAGGCGATCCAGACCGAAGTCTTTCATCGAGACCGGCATTCCATATCTCCTCAAATAAAACCGAAGACGTAATTCGCCTTAGGACCACCGAAATCATCACCACTAATAGCCCAGATGGCCCCGCGAGGTCAAGACACCAGCGGCTACGGCGGCCCCACGGCCGCTACGACGACAAACTTCACTGCCAGTGGGTGGCGCTCCCGCCACGCCGGCCGAATCCGAAGGCCGTAGGGTGGGCCTGGGCTGCGCAAAATTGTCGTTTTGAGGTGCAAACAGGCCAAGTGTTCTGTGCCAGATTTGTTCCGCTCCGCCACCATCCGGGCTTGCCCCGGTGGAGATCCAACGATGAAAGTCAAGTGCGTCGGGCGTGATGACGCCGCCGTTTTTTTAGTTCATGGGTGCGTCTCCTTAGATGGTAGAGCGGAGGAGTGGTTCAAGGAAACGGGTTCCTCTTCTCTGTTCAGGGAGGGACTGATATGGAACGTCGCCGCCAGGTCCAACGCGGCATCACGCAACGGCAGGCGTCGCCAAGCCGCCCCGAAGTCGAGGACATTGCCGTGAATGGCACAGCCTGGTTCAAAGCATTGAAAGACGTTCTTTTTCACGTCAGCCGAGAACGAGCGATTACGATCGCCCGGCTGGGTATGCACTGGACACCGGCCGCGACGTTGCGAGCCGCGCTTCGACAGCTCGTCCAGGCAACCGGCTTGATTCAACGCCTGCTCCAACGTGATCTGTTGGCGCAACCAGACGAAGTCGACCCACCCGCTACGGCCGGCAGTTTTCTGCGGCGGGGGTTGCTTGACCGTGGCGTCCAGCAGTTCTACCTTGGATTCAGCCGCGGTGATCGCTTGCTTTTCTGGCATGTCCCGTTTGCGACCCGCGGTTTCTTCTTGCGCCGGTCGGCGTGGCGCCGCTTCGTCCCACGGATAATGTTTGGGGTCAAAGGGCTTGTCCGTCTTCCAGACCGCGAACACCAAGTGCAGGAGTTTGCGCATGCAGTGTCCCAGCGCGACGTCGCCCCGCTTGCCGCGGGCCCTCAGACGCGCATAGAGCGCCTTGACGGCCGGATTGCACTTCACGGCCGACATGGCAGACATCCACAGATAACGCCGCACGAGGTCGCAGCCCTGACGGGACATCTCCATGGCGCCCGGTGCTACGGCGTTGCCGTATTTGTCGGTGCCGGAAGTGTTCATTTCCGGGAAGGCGCCAAAGTAACTGACCAGCTTCCCTTCGGTCTCGAAACGGTCGATGGAGACGATCTTCGCGACTAACACCGCGGCCGTGATCGAGCCGATGCCCAGGATGGTTTCCACGTGCCGGTGCGGCGATTCGGGCAACGCGTGATAGGCCCGCAGCAGCAGCTTTTCCAGCCTTTTTTCGGCCTGCTGGCTTTGCCGGATTTGCTCGACCTGGCCGCGCACCAGTTGTTCGGCCAGGGCGGCCTGCTCCGCGGCCCAGGGCGTATCGAGGCTGGTCGAAAAATTCTGCCCGGCCTGGGTCAGCGCCAAGGCGTCGTCGGTTTGCTGGGTGAGCAGCGCGTCGGCGATGTCGTTGTCGCGCTGTTTGGCGGCCAACGCGACGGCGTCGCTCTTGGTCTGGGCGGCCAGCGCTTCGGCGTCGGTCATCTGCTACCTGCCAAGTGATTCATCGCGTCGATCTCGTGAGCAGCCGGAAAGCAGTCAACGCGGAATCGCTCGGGGTTCATGCCTAATGGCTTCATCCGATCCCCTACGACCTGACAAACGATATCCCAGTCGAAATACGTACGCGCAGTCGAACCGCCGAGCTCAATCGCCACCTCATCAACAATGGGCAGCAGAACAGGCGCGCCCGCCCTCCAAATGCAACTGCTGCGCGGAGGCGCGAGATCATCCTCCTCGACATCGAGTTGCGGAACGGTGACCCCTTCGCCGCGATAGAGGCGCTCGAGCAACTCTCCCTGTTCGGCGTAACTTATCGCTCTCGATGTAAGCGCCAATGCGTCAAACGCCGCCTCTAGGTAATCATCTCCATCAGGACGCCACGGAGCCCAGCCGTTGCGTCCACGGCGAAACGCGACGCCGGTGATTGGCCGACCCGAAGCAATTCCGTGGCGGGCAAGCTCCGCCATTGCCAACAACCCGCTAAAGTCGTCCGAGCCCGCGGCCAAGAGCATATCGCGTTGAGGGGCCATTACGACCAAATCGCCTTCGACGTTCAAGCTGTCGAACGTGCTTGGGCAGACCAATCGCGCTGCATCGTAGGAATCATTGGCATCGCAGACAAATAACCCCGGCGCAGTGCTTACGAACCCGCCGCCGCGTGAGGCAAGGTTCTGCTTCGCAGTTTCCAAGCAGTCGTCAAAGCTCACATTCCAACCGTCGATCAACTGGCGCGTTACCAGTTGCGCGACGCCGGCCGCTTGATGGGCCAACATCACGATCAAATGATCATTGAGCCGCTCGCACGGCAGGTCGGCCGCAACGGTCCCGTCAATCTTGGCCTGCAATGACAGAAGGTCGAGGAAGCAACTATTCCTCAAAAGCGGCAGAAGATTCGGACGCGCCGCGGCAAAGTCGATCGGCGTGTGGGCTGAATTCACTGCCGACCATGCCTGGGCCCACCGCTCGATCACCGCGGGCCGGTCTTCCATACTCGCGTTCAAAAACTCGGCATGCGCATTGTGCAGGTTAAGTGCCACACCATTGTTGCCCGCCGGAACAATTCGAAAGCCCTCCTTGTCGTATATGAGCTGCCGCAATTCGCCCGAGCGGCGGATTACATCCATCAACATCTGCGCGAAGCGGTCCGGCTCGCAGGCGTCGACGCCTTTTGACCGCGGCAGCAGCTTCTGAAAAAAATATTTCAATCGCACGTGAGCACAGCACAGATTCCACGAAATAGTGGCTAGTCTGGATCAGCAATGCCTTGGTCTCGAAGCATCTCAATCGCGGCGAGCTCGGCTTTAAAATTACGCGATCTTTTACCGGCAATGAGGACGCAGTCTTCGTCGCCGTCGCTTATCATGCCGCTTATCGCATACGCCCAGGGAGTATTACCGTACTCTAGGCTCCGCCAACGCTGGTCGATCGCGTTCTCTCTGCGGACGACCGCTTGCGTCTCGGGATCGCGCAAAATTAAGCGTGCAGGAATCGCAGAAATCTCGCAACTCACGCAATCAAGTTGCCGAATGTCCAATGCCCAGTCGATCGTCCGGTAATAGTCCTGGTTCGCGCCATTAATGACCTTGGCGGCTTCTGGATCGTTCCGAATGTACGGTTCCACTGGTTTCAACATTAGGTTGCCGAAGCGGCCCCGAAGAACAACGTGTTTAAAAGTCGCTCCATAAGTGCGGAGGATGTCGGAGCTTTTTAGATTATGCACCTCGACATTTTCAAAGATCGCGGCGTCGATATAACAGTCGTCGGCCGCACAGTCGATCAGACGGACGTTGCTGACGACGCTTCGGAGCTTCGGCGTGCGAGTGTTCGACAACAAACAGACGACGAAAAGGTGTCAGGAACCGTTTTTCTGTGAACTGCCCCCTTTTCTCGGGCGACCGCGCGGGCGGATCGTCGATTCCAGGCCGAGACGGCGAATCGCCCGCTCGCTCCACGACTCGCTGCCGAAGGGACTGCCACG
>JAICLL010000100.1 GCA_025927475.1 Pirellulales bacterium
GGCCTCTACGCTGCGCACTTGGCAACGTGCAACAGCCACCAAGCGGCGCCTCGAACCCTCAGAACTCCCAAAATAGGCTACCATATCGCTCTTACGCTACGTTCTAGGACACGGATAAAATGGCGTGCCGAACGGGATTGGCACGGAGTCCGTTCCCTACAAACGTCGAACCTAGGCCCTACCATCTTTGATGTCATACCAATCAGAAGCTAGCCAATGCTGAGCGTTAAACCGTTAGGCCCGCTCCAGCGAAAGGCGACAACCGCTCATTCCTCTCCAAACTGCACCGGGTGCAACAGCGCTTCGTACCGCGGCGTGTGCATGTTTTCGGGCGTGGCCACATATTCGCCAGTGTCGATTCGCCGCTCGACCGGCTCACCGCGCAGATGCGCAAGCACCGTCTTCACCGCCAGGTAGCCCATCTGGATCGGGTCTTGCAGCACGATGCCGTCTACCTTGCCTTCTGACATGCCATAAATCAGCCGGTCGTTCGGGTCGAAGGCGATGCAATGCACCTTGCCGGCCAGCCCGCTGTTTTCTAGTGCCCGCAACATGCCGGTGCTGTTCGGCTCGCACACGGTGAACACTCCGTTCACCTCCTTTCGATACTTGAACAGTATCTGCTGGCAATTATCCAGCGCGATTTCGGGCGTTGTGCCGGCGTATTGATTCGACGAAAGCACCTTCAAGCCGGGATATCTCTGTTCGATCGTGTCTAGAAACCCGGCCTCGCGCTGCTCGGTGCTCTCGCTGCCGGGTTGATAGCGCATCAGAATCACTCCGCCGCGACCGTGCAAAACTTCCGCCAGTCGCTCGGCCGCCAGCACGCCGCCGCGATAATTATCGGTGGCCACGTAGCTGACGATCGGACGTTCGTCGACCAGTCCGCTATCGAAGATCACGGTGGGAATGCCGTCGTTCCGCGCGGCTTTGACCGAGTTGATCAGGGCCTGCGAATCGAGCGGAGCCAGGCAGATGCCGTCGACCCGCTGCACGCGAAAATCTTCAACCACATTGATTTGCCCTTCGCAATCGTTCTCCAGCAGCGGGCCTTTCCAGAGAATTTCGACATGTCGAGCCTCTCGGGCGGCCCGTTCCGCTCCCGCATGAACCGATTTCCAGAACTCGTGCGTGGTGCCTTTGGGAATAACGGCAATGCGGAGCGTCTTGGGACCGGTCTCGGCGCTGGCCGGAGGACCGCAACCTGGCATGAGAATGACAGCGCAGGCAATTGCGACCAGATTTTGGATTTTCGATTTTCGATTTCGGATTGAAATGGCGTCGGCCGTCAGCCTCGATTCGGCCCCCGATAGCTCTCGGCAATCGAAAATCCAAAATCCAAAACCCAAAATCGCGTTCATCGGCGTTCGCGCCCTCGACCGCGCCCGCGTCCACCGCGACCACGGGGGCGCTGCGAAGCGGAGTGCGGGTTTTTTGCGCGCGACTCCATGTTGGCGGCCACGATCATGCCCACCGCTTCTTGCCAGCTTGGAATGGCCCGATGGCTGGGCCGCAGTTCGGCATCGTCCTGAGCGTCGTCGTCGGCGTCGGCGTCGATTTCAGAATCGGTGTCGACATCGCCGAGATCGTCGCGCACGCGCGGCTGACGTTGATCGCGCGGCGAACCGGCGGAGGCCAACTCGTCGAGCAGATCGTCGTCATCGGCGGCAGTTCGTTCGGTGGCGGCGGGTGCTTCGCGGCCTGCGTCGTGAGTGCGGCCTCGCCCCCGGCCCCGGCGGCGGCCACGACGGCGCTTTTCGCGCGGCTCCGCTTCGCCCGATTCGACTTCTCGCGGCTCGTCGGTTTCGGCCTCTTCCTCGTCGAACGCCGGCGCCACGTCGTCAAGAAAGTCGGCGGTCGGGCCATCGCCTTCGGCAAATTCGACCTCCAAAAAGTCTGAGGTTTCGTCGCGCGGTTCGTCGCTGCGAGCGGCCTGCGCATCTTCGCGCAACCGTCGGCCGCCGCGTCGCCGCCGACGACGGCGGCGTCCGCCGCGCTGTTCGTCGTCGCGTTGGCGCGTTTCGCCGCGCTGGCCCGCCTCTCCGCGCGGCGTCTCACGGCCTTCGCCGGTCGCGGTCAAGGGTTCGTCCAGATCTTCCAGCAGGTCGATGTCGTCGACGAACTCGGCCCCCACAAACTCCGCATCGACGTGCTCGGCGTGTACATATTCGACGGCCTCGCCGCTCGCCGGGCCGAGCCGCGGACTGGCGGGACGAGCCGGTCGGTCGGGCTGCCCGCGGCGTCGGCCGGAACGCTCGCGGTCGGGCTGGTCGTGGCGCGATCTGGGCGGTCGCTGCTCGCGGCTTTCACGGCTTGGTTCGGTGGCCCGGGCGGGGGGCGCGGAAACCGCCGGCGAGAGTGTGTCCGGCTTCGGTGGCGCGGCTGGCTTGGGCGCGGCTGGCTTGGGGGGTGGCGGCGGAACGTCGACACCCAATGAAGCCGCCAGGTCTTGCCAATTGCCCTTGGGCGGGCTGGGAGCGGTCGCAGCGGGCTTCTTTTTGGCCCGAGGCGGGGCCGCGGGCGGGAGGACTTGCGGCTTGGCCGGACGCGGCGCGCTCTCGGCGCCTAGTTCCGACGCCAGCGAATTCCAGTGACTTGATTTTTCGTTTTCAGACATAGCACGAAGGGTGGTGATTGGTTCGGTGCAAGCGGTGCATTATAGAAGAGCGGCTGCGGGCTGAAAAGGCGATCGCTAGCCACTAGCCACCCACGCTGCCGCAACTCTTGCCAACGCATCTCCGACCCGATCGATGGTCTCGGCCGGCTCAAGCAGCACCGGATGGTGCAGCACCAAACACGTTTCGGCCGCTCGGCGGCTTTCGGCCAAATCTCCCACGATGCGGCAGCGGCGCGGGCCGCGCAGGGCAAAGCCGCGGAAGCCGGCGTCGATCGCCACACCCTCGGCCTGGGCCGCGGCGATGAAATCCGCGCGACTGCGCCCGCCCAGCACTTGGCCGTCGTACTTCAGGCCCAGTTTGTAATATACCGGGCTGCCCGCGGCGCGATTCACCAAGGGCGTCAGGCCCGGCACGTCGCGCAAACGCAACATCAACCGTTCCGCGGCGGCGAGCCGCGCGGCGTTTCGCTCGGCCAGTCGAGCGAGTTGCGGCAAAAGCACGGCCGCCTGCAATTCGCTCAATGGGAAGGCATGGTTGCCGTGCTCGCAAAAGATTTTTCCGCGTTGAAAGGCGTCGGCGTGCCGCGTAAAGACCGCTCCGCCCCGGCCCGCGGAAAGCAGCTTGCTGCCGCCGAACGACAGCACGCCGCAATCACCCCACGTGCCCGCCGGCCGGCCGTCGACCATCGCTCCGGGGCACTGACAAATGTCCTCCACGACGAGCAGCTTAAATTCGTCGGCCAGTTGCATGAGTTCGCGCATCGGCGCCAGTCCGCCATGTAGATGCGACACGATGAGCGCGCGAATCGCTCCACGAAGCTCCTTCTCTGAGGTAGCCCCGGCCCTTGTGGCCGGCTGCCGATTGCCTTCGCTCAGTGCTCGCCGCAACGGCTCCGCATCGAGGTTCCAGTTGTCGTGCGCCACATCGACCAGCACCGGTCGGGCGCCAACGGCCTCGATCGCGCGAAAGTTGCCCGGATAGTCGTAGCCCGCCAGCAACACTTCGTCGCCCACGCCGATGCCCAAACATCGCAAGGCGAGCTCGACGGCGAATGTGCCAGAACAACATGGCAGCACGAAGGGGGTCTGATGGAATTCGGCCAACGCCGCGGCCAGGCGTTCGACGTGCGGCCCGCGATAGCGCCCCCAACTGCCATCGGCCAGTGCCGCCAGCAGCGCCTCGCGCACCGCGTCTTCGGCGCGCGGCCAGCTTGGCGGCCCTTCGGGCAGAGTCGGCTTACCGCCGTTGATGGCTAGGTGAGGCATGGAAATCGAGAGTCCGTAGGGTGGGCCGAGCGCAGCGAGTCCCACCTTTTGCCACATGATCGTTGCCGCGCCGAGTTGCTGCCAGAAGGTGGGACTCGCTGCGCTCGGCCCACCCTACCCATTGAGCGTCGCCCACTCGGCGTATCGTCATTCGCGGACAACCTAGGTAGATCATCGCAGAACTTGCACATTTCCGCCGCGCTCGCCATCGGTTACGATAACTCGCAACCAACTGAGGCTTCAACCTGAGATCATGAAACGCATTCGCTTTATCATGCTGGGCGGCTTTTTGGGCGCCGGCAAAACTACCGCCATTGCCCGGCTCGCCCGGCATTGGGCCGCCGCCGGAAAAAACGTGGGGCTGGTCACCAACGACCAGGCTTACGGGCTGGTCGATACCGAATCGCTCCGAGCACAGGGCTTTCAGGTGGGCGAAGTCACCGGGGCGTGTTTCTGCTGCAAGTTCAACGACCTGGTAGCGACCGTCGAGCAGCTTTCGGCAGAGCGGCAGCCCGACATCATCATCGCCGAACCAGTGGGAAGCTGCACCGACCTGGCGGCCACGGTCATCGAGCCGCTGCGGCACTTACACGCCGGCGATTTCGACGTGGCGCCGCTGGCTGTGCTGCTCAAGCCGGATCATGGCCGGAAGATTCTGTCGGGCGAGGACGGCGTGGGATTTTCGCCCAAAGCGGCCTACATCTTTTTGACGCAACTCGAAGAAGCCGACGTGGTGGCGATCAACAAGATCGACCAACTCGATGCCGCGGCCCGCGAGCAGCTTTTGCGATTGGTGCGCGAGCGTTATCCCGAAAAGAAGGTGCTGGCCGTCAGCGCCCGCCACGGCGAAGGGTTTGATGAGCTGATTGCGTCGCTCGAATCGCGCGGGCCGGCGCCGTCGCACACACCCGATGTCGATTACGACGTCTACGCGGCGGGCGAAGCCGAATTGGGCTGGCTCAATTGCCGTGTCGACGTCGAGAGCGAGGGCGAGGTAGTGTTCGCTTTAGACGAGGCGCTCGTCGATCTAGTCGCTCGCTTGGCTCGGGCGTGCCGCGGCGCATCGGCCGAGCCAGCGCACTTGAAGATTTTGGCCTCATCCGACGGCGCGACGGCCATCGCCAACCTGGTCAGTTCCGACGCGGCGGCCGAGCTCTCGCTCGCCTCGGGCGCCGCGGTGCGCAGTGCGGAGCTTACCATCAACGCCCGGATCGCGGTCGCGCCGGAATTGCTGAGCGAGTTGGTCGAGCGCGAGGTCGCCGCCTGGTCTGCCGCGCGCGGTTTCTCGCACGCCATTGCCGACTTGCAAAGCTTTCGCCCCGGCCGCCCCGTGCCAACGCATCGCATGGCCTCTCTGTAGCGTAAGCATCGTTGGCCACGCATAGCATCGGTCTGATGTCCGTTGATTTTGACCGCCACGCGCCGTCAGGCTAAAATAATTCAAATGAACTTCGCCGACCCTTAGCGACTGGGAACTTGCCTTGGAATCAGCTCAAGAATCCCTCTTTCATGTCTCCGATCTCTCTCCAGACGCTCGATTAGCGATCGAAGCGATCGTTGGTCACCCGGTTCGCAGCGGTGAAATGCTTTATATTGCGACGTTCCGCGCCGGGACTCAAGCGGGGGCGACTGAGCGAGACGCCGCTTGGGATGAACTCGAGTCGATGACCTCGCAAATGCGCCAGCAAGCCGAGCGTTCGGGTCTAGCACCGACTCAAATCGATGAAATCATCGACTCCGAATGTGCCGCGGTGCGCTACGGCAGCGGCGCCGCGAATGCATGATCATCGTATGCGACACAAACGTGCTCGTGCGCGCGGCCATCAATCACAACGGCCTCGCGGCTGAGTTGCTCGCTCGTATTCGTAGCTCACACGTTCTCGTTGCGTCCTATCCTCTCTTGGCGGAGCTGTTGGTCGTGCTTCGGCGTCCCAAGATACGAGCGCTGCACGGTCTCGACGAACGCGGAATTCGCCGGTTTGTTTCCTCCCTCTATAAAATTGCGAATATCGTGCAGGTGCCCAAGTCTCTGCCGCGCATCGTGCCGCGCGACCCAAAGGATGATGCGGTGGTGGTTACGGCAATCTCGGCTTCTGCAAATGTGCTTACGACGCGCGACTTGCACTTTTTCGATGCTGCCGTCCTGGCGTATGCCGCCGCTTATGCGGTGAGAATCGTCCGCGACGATCAATTGCTCCAAGGGCTCCGCGCTGTTCAGCCGTGACGAACAGTCGCCGTCATTCCGCGCCATTTTCGGCGCACCCTTTGCACCAGCCGGCCATGGGGGGCGACAGCGAGGCGTTCCCCGGCTCTCGCCCCCGACCGATGAATGCTGAACCCGAATCCTGAATCCCGACCCCTGCTCCCATGAAAGCCCTCTGCTGGCACGGCAAAGGCGACGTACGCGTCGACTCCGTGCCCGATCCCAAAATCCTCGATCCCCGTGACGCCATCGTCCGTGTCACGGCCACCGCCATCTGTGGTTCGGACCTCCATCTTTACGACGGCTACATGCCCACCATGGAGTCGGGCGATGTGCTCGGCCACGAGTTCATGGGCGAAGTGGTGGAAGTCGGTCCCGGAAATCAAAAGCTGAAAGTCGGCGATCGCGTGGTCGTGCCTTTCACCATGGCCTGCGGCGACTGCTTTTTCTGCAAGAAAGAACTCTACTCACTCTGCGACAACTCGAATCCCAATGCCGAAATCGCCCGCAAGGCGATGGGCCAATCGCCCTCGGGCATGTTCGGCTATTCGCACATGATGGGCGGATTCGCCGGCGGGCAAGCCGAATATGTGCGCGTGCCGTTTGCCGACGTCGGCCCGCTGAAAGTGCCGCAAGGACTCACCGATGAACAGGTGCTCTTTCTTTCCGACATTTTCCCCACCGGCTACATGGCCGCCGAAAACGCCCAAATCGAGCCGGGCGACACCGTGGCCGTGTGGGGCTGTGGGCCGGTCGCCCAATTCACGATCCGCAGCGCCTGGATGCTCGGCGCGGGCCGTGTGATTGCCATCGACCGCGTGCCCGAGCGGCTGCAAATGGCCGAAGAAAAGGGTCCCGCCGAGACGATCAACTTTGCCAACGACGATGTGTTCGACCGGCTGATGGAAATGACTCGCGGGCGTGGTCCCGATCGCTGCATCGACGTGGTCGGCACCGAAGCCCACGCCACCGGCAGCTTTGACGCCGTGCTCGACAAAGCCAAAGCGGCTGCTTTCCTAGGCACCGACCGGCCGCATGTGCTGCGGCAGGCGATCATGTGTTGCCGCAAGGGCGGTACGATTTCCATTCCCGGCGTATACATCGGCTTTCTCGACAAGGTGCCGATGGGCGCGGCGATGAACAAAGGGCTGACCTTCAAAATGGGCCAGACGCACATGCACCGCTACATGCGTCCGCTCTTAAAGAAGATTGAGGCCGGCGAGATCGATCCGTCGTTTGTCATCACGCACCGGCTGAAGCTCGACGACGCCCCCGCCGCGTACAAGACCTTCCGCGACAAGGAAGACGGCTGCATCAAGGTGGTGCTGACGCCATAGCGCGGCAATCCTCGGGGTCTCATCGGCTTTGACATTTAAGATCGGTCATCGTCTCTGTAGGGTGGGCCGAGCGCAGCGAGTCCCACCTTCTGGCGATAATTCGGCGCGGCAGCGTTCATGCGGCCGATGGTGGGACGCGCTGCGCTCGGCCCACCCTACGATCGAAAAGGGCGAATTGCATCAGATCCGCAACACCGGCAGGCGTTCGCTGGTGACCATCAATTTTTATGTGCCGCCGGCCTACGACGCCGACGGCGAGCCGAAATCGCGGTGAATTCGATCGGCCAGCGCGCATGTTATTATTATCCGCCGGTGTCGCCCTCCGCCGGTCACAAGGGCCGGGACTACCGCTCGCCGACCGCCAACAACCGGGCCAGTGTTTGAGCCAGGTTTTCCAGGGCGCCGCGGCCGGGCAAGGTCACGGTCAGCCGTGGTTTGCCGTCGCCGTTTTCTTCGACGCAGGCGTTCAGCCCGGCACGCAAGTTGGCTACCAGCGGCTCGGGTGGCGCGGCCACGCCGTCCTGCGCCACCAATTCGCCCAAGAACTTGAAGGCCGCGCCCAACAGCTCGCCGCCGGCGGTCGCCACCCGCTCGCGATGCGTTTCGGCCAGCCGCCGCGTTTCTTCCTCGGCCGCCTGCTTCACCGTTTCATCCAGCGGCGCCTCGGGCCGCGCGCCCAGCAAGACTTCTAACCGGCTCTTCAACTCATCCATGCCGCTGGCCAGGTCGACGCGGTCAACTTCCGACTCAATATCGAGCGCCGCGAGCGCCAGGTCCTTTTTGGCGGCGATCGTCGCCAGCAGGTTTTCTTCAATGGTCTGCTCGGTGACCAGCACATACACCTGCACGCTGCGCGTCTGGCCCATGCGGTGTGCCCGTGCGATCCGCTGTTCGAGCACCGCCGGGTTCCAGGGCAAATCGACGTTGATCACCGTGTTGGCCGCTTGCAGGTTCAAGCCCACCGAACCCGCGTTTGTGGTAATAAACAACTTGCAGCCGGGGTTGGTTTGAAACTTGTGAACCAACTCCTGTCGCTGTTTTTGCGGAATGCTGCCGTCGAGCCGCACAAAATCAAGCCCCCGCTTTTGCAACAGCGGCTCGATCAGGTCGAGCATCGTCGTCCATTCGGAAAACAGCACCACCTTGCGGTCCTGTTCCTCGAAAAGCTGCTCGAAGAGCTCATCAAGCCGCTCCAGCTTGGTCGAGTAACCGGGCTTTTGTTTGTTGGCCAGATAGGTGCTGTCGGCGGTCATCCGGCACATCAACAGCGCCTTTTGCAACCGCAGCAAATCCATCTCGTTGATGAACTTTTTGGAAGTGATCGAGGCCACGATCTGCATGTGGCTGCGATGCAAAACAAACTGCTCGTCGGTGGGGGCGATTCGCACGATCTCGGTCGTGCGCGGAGGCAGCTCCAGCCGCACGCTGTCGCGAGTACGGCGCAAGAGCACGGGCCGCAGCGTCTCGCGCAGCTCGGCCAGATTCTTGTAGCCCAGCACCTTGCCTTTCTCGTCGACCACGCGGTGCTTGTTGAAGAAACGAAAGCCGGGACCAAGCCGCCGGTCGTCGATGAACTGCACCACCGAATACAACTCATCGAGCCGGTTTTCCATCGGCGTGCCCGATAGCACCAGGGCGAACCGCGATTTCAAGCTCTTGATCACGTTGCTCGTTTTGGCTGCCCAGTTTTTGATGCGCTGGCCTTCATCGAGGATAATCAGGTCCCACTTTACGCGCTCGATGGCCAGAATGTCGCGCAGCACCTGCTCATAGTTGCAGACCGTAAAAAAGCAGGCGCTGTCGTACTGAGCCTGCCGTTCTCGGGCCGCCCCGCCGACCAACTGCACGTCGCGCTGGCAAAAGCGGTGAATTTCGCTCCGCCACTGCGATTTGAGCGAAGCCGGGCAGACCACGAGCACTTTGCGGATCTCGGCTTCGCGGGCCAGCAGCTCGGCCGTGCCGACGCCCTGAATGGTTTTCCCCAGGCCCATGTCGTCGGCCAGAATCGCCCGGCCCGCGGAGCACGCGAAGGCCACGCCATCGAGCTGGTACGGCAACAGCGGCACTCGTAACAAGCTGGTTCGCAGCGGGTGTTTGGCCGGATCGCGGCGAATTTCGGCCATCTTTTCGCGCAACCGAGCTTGAATCAGCCGCTGCTGAATGAACTCCTCGGCATCGGGATAGACCGTCACGTCGCGGCCCAATTTTTCGAGCTGCGCCATTCGCCGCAACAAGTCGTGCACATCTTCGATCGGGCGGTCGATCAGTGGTTTGACGATCTTCGCCGCGGCGTCGTCGAGCCGCTCGGGCAGCAGCAGCCGCAACGTCACGTCGCGGTCATAACGCAGATGCACCCCCAAATGTTTGCGGCGATAGCGCCTTTTAAGCTGGGCCGCGGTGAATTTTTTTTTGACCTTGTGGACGACGTGCAACACGTGCTTGCAGGCGCCCAGCGTGTTGGTGCGAAAATCCGGGCACGAGCAGTAGGAGTTGCCCGGCTCTAGACCGCGCAGCGCCACGCGATAGCTTTTGCCGGTGGTGCGATTGGTCACGGTGTAATCGGTCCAGGGCTGCGTGGGATCGGCGGCCTCGATTTTCATCTTCTCCGCCTTTGCCCGTTCGAGCCGCTCGGCCAGGGCCTTTTGCACCAGCTCTTCTTCGCCCAGGCTTTCCATCGGCACGCGCGGCAGCGGCCTTGCGGCCAGGCCCAGCGCCGTCTTTTCTTCCAGAATGAGCGAAAACGCCGCGCCGACGTGCTCGCAGGCGTTGTGGCAGGCCGTGCAATTCCAGTGCAGCCGCTGCCGGACTTCGGCCATCAGCGTGATGGTGACAATCACCGGCTGGCCAGCGACGAACTCATCGGGAATGCGCAATCGAAACAGATCGTCGCCCAGATAGGCGTGCTCTTCGATTTTAAAATCCCAGAGATTGGCGCTCTGCTGGATGAGTTTTTTGCCTTCGGCCCCGAGCAGCTTGACGGCTTCGGCAAACGTGAGACGAGAGAGGCGGTCTTTGAGCGACAGCCGTGCGCTAGGCAGGGTCTTCGTGACCTGCGTCGTCATGACGAGATACTCCTGGCGAAAGGGGCGTCCTTTGGCGATGAATGCGGGATAGTTTAGCGACGCGGCGCGGGAGTGGCTAGTGGCTGGTGGCGGGCATGGCCGATCGACCTCACACTGGCTCCGCGATGAGCTCGCGCAGATGCGGCTCGTCGAGGATCTCGAAGGGCGATGAAACGGCGCCCCACGGTTCGCCGCGCTGAAGGATCAGTTGGTCGTGAATCGGACCCAGACGGCCGGCGGCCAGTTGCAGGTAGCTGATCCGAGCGGGGTCGAGTCCCATGACGCGGGCCAGCGTGGCGTCGACCGCGGTGGGATTGGCGCCGATCGCCACCAGGCCCAGCGGCTTCGGGCTGCCCATGATCGGTCCGTCGCCCTCCATGCACAAAATGCCGTCGACGATGGCGATGGTTTTGCCCAGCGAGGCGTTGATGTCGTAGACCGTTTGCGGAATGCCGGCGTGGTGCAAGACGTTCTTGGGCCAACCATATTTGATGCCGGGCAGCACGCCATACATGTTTTTGAGCGATGCGGTCATGCCCACCCAGTGGTGTGTCTTGAGCTTGGCCATCGAAACGATCAGGTCGGCCTCGACGACGGCTTGGGGAAAATAAAAGCCCGCCAGCGGCGCTTGCCCGCCGCCGTTGGGCGCCCAGGCCACCTGCTGATAATTCAAGTCGTGAAACTCCAGGTCGGCGTCGCAGAGCGCCTCGGCAAGGCCCGATTCGATCAGGGCCATTTCGGTGTCGCGCACATGGCCGGGCGCTTCACCCACGGCCACCTCGGCGCCCCAGCGGCGGAAGACTTTGGCCACCGCAACGACCATCGCCGGATGCGTGGTCATGTGCGGCGCGGCGCGATCTGGTTCCACGAGGTTCGGTTTTAACAACACCTTGCGCCCGCGGAGCATTTGCGGATCGATGCCGGTGGACAACAATCCATCGTGGATCGTTTGCTCAAGCGGCCCGTCGTAGCGCTGCCCTCGCGCGAGGAACACCGGCGCCGGCGTTTGCAGTAGCCCGCGCAGCCAGCCCCAGCCGGCCGCGGCTGCCGTCGCGGCGCCGGCGCCCACGAGCACCGTGCGGCGGTCGAGCTTGAGCGGTTCGATCGCACGGGAATCTGATTCACCATCCAGGCAAGCGGGAGGAAATGTTTGGCCGGTTTTCTGGCACATGCTAGCTCACCATCTCATTCTCAATGGCGGCCAACAAGACCGGGCACCGCTCGCAGGCAGCCAGGGCCAGCGCCGCCCGACGCAACGGTGAATCGATCACATCATGTCGCTTTTCACTCGGCGAAAGAACGTTCATTCGCCGAGTGAAAGACGACTTTGCGCGCGTCGCGGCCTCGGCAATCCATTGGTTTGCCTGCGGGGGACGTCGGCCGTGCGCGGTCAGCCCGAGCAGCCCATACGCCAGCGAAACGCCGCTGGCGCGGGGCGAAATTGACCGCTGCACATACTCGAGCGTTTTTTCGATGCGTTGCGCGTCATCGCTTTCGCCGGCCAGCGCCACCAGTGTCAAGCCCGAAGGCTCCAAATGCGGCCGCAGCACACGGCCGAACACCGAGGTATTGCCGTAATTGCAGCCACCCTGCGGCAGCAGCCGATCGATGAGCAGGGCGACCGCCTCGCGGGTTCGCGGATGCTGAGCATGCCCGGCGGCCTTAAGCGCCAACACATTGATGGCCGTCGGCTCGATCCAAGGATGCGTGCCTGCAACCCAGGGCCAGCCATCGAGCGAGGTATCGTGGCCCAGCTTCTCCGCGCGTTGCCAGGTATGACCGTGCTGCGACAGAATCCAGTCGATCGCGCGGTCGATGTTTTTCTGATACCGTTGGCCACCGGCAGATGCCCAGGCCAACACCGCCCAGCCGGTGGGCCATTGGGGCGTCGGTTGGTCGGCGGTGACACCGAGGCTGCCGTCGGCGGCCTGCAAGCCCGCCAGCTTCTGCCGCGCCCGTTCGGCGGCGTCGACATGGTCCTGCGCAGCCAACGCCAAGGCGGCCATCGCCATCGGCTCGGCGGCGGGCACACCGCCCCGCTGATAAGACCAATTGGCCTCATCGGCGAGCGGTGTCAGGCTAATCGTGTCGTGAGTTGGCGTGGACATCAAAGCCGATCAGGCAACCAGGGAAGGTGGGACTCGCGGCGCTCGGCCCACGTTCCACGCGCACCAGCAATTCGGCGCCCTTGAAAAACATACGTCGATCCGGGCGGTTGGAGACGCAAGGTGAGGAATGCGCGGTTTATTCGTGTTTTCTCGGCGGGTCGACGCCGCTCCATGACGCACCGGGTCATCGCCAAGGCTCTGCCCCAGCCACCGGTGGGGGAATGCCGAGCCGCGTGGCGTAGGGTTGCATATCCCTCAAACCGCCGGGGCATCGCCGAGGCTCTGCCCCAGCCACCGAACCTTGTGGCCGATTCGCCGATGCCAACCGAACTGCTCACTCCGCTCAGCTCGCCGCCCGATACGACCGGCGAGATCGAAGTCTCGATCGTGATGCCTTGCCTGAACGAGGCCGAAACGCTCCAGCGCTGCCTTTGCAAAGCGCAGCAGGCCATCGAGCGACATGGCCTGGCCGCCGAAATCATCGTGGCCGACAACGGCAGCACCGATGGCTCGCAGCAGATCGCCGCGCGGCTGGGCGCCCGGGTCGTGGCCGTGCGCGAAAAAGGCTATGGCAGCGCGCTGCGCGGCGGCATCGAAGCCGCGCGGGGCCGGTACATCGTCATGGGCGATTCGGACGATAGCTACGATTTCTCACAGATCTTTCCCTTCATCCAGCGGCTGCGAGCGGGCGACGACCTGGTGATGGGCAATCGTTTTCAAGGCGGCATTCGGCCCGGCGCCATGCCGTGGAAACATCGCTGGATTGGCAACCCCGTGCTGACTGGCGTCGGGCGGTTGTTTTTCCACTGCCCGGCGGGCGATTTTCATTGCGGCTTGCGGGCTTTTCGCAAAACCGCTTACGACCGCATGGAGCTGCAGACCACCGGCATGGAGTTCGCCAGCGAGATGGTGATTAAATCGACGCTCAACGGGCTGACGATCAGCGAGGTGCCCACCACGCTCGACAAAGACGGGCGTTCGCGTCCGCCGCACCTGCGCAGTTGGCGCGACGGCTGGCGACACTTGCGATTCATGCTGCTGTTCAGCCCGCGGTGGATGTTTTTGTGGCCCGGCGCGGTGTGCTTCGTGCTTGGCCTGGTGGCGGCGCTGTGCCTGATGCGCGGGCCGGTCTGGGTGGGCGGCATCGGGCTCGACATTCACAGCCTGCTGGTGGCCGGCTTTCTGGCGCTGTTGGGCTATCAGCTTTTGATCTTCGGCCTGTTCACCAAGATGTACGCGGTGGTCGAAGGGTTTCATCCGCCGCACAAATGGCTCGGCCGCAATCCGCACGTGCCGCTGGAGGCCGGAGTGCTGGCGGGCATCGTGGCGGGCGTCGCCGGGCTGGCCTTGCTCGTTCACGCCGTTTGGCAATGGCAACAAGTCGGTCTGGGCGCGCTCGAGCCGCGCGTCACCATGCGGCAAGTCATTCCCGCCGTCGTGCTCATGACGCTCGGCCTGCAAACCATTTTTGCCAGCTTCTTCTTAAGCATTCTGAGCCTGCGCAGACGGCAGGCCGGCGAGTAGGCGACGGCTCTTCGAGCGTTTTCCCGCGGGAACCTTTCCTGCTTCATTTCTGAGGTCGATACGATCGAGTCATTACAACGGCGCGGCGGCGGCAGGTCTCATTGATAACAAGCCGCGCAGTTCGTCGGCGTCGACCGGCTTGACCAGATGTCGGTCGAAGCCTGCCTCCGCCGTGCGTCGCCGGTCTGCTTCTTGCCCCCAGCCGGTCACGGCCACAAGCATCAGGGCGGTGGCGTCCGGCCTCTGGCGCAGCCGGCGGGCCACCTCCAGCCCATCCATGCCGGGCATTCCCAAATCTAAAAACACGAACTCCGGCAGGCGTGTTTCGACAGCAGCCAGCGCCGACGCGCCATCGTGGCACGACTGCACGTCGTGGCCCGCCAGGCGCAGCAGCCGGGCCAATCCCTCGGCGGCATCCACGTTGTCGTCAACCACCAGAATTCGCCGGCTCTCTTTCGCGTCCACTTGCCGCGGTGCCTGGCTTTGGGCGGGCAGCATCTGCTGCTCGACCGCGTCGACAATCAGCGGCAAGCGAACGATGAACTCGCTACCGGCTCCCGGTCCGTCGCTCGATACTTCGACATGACCGCCGTTGAGCTCCACCAGGCTTTTCACCAGGGTCAACCCGATGCCCAGACCGCCTTGCGCTCCGTTCGCCGAACCTTGGATGAATAATTCGAACACCCGCGGCAGCACCTCGGCGGGAATTCCCACGCCGGTGTCCCGAATGCGGATGACCGCCTCCGCATCTTGCCGCTCGCTGCTGATCCAAATTCGCCCGTTCGGATCGGTAAATTTCGCGGCGTTGTTCAACAAGTTGCCGACGACCTGCACCAACCGCACCGGATCGACGTGAGCAACGATCGGCTCGGGCGAGGCGTCGACGCGCAGTTGATGGCTCTTGCCATCGATGAGAGGCTGGGCGAGTTCGATGGCCCGCGTGACGATGGTGCGCACATCGGTGGCTTCCTTGCGCATTTCGATCTTGCCGCGCATGATTCGCGAAACATCGAGCAAGTCGTCCACCAGCCGCACCAAGTGCTCGATTTGCCGCTGCATGACTTCATGGGCCCAGGCCTGGTCGGCCGCGCTGGCGCCGGGCAGCCGAAGCAGATCGAGCGCCGTGCGCACCGGCGCCAGCGGATTGCGCAATTCATGCGCCAGCACCGCCAAAAACTCGTCTTTCCGCCGGTCGGCGTCGCGCAGCGCTTGTTCGGCGCGGCGGCGCTCACTCACATCGCGAAAAATCAAGACGGCGCCAAAAACCCCGCCTTGAGCGTTCCACACCGGCGCGGCGCTGTCGTCAATCGGCCGTTCGACGCCGTGCTTCGACACAAGCACCGTATGATTGCCTAGCCCGACAATCGTTCCTTCGCGCAGCACCCGCTCAACCGGGTTCTCGACCGGTGCGCCGGTCTGTTCGTTGCGAATCTGGAAGACCTCGCTCAGAAGTTGCCCCGCAGCCTCGCTCGAAGTCCAGCCGGTCAGCGACTCGGCAATCGGGTTCATCATGGTCACCCGGCCCAGCCGATCGGTGACGATGACGGCGTCGCCGATGCACTGCAGCGTGGTCTGCATTTGCTCTCGCTGTCGCCGGGCCTCGGCCGCATGCGCCTCGGCCCGCCGGCGCGCCGCGCGCATCGACCCGCTCAACAGCGCAGTGGCCACGCTGATAAAAAAGTAGAGCGCTAATCCGGCAAAGACCTGCTGTGCGGAATCAGGTTCCGCCCCCGGAGGCGGCCGGAAGAACCATGTCGAAATCAACAAGGTAATGATCACGGCCAAGAGCGACGGCCCGAGGCCCCCCAGCCACGACACCACGACCACCGCCACGAAGTAGAACATGAATCCGGTTTCTTGCAGAACCGGATGGGCCAACCACCGCACCAGCGTGGCCACGGCAACCGTCAGCAACGCAATGCCGTAACGCTTGAGCCTGGAACCGTGCGTTCCAGAAAAGGCCGGCGCAGGCGGGCTTTCAGGAGAAATGAGAGTCTCTTGCGAAGGGCGAGGGTGCATGCAGGCGCTCCTGAACGTCGGGCGCAACCTCGATGGCGGCATGAAGCGGCCCGGCTGCCATGATAGGCACTTTTCGCTATCAAAGACAGCGCCTCGACCGCCGCCTACCCGTATCAAGAAGGCGCTATTTCACTTTTCCCCCAGCCTTCGCCTTCGCCGTTTTGGGCGCGGCCATCTCCGAGAGCCACACCAGCGCCAGCCGCACGCGCAACCGCAGCCCGCTCTGCCAATAATCGTCGAGCAGACCGGCCAATACCACGTCGGCCGGGGCGTCGGGCAGCTCGCGCAAACGGCTGGTCAGATCGGCCACAAACGGCCCCAGCGGCTTGGGCAGCACGCCGACCGCCGATTCGATCTGCCGGGCGTCGAGCCGGCTGAGTTGCTGCATGCCCGCGATAGCCGAAGGCACCCAAGGCCCGCGACTTTGCAGCAACAGCAGGTAATCGCGGCGAAAATCGGCCACCTCAGTTTTTTCCAACCCGTGCGCCGCAAGCTGATGGGTCATGGCCGGCTCGATCATCAGGCTGGCCAGCGTAGCGGTCAGGTGGCCCAGCGGCCCCGTATCGGCAGCCCGATCGACATAGACCAATTCCTGCTTCGCTTCGGCGTCGCGGCTGGCCAAATAAAACACCGCCGCCCGCGACAATCGGCACGGCCAACTCTCGGCGGGAAAGAGCCGATGGCAACCGCTCAGCGGCGCCGCGGCCAGCGCCAGCGCGTTCTCGTTGCGCGGCGGGTGCTCGGGCGAGGAGGGCTCGGTGGGGATGAAGTAGTCTTCCCGTTTGGACTGCCCGGCCGGTTTCTGATCGACATCGGGCAATAAGTAGGCGTTCAGCAGCCCCTGCCAGATGTCGAGCCCGGCGGTGTCGCCGATGGCCTCCAGGCCTTCCCAGGCGCGGCCCACGTGGGCCAGCTCGCAAATGGCAAAGGCCGCCGAGGCGGTGTCGGGCCGGCGCGGGTCGTAATCGTTGCGGTACGCCGCGCCCGCGCTGCGCAGTTCGCCCGCCGCGCGTTCGAGTTGGCCCTTGGCCACGCCGACGGTCGCTTGCTGGGTTTGCCGAGCGTCGTGCGCCACCGCCCGCAACAAGCGGCCGCTGGCGGCGTCGGCTTCGATCTGCAGGCTTTTGGTTTTGATGTGCAGTACACCGCGCTCGACTTTGGCGGGAGCTTCGGTGAGATGCGCCAGCGCCACGCAGGCGGCCGGCGAAAGATCAAGCTCGAAGGCAACCGGCTGCGTCGAACCCGCGCCGCGCGAGAGCACGCGCGGGTCGAGCGCCAGCGCCAGGCGGCGCGGCTGACGCGGATCGGGCCTCAGCGACACCCGCAGTCCAAGCTGCCGCTGCGTAGGCGTGGTGGCGAATTTCCGTCGCCGCAGCGGTGAATAGAGAGCGACCGAGTCGCCCGTCATCTCCAGGCCGAGCAGACACTCGGCGCGTTCAACCGCGGGCGGTTTGCTTCCCACGCCCGTAAACTTGCGCAAGCGCGAAAGCACGCCATCGCCCAACGCGCGGCCTGGATCGGAAACATCGAGCCGCAGCGTGCCTCCCCGGGCCGAGAGCACCAGCCGCGCCGTCCGTAAGCCAGAGCTTGAGTCGCGCAGCGAAACCGCCAAGTCGTCGCGGCCCGAGCCCACCTGCTCGATCAGCCACGATCGCAGCTTGAGCACGGCTTGCTCTTCGGCGGAGAAAGGGCGGTCCAGCGGCGGCGCATCGGGCATTTCGATCAGCCGCAGCGATAACTTGATCGGCCCGCCAGGCTTCTCCGGCGCCAGCGGCTGGGCATCGATGAATGCGAAGCGCGCCGATTCATACAGCCGGGCTTGCAGCCGCGCCAGCCCCGCCCGATCGAGATGCTGTCCCGTGGCCAACTCCGCGAATCGCAGCACCTGCTCCGGCGAGTTGCGCTGCAGGCCGACCACCTCGACGGCGCCCAGAAAGCCGGGCGGTCCAAAGTCGCGAACTTCGACCACCAGTTCCGCCATGCCGCGCGTCGGCTGCGGCACGACGCTCAGGCTCAATTGAGGAAAGAAAAAGCCGCGCTCGGCAAACGCCAAATGAATCTGCCGAAGAAGTTGCCGCCGCGACCAGGCGCTGATTCGCGCCGGTTCGCCGGGCAGCCAGATCGGCTTTTCATGGAGGGAATCGCCCGCGTCAAAACCCTTTTCCGGTTGCCAGTGAATGCGCTGCTCTTCGGAAGCGGCCGGCGGCGGCGCGGCCAGCCAGCCGGCCAGGTCGGCGGCGCTGAGCGGCCCGCGGCCCTGAAGACGAACGTCGCCGGCCCGCAATCGCGGCCCTTCGTCAATGGTCACCGTCACGCGACGTGCGGGCAGGTTCGCCCGTGCGTCGACGCGGGCCAGCGCAAAGCCGGCGCGGTGGTAACCGGCGGTCAAGCGCCGCGCGACCACGGCTAAGAAATCGTCGAGCGGCGCGGCGGGATCGCAGGCCAGCAAAAACTCAACATCGTGATCCAGCGCCCGGCGCAATCGGTCGGGCGAGGCAAATTGAGACCCGACAAAATCCAGCCGGTCGGCCGCGGCCAGATCGCCCACCCTCGGTCCAGCGGTGGCGCGAGCGGGCGTCAATAGAGCGACTAAACCAAACAGTCCGAACAAGATAGCGTAGCTGCGCATGGCACGATTCCTGGCCAATAGGGGGCCGCGTAAGATAGTCGGCCGCCGCCGAAATGCCAATGGCAGCCGTCAGTCGCCAAGCGATTGCAAATCTTCGCTAGAGTGCTGGCTTTCGTCGGACGCGGCAGCGTCTGAAACCGCCGGCTCGGAGCGGATCTCGACCGGCAAGGTCAAGAATTGACTGATTTGCTCGGCCGCCGAGCGAGCCGCCGCTTCGTCGGCAAGGTCGAACAAATCGAGCCGCTCACCGTCAGAGGTCAGCAAGACGACCTTCCAGCGCAGCCGCCCGCCGTGCTCGTACGGCGCGGCGGCCAGTGAGGGAAACGCCGCCAGTTCGTAGCTGGTTTGGCCCACGGCCCACGGCGCCCCCCACCAAAAGGTGACGGTCCCGGCCTCGCGGTCGAATCGCTTGCCGCGGCGCCCCCACACCAGTCCGGCGCTGAACACGGCCACCAACACGCCGGCGGCGGCGGCTTTGGTCGAGCGGTCGCCCGGCCCGCTGCGCGGCAGCCAGGGCGCCAAGATCAACAACAGGCCGACCAACAGCCCGGCGCAGCCAAGCCAGCGTACCGGGCGGCTGAATCGCTGCCGGTAGACCAGTTCGTGCGCCCGCCGTGTTTCGATGCGCGGCATCCGCGTGTTTATTCCATGCAGACCGAAAGCCTCAATATAACTGCATAACTGCTCAGGCGTAGTCAACACGGCCGGTTGCGTAAGCCGGCATCGGCGGGTTAGGATTCGCACGGACGAGCTTCCTTCAACCCGATCGGTGCGTCTCGATGACTTCAACGCAAACCCAACGTGTCTTGCTGGCCGGCGGCTGGCAACCGGCCCAGGCCAGCGGTACTTTTCAGGCCGAAAACCCGGCTACCAAAACGCCACTCGACGAACCTTACCCGATCAGCTCGTGGGCCGACTGTGAGACGGCGCTGAGAGCCGCCGAGCAAGCCGCCCGCCAACTGCGAAGCACTCCGCCTGACACCATCGCCGCGTTCTTGCGCCGCTACGCCGAGCGGATTGAAGCCCGAACCGCCGAACTTTGCGAGACCGCGCACCGCGAGACCGGCTACCCGGTGAAGCCGCGCCTGGCCGATGTCGAGCTGCCCCGCACCACTGCCCAACTGCGGCAAGCCGCCGACGCCGCCCGCGATGGTTCGTGGCGCCTGGCCACCATCGACACGCGGTCGGGCATTCGCTCCTGCTACTTGCCGCTGGGACCCATCTGCGTGTTCGGTCCCAACAATTTTCCGCTGGCCTTCGGCAGCATTTCTGGCGGAGACTTTGCCGCCGCCATCGCCGCGGGCAACCCCGTGATCGCCAAAGCCAACACCTCGCATCCCGCCACCACCCGCATTTTTGCCGAAGAGGCGCAGCAGGCGGCCGACGAAAGCGGCCTGCCCAGCGGCACGGTACAGTTGATTTATCGCCTTAGCCACGCCGACGGCGAGCGGCTGGTGGCCGATCCGCGTGTCGGCGCCACTGCCTACACCGGCAGCCGCACGGCAGGTTTGAAGCTGAAAGCCGCGGCCGACGCGGCGGGCACGCCTATCTATCTGGAGCTTTCCAGCGTGAATCCTGTCGTCGTGTTGCCCGGTGCGCTGGCCGAGCGCGCCGATAAAATCGCCGACGAATTCACCACGAGCTGTCTGATGGGCGCCGGGCAGTTTTGCACCAACCCGGGCCTGGTGTTGCTGCTGGCGGGCGACACGACCGAGCGTTTCATCGATGGTGTCAACCGCCGCTTCGGCGAAGCGCCGGCCGGCGTGCTGCTCTCGAAAGGCGTGGCCGGCTCGCTTGCGCGCAGCGTGGGCGAACTGGCCGCCGCTGGCGCGCAGGTGGTCACGGGCGGGCGGCCCGCTGAAGCCACCGGCTATCGTTACGCCAACACGCTGCTGCGGATCGGCGGGCGAGAGTTTTTGGCCCAGCCGCACCGCTTGCAGACGGAAGCGTTTGGCAATGCTTCGCTGCTGGTCGTGGCCGACGACGCGCGGCAGGCCGCCGACGTGCTCGACGCGCTCGAGGGCAATCTGACCGGCTGCGTCTATTCCGACACGCGCGGCGGCGACGACCCGCTTTATGAGCAGCTTGTGCCGCACTTGCGGCCGCGCGTCGGGCGGTTGCTCAACGACAAGATGCCCACCGGCGTGGCGGTCAGCCCCGCCATGAATCACGGCGGCCCGTACCCTGCCACCGGACACCCCGGCTTCACGGCCGTAGGCATTCCGGCCTCGCTGGTGCGGTTTGCCATGTTGGCCTGCTACGACAACGTGCGCCCGCACCGTTTGCCGCCCGCCCTCGCCGACAAGAACCCCAATGGTCGCATGTGGCGCCTGATCGATGGCGCCTGGACCCAGGCCGACGTGGTAAAATCGTAGGGTGGGACTCGCTGCGCTCGGCAATGGATGGAACCGCGCGACATGCCCTTTAGCGCATTGAGCCTCGGCGTGAACTCGCCGTGCCGCGGCGGAATTTCGAGCACGCACGCCGACATCGCGCATGCCGTCTATTGCGATGGCTCTGCGCAGGCATTGCCAAAGACCATCTCGGTAAAGACCCTGCAGGCCCTGGCCACCAAGTCGGGCGGCGAGGCCATAACCCGGGGACAGTGATACGGCAGTTCCTGGTACTCCGTTGTTTCCGCGGCGTCGGCAGCGTTATACTGCCGTGAAAGAACGCCCACAGGAGTCCGATCATGAAAGCCGCCTTTATCCGCGAAACCGGCCCGCCGGAAAACATTACCTATGGCGATCTGCCCACGCCCGAGCCGACCGGCGCGCGGGTGCTGGTGCGCGTCAAGGCGGTGGCGGTCAACCCGATCGATACCTATCTGCGCGCCGGCGCGGTGAAGATGGATTTGCCGATGCCGTTTGTCGTCGGCTGCGACCTGGCCGGAGTCGTCGAGCGGTGCGGACCCGAGGCCAAGCGGCTGAAGCCGGGCATGCGCGTCTGGGGCAGCAATCAAGGGCTGCTCGGGCGGCAGGGAACCTTCGCCGAGTATGCCGCCGTCGACGAGGGTTGGCTCTATCCCACGCCCGATGGCGTTGACGATCAGCAGGCCGCCGCCGCGGCGCTGGTGGGCATCACGGCGCACCTGGGCCTGGTGCGCTGCGCGCATCTGGCCGCCGGCGAAACGCTGTTCGTCAACGGCGGCAGCGGCGGCGTCGGCTCGACCGTGGTGCAAATGGCCAAGGCCATCGGGGCCCGCGTGGTGACGACCGCCGGCTCGCCCCAAAAAGTCGAGGCGTGCCGCGCGTTGGGCGCCGATCTGGCCTTGAATTACCAAACCGACGACGTCGATGCCGGCATTCGGCAGTTCGCGCCCGCGGGCGTGAACGTCTGGTGGGAGACGCTGCGCGAGCCAGACTTCGAGCGCACCGTGCCGATGTTGGCGCCGCGCGGAAGGATGATTCTGATGGCCGGGCGCGAAGCGCGGCCGGTGTTTCCGGTGGGGCCGTTTTATGTGAAAGATTGCTCACTGTTCGGCTTCGCCATGTTCAACGCTCCGCCCGACGAGCAGCGAGCCGCCGCCGACGACATCAACCGCTGGTTGGCGGCGGGCAAACTAAGGCCGCGCATCGACCGAGTGTTGCCGCTGGCCGAAGCGGCCCAGGCCCATCGCCTGCAAGAAGACAACACACTGCACAAGGCCGGCACGCTGGCGGGAAAGATTGTGTTGACCGTGTAGGTTTTTATTGATGACATCGAACTTCGACCATGGCCGGTGGCTGGGGCAGAGCCTTGGCGATGCCCCAGCATTGCACGACCGGGGCATCGGCAAGCCTCTGCCCCGGCCACCAGCCGTAGGGTGGGCCGAGCGCAGCGAGTCCAACCTTCGGCCGGTTTTGTGGTTTATGGTGCCGCGCTACGCGAGACC
>JAICLL010000219.1 GCA_025927475.1 Pirellulales bacterium
CCGGCTAAAGCCGGCTCGAACGTCCCCGGTCATGCGACCCCATAGAAATGAGCTGCGACTTGTGTAGAACAACGAGGGTGAAACCCTGGGTTTCGTTATGCCCACGCCACTCCTTGCCCGTCCACCCGATAAGCCCATCAGGGCAAACTGCGCGATCTGCGGTATGCCATCACTTCTACAATGCCTCCCTACGACCGATGGAATCGTTAAAGGCGGTAGATTTTGACAACCGAAGCTCACATAGGCCGACCGCTGGTCCGGGACTGCGCGGCCACATTCGGGGCACATAGCAAAAAAGGTGGTTTCGGTGAGCTCGATTCTGCAGGGAGGCAACCCGGTGTACCGATTTTCGATTTTCGACTTTGCCCTCGCGTTGGCTTTGCTGCTCACCAGCGCCGGCTGCACGCGAACCTTTTGGCGCGGGCGCGCCGATCGAGAGGTGGCGTATCTCGTAGCCGAGAAATCGAATAATCCGCGCTGGGCGGTGCCGGCTGGGTTTAACCTGAATATCGACCCGCGCAGCAGGTTCTACGATCCGACGAATCCCGATCATCCGCCGCTGCCGCCCGACGATCCGTACTCACACGTCTACATGCATCGCGTCGATGGCAAGCGCGCGGCGCCGTGGTGGCACATCAACGGCGAGCTGCCGCAATTGCCGAATCCCGGCTGGCGTCAGCGGCTGGCTGAATACTGCGAGATGACTCCCGAAGGAGCGGTGAAGCTCGACCTGCCGGGCGCACTCGCCTTGTCGTATATCCACCAGCCTCTGCACCGCACGCAGCTCGAAACGCTCTATCTCTCGGCGCTGGACGTGAGCGCCGAGCGGTTTCGATTCAACTTGCAGTTTTACCCTGGCAGCAGTCTGTCGTTCTTACGGGCGGGCCAGAAGGCCAACGGCGTGCCGATCAGCCCCGGATCGACGATATCCGTTCCGCGCAGCCAGCTCACCGTTATCAACGACACGGCGCCCGGTGCGCCGGCGACAATCTCTCGTGAGTTCGCCAGCGGCGGCACATTGTTGGTCAACTTTGCCAACACGTTTGTCTGGCAATTGACCGGTCCGCATTCGAACAACACCAACTCGATCATCAACATGAGCCTGGTGCAGCCGCTGTTGAGCGGCGGCGGTCGTATCATCACGCTCGAAACGCTGACGCTGGCCGAACGCACGCTGCTCAACAACCTGCGTTGGTATGAACGCTGGCGGCAGGCCTGGTTCATGAACGTCTCGGTGGGCCAGAACGCCGGTCAGGGGAGTCTTGGTAGCAACTCGCTCACCCGAAAGGGCGGCGGCTTCGGCGGCACCGGCATCACGGGCTTCAGCGGCACCGGCGTCGGCGGTTTAGGAAACGTGGCCTCGGCCGCCGGCTTCGGCGGTTTCGGCGGCGGTGCGGGGGCGGCCGGGCTCGGAGGTCAGGCAACTGCCGCCGTCGCCGGCGCCGCCGGAGGCGGTACCGGCAACGTCAACGGCTTCTACGGCATTTTGCAACAGCAGGTGAACATCGACAACGCGCAGAACGCGCTCAACTTGCAGACCCGCACGCTCCGCTTGCTGGAAGCGAACCTGGATGCGGGCCTGATCGACATCGCCCAGGTCGATCTCTTCCGGCAGAGCATCGAGACGAGCAAGGCGACCATCATCCAGGCGCGCATTCTGCTCGAAAACCAGAAAGACGGCTTCAAGCAAGGAGTTTTGGGGCTGCCGCCGGATCTGCCGATGGTGTTCGACGATCCACTGATTAAGCAGTTCCAACTGATCGATCCGCGCCTGAACGATCTGCAAGCCAAACTGGCTGATTTCATCGAGCGCACCGGCGCGATGTCGGGGCAGCCGTCTCAGGAAGAGATCACCCAGATGACCGGCGATTTGACAGCGCTGGCGGGCGAAGTCGGCGCCGCGTTGCCCACGATGCGGGGCGATCTGCGCTTGCTGGAGAGCCGATCGAGCGAACGCACGCGCAAGATGACCGCGGTTGAGAAGCAGGAGTTCTTAAACGAGAAGCAACGGCTGCTCGATCGCGCCGCTCAATTGGAGACGCGCTTCGGCCAACTTGAGGTCACGCGCGATGAGATCGCCGAAGCTGCCCAAGAAAGCAACCCCGACGAGCTGATCAACTCAACGGTCGGCCTCACCAATGAGTTGGCCGGACTAGCGCAGGAAGTGGCGCTGGTGCGGGCCTCCGCACGGTTGGAATCGATCGTGATCCGGCCCATCGAGCTCTCCACCGTCGATGCCTTGCAAATCGCGCGAGCGCACCGGCTCGACTGGATGAACCTGCGATCGGCGGTCGTCGACCAATGGCGGCTGATTTGTTTCAACGCCAATTCGCTGCGCTCGGTGCTGAATTTGACCGTAAACGGAAGTTTGGCCACGGTCGGCAACAACCCCATTAAGTTCGAAGCGAACAACGGTGAAATCACCCTGGGCGTGCAGTTCGCGCCGCCATTAACTCGACTGCTACAGCGCAACAATTACCGGCAGGCGTTGATTCAATACCAACAGGTCCGCCGGCAGGCCATCCAATTCGAGGACACCGTCAACATCACGCTCCGTACCGACATGCGATCGTTGACGCTGTTCGAGGTCAATTTCGAGATCCAACGGCAAGCCGTCCGCATCGCCATCCGCCGTGTCGACCAGACCCGCGAGATTCTAAACCAGCCTCCACCGCCGGTGGTGCCGGGCCAGACGCCCAGCGCGCTCGGGCCCACGTCCGCTACCAACCTGCTCACGGCGTTGCAGGCCATGAGCGACTCGCAGAACAACCTCATGAGTGCCTGGCTGCAGCACTACGACGAGCGGCTGCAATTGCACAACGACCTGGGCATCATGCGCCTCGATAACCGTGGCATGTGGATCGATGAGCAGATTGACCAGAGTCTGGCGCAGCTCGAGCAGATGTATCCTCTTCCGCCGGAATTGCCGGTCGATTGGCTGAAAGACGCCGGCCTGGCGCCGCCGAACCTTTATCCGACCGAAGGTGTACCGCCGTTGGGCGGCACCAAGGCGCAAGTTCAAGCGGCGGCAGCCACTCCGGAAACGCCGCGGCCGCGCGCTGATATCCAGCGTCCGAGAGAGGAAGTGCCGGAGCGCGAAAGCGAAACGCTGCCGATGCCCCTCAACGAACCGGCTTTGACGCCCGACGCATCGCCCGGCGAGGAACCGTCGCCCGGCGGCGTTCTCGACGAAGAAGTACAGAGCGAAGAACCAGCAGACGACGAGTCGTCAGCCGCTCCCACCAGCCAAAAAGCCAAGAGCCGGCTGTGGCCGTTCAAAAAATCGGTGGCGGTTGCCGATCGGAAAGAAGTCGAGCCGCGGGCCAGTGTGGTGCAGTTCCGCCAACCGGCCAAGCGCGACGAATAGGCCGGCTTTGCCGTCTGCCTGTTCTGGCTGCCAATCACCGCCCCACCGGCGTAAGGCTGGATGGCGGCGTAAGGCTGGAAAGCCTGACCTACGGGCTATTCGCCGAGCTGTCGGCGCAGCGCATCGCGGTTCGTAGCGGCGGTGGTGAGCGTGGGATCGAGCTCTACGGCACGGTTGAAGTCGAACAGCGCGTCCGGCGTTTGCCCGAGGGAGGCGAACGCCAGGCCGCGATTGTAGTAGCACTCGGCTTGCCGCGGAGCGAGCGCCACGCAAATTGAAAAGGCGTTCAATGCCTCGTCATACCGGGCCAGACGGTAGGCGCAGCGGCCGCGGTAGAAATTGGCCCAGAAGTCTTGTGGCTCTTCGCGCACGGCCCGCCGGAACGCATCGAGAGCCCGAGACTCGTCGCCTGCGCGCAGAAGTGATCGCGCGAGACGATATCGCTCGCTAACCGCGTCAGCGGCGGTGACTGCAAGCGACTTGCCAGCGACGCGTGGCGAGCGCTCATCAGAGATTACCAGCTTGCGGCCCAACGCCGCCTCGGCCTGTGCCAACACCTCGGCAGCCGCTTCCGGTGTGAGCCGATCGGTTGGGCAGCGAGCTTGCAAGTCGAGCCAGAAAACCACCAGGTCAACGAGGTCGGCGCGCACCTGCGCGACTTCGGGCGAGGCCGGGCCATCGAGATTGGCCAGCCGATCACGCATTTGCCAGAAGGCCGCGCACGATTGAGCGGCTGCTTCGGCGGCTTCGGCATCGAGCGCCGTGCCGCCGTCGGCAAATCGCAGCCGCTCTACAAAGCGGTGCAATTCATCGCCCAACGCCGCACGCCGCGCCTGATACAGACAGCCCTCAAGGGCTTGCTTCAGCGCGCCGGAGCCGGGCACCAGTCGCAACCCGTTGAGCCCGCGCTCCAGCCGAACCATCGCCTCCTGGTAAACGTGGCGATCGAGCAAGCGTTGCCCATCGAGCAGGGCCTGCTGCGATTCGCGTACGCGATCGGCGGCCCATAGCCAACCGGCGCTGACCAGCGCAGCCATGCTGACCAGCATGGCGGCGAGTCGCGCAGCCGAGCGGGGACGTCGCCGCCGCCATTTGCGCCACAGTTCCAGCGGACTTCGGTTGGGCACGCCGCGCAGTGGCAAATCGGCCAGGTGCCGACGCAAATCGTCGGCCAGCGATTGGGCATCGGCATACCGGGCCAGAGGCCGCGGCGCGAGACACTTAGCCAGAACGTCGGCCAGGCCGCGCGTCACCCGCGGATTGGCTCGCCGCAAACGGTCGACACCCTCGCCACGTGGGGCCGAGGGACCGTCGCCAGACAAGAGCTCATCGAGCACCATTGCCAGTGCGTAAACGTCGGCGCGAGCGTCGACCGGCGTCTCGATCGGCTGTCCGTCGCGTAAGGCCGCCAATGCCGCGGCTTGCTCGGGCGGCATATAGCCCTGTGTGCCGCCGATCCAGTCGGGAGGCGGACCGCTTGCCGCAACCGGTCCGCGCGCAAGGTGGAAGTCGAGCAACATCGGCTGTCCGTCGCCCGCCAGCAATAGATTCGAGGGCTTGATATCGAAATGGACCAGTCCGCGCCAGTGCGCGAAGTGCAAAGCATCGGCCAGGCAAGCGCCGATCCAGCAGATGGCTTGCTCATAGGTTGCCTGCCTGAGGAAATCGAGCGCGGGCCCGCCAACCGCCGGGGTTTCAGTCGTTTCGGTATGGCAACGGACAAGCGCGTCGGCCACGGTCTTACCGCTTCGCTCGGCGAGGGGGGTAGACTGCATGGCGGCAGAAAGCGCAGCCAGGCTGGCCCCGCCGACAAAAGGCATGCACAACAAGCGAAGACGCCGCTCAGGCAGATCCTGCACGAGGTACAGCGGCACGATACCAGTATGCTGCAAGCGGGCCAGCGAGAGATGCTCGGCAACGTCCAACGCCGTGAGCTTGGCGACAACCGGGCGATCGCAGAGCGCGGGCTGCCGGGCCAAAAACACCTGGCCCTGTGAACCGCGGCCAATTTCGCGCACCAGCACAAATTCGCCGCATTCATCTCCGGCCTGGGGAAAGTCGGGCGGCGCCTCCTCCTCGAACAACTCGTGGCAAACCAGCAGCAGCTCCAACTCCGCGCGCCAAGCTGGAAAGCGCGACAGGATCTCGTGCATTTGGATGCGCTCACCCGCCTCACGCCGCAAGAGCAGTTCTTCGCTGATCAATCGCAGAACGGCTTGTGGAGCTGCGGCCAGATCGGGGTGCCGCACGAGCATGTCTTCCACAGTCAGGCGGTCGCCCGTCTGCCAGGCCATGGCCAGTGCGCGGGCCGCTTCCGAAGCCAGCAACTCGGTGGCATCACGGCCTGCCGGCTGTGCGTTCGGCGTGTTAGCTGTGGCTTGCGAACTGCCCATCGGTCCCTTAAGTATTCGCGCGCTCGCTGCCGCGCGCGGCAGCCAATTGGCGCGCCAGGCCATACAGAATGCGCCGCACGCTGCTGGGATGCAAACCGGTGCGCTCGGCGATTTCGTTGAGCGGCAGCCCCTGGCGTTTGAGCCGGAGCAACTCGTGGTGCGCCGGCGGGCAGAGAGTCAACAATTGCTGCCATAGATCGTCGGCCCGCACGGTGGCACTCGGCCCCGGCCCGCTCACGGCCAACACGTCGCGGTCTTCCAACGACAACAACCGCTCTTTTTCCAACGCGGTGCGGTGCTGCCGCTGGCGGTCGATCAACCGGTTGCGCGCGGCCGTGTTCATAAACGCTCGTAAATGGGCGGCGTCGCGGAAAGACCAGCGTCCGTTGCGTAAACCGTCGAGCACGTCGGTCCAGACTGAGAGCACGACATCTTCCGAATCAAGCTTGGTCCGCAGGGCTTGCGGCAAGCGACGACGTACCAGCGCCCGTAAGCCTGGCGCGAGATTCACGAAAATCTGCTCGATGACGCGCGGATCGCCGCTGTGCAGTTGCTCGAGCAGGGTTTCTAACGGGTCGACCGTCACGACGAGCCTCCGATGCGAATCGACGCGTGCCCGCGAATGAACCGCGACGACAGCAGGTCTTGTTCTTCCGATCGCCGATCGCAGCGCGAACCGCACCAATGGCGATAAGCGAGGCCGGCGCCAAGCACGCCGGCGACAAGCGCCGCTTCGCCTGAGGCGACGGGCGATAGAATTTCCAACAGTCCCGCTCCAAGCTCGTCTGCCTGGGCAGCGAAATCGTTCATCGCCACCGTTAGTGCGGCGGCGTCGAGTGCAAAGTTCGGGGCGAGCACCTCTCGGACGAGCAACGACATTGCTTGCTGGGCGCCCCTCTGCGCGGCTTGAACCGCGGCGGACGAGACGCCGACATTCGCACTGTGAAGTGCTTCGTGCAACGCCACTAGATGCCAAGCCGCACCGCGCTGCGCCGCTTCGACGGGCCCTGCGTCTTCGCCGTAAGCCCAGGAACCGTTCGGCAGCACACCGCCAATGGCGCTGCCGCCGATGGCCGCCGCCTCGCCCCTCGCACTTTGACCAATGACCACGCCAAAACCGATGGTGGAGTGCCGCTCAACGTCGGCGGCCGAATCGAAATAGGCCAATGCCCCGTTCGAAAAGCGGATGCCATCGGCCGGCGACATCGCCAAACGCACTTCGCCTGGCGGATCTCGCAGCAATTCGGCCACTCTGGGATGCGCTTCAACGAGCGTCACGTCCGGACCCGCGAATATGCCAAACGCGCCGGGCTGCCAACCGTTCTCTACAAGAATAACGGCGTGCTCAAATTCCGCATCGAATCCATGCGGCTCAGCAGTCCAAAGGGAAGACGGCGACACCTGTCCGCCGGTCGATGTGTTGGCCGATGAGGCCTCAAAAAAGTCGGAGTGCGTCAGGGTGCCCTCGGTGGACGCCGGCGCATCGGGCGGTTCCCTAAAAGGCTTTGGAACGAATGGGCTGCCAGCATCAGGAAAGGGCGGGGTCAATAGAAAGATGACTTCGAGTTCCGGTGGCTCCGCGAATGCAGCCCCCGCTAGTTCATCGAAGGCCACAACTCGTGTGGAATGGGGCGGGCCCGTGACGAAATCAGTCATGGCTGGATCACGAGCGAAGGCCCCTTCGGCAATGACCGCGTGAGGCGAGGAATACTCGATTGGCGCTTCAAAGGCAGCGAAGTGAGTGGCTTCAAAACGGTCCACTGTTCGTAATGCGGCGTCCCAGACGGCGGCAGGTGGCTCCGGCACTACAGGCGCGGCATTGAGCAACCGGCGAGTCTCAAGGTACTCGATGTTTTGGCGCTGGCGACGGCGCCCACCAAGGCCAGATGCTTTCAGCCGATGCGGCATCGGTCTACTCCCCCAGCTCGGAGATGTGATCGCCCGTGGACAGTAAGCATGGCAAACCAACAGCTTTGCTTGGCATCGCAAAGCTTATTGTAGTGGTCCTCCAAAAGCGGGGCAAGCCGGCAATCGGAACCGTGCTTGTTTCGCTTCTGGCTGCGCGTGAAGTATAGTTAACTTTCATGTCAACCCGGCGATTGAGAAGTCCTCGCGGCTATCTGGCAACGCTTACCGTCTTGTTGCTTTTGGTCGCGGCTTTTGCCACGCTACACGGCGCGCGCACGGGACGTCTCGCACTGAATACAGTGTTCTTAGCCACCGCCACCGTGGCCATCAGTCTGCCCATCGGCACAGTCATGGCGCTGCTGCTGGCGCGTACCGACCTGCCGGCCCGCCGGCTGTTTGGCTGCCTGCTGGCTGGTTTCCTTTTCTTGCCGCTTTATGTGCAGGCCGGCGCCTGGCAGGCCGCCTTGGGGGTCGATGGCTGGCTGACTCCGCTCACTGGTGGGCAAGCTTTGGTTTCGGGCTGGCGCGGCGCCATCTGGGTGCATGCGGCAGCGGCCGTGCCCTGGGCCGTAATTTTGATCGCGGCCGGAATCTGTTTCGTCGATCGAGAACTGGAAGAGCAAGCTTTGCTCGACGCTACCCCTTGGCAGGTGGCCCGGCAAGTAACGCTACGCTTATCGGCCGGTACCGTGGGTATTGCCGTGGCCTGGATCGCTTTGCTCGCGGCGGGTGAAATGGCCGTCACCGACTTCTTTCAGGTCCGCACGTTCGCAGAGGAGCTTTACACGGCGTTCGCGCTGGGCGATATCCAACCTTGGGGCGCCAGCGCTCCTGCCGCGACCTACGAGCCCGACGCAGGCGTGCTGGGCGTCGCGGGTGTTTGGGTGGGCATTGCTGTGGCGGCGGGCATGTTGCTAGTGACGCTGCTTTTGATCGCCGCGTTGGTGCCGATGCCGCGCCGGCAACGCCCCCGGCAGATGTCGATGCTCCGCCTGAGAGGCTGGCGACCGGCCGCCTTCCTGGCGGCCCTACTTATCGTCGGTTTCATTGTTTTGCTGCCGCTCGTCAGCCTGGTCTACAAGGCCGGCATGGAGGTCGTTGCCACACCGCGCGGCCGCGCGCGCCAGTGGTCAGCCCGGAAGTGCGCCGCGATGGTCGCTTTGGATCCACGGCTAAGCGGTGGGCACATCAAGTTTCGACATACGAAAGAAATCGGTTGGTCGTTGGCGATTGACAGCAGCGCGGCGACGGCTTCACTTCTCGTTGGTTTGCCGCTGGCATGGCTGGCGCGACGCGGCCTGTGGCGATCGTGGGGCGTTCTGGCGTCGGTCGGTTGGATTTGGGCAGTGCCAGGCCCGATCGTCGGACTCACGATCATCGCCCTGATGAACCGGCCGGAGTTTCCCGCACTCAGACGCCTCTACGATCGAACTCTCTGGCCACCAATACTCGCGTGTTTTGCGCATTCGTTGCCGCTGGTGACATTGATCCTCTGGACCTCGCTACGGTCGTTGCCCGACGAGTGGTTGGAAGCTGCCGAACTAGAAGGCGCCGGTCTCTGGCAACGCTGGCGCTTGATTGTGTTTCCGCTACGGTGGCGTGCCTTCGCGGTGGCTTGGATCGTCGGCTTCGTCTGGTCATTGGGCGAGCTCGACGCCAGCATCTTAGTGAGCCCGCCTGGTGTGCAGCCGCTTTCGAGCCACATTTTCGGCCTGCTGCACTTTGGTGCTCAAGACCAGGTGGCAGGACTCTGCCTGGCCGTTTACCTTGCCGTTCAGTTTGCCGCCGTGGTGGCGTGGTGGCTGCTGCGGCCGAATGAAGCCGCCATCGGCTCTTGAGCGTCGGGCAGCCAGTGCCGCG
>JAICLL010000002.1 GCA_025927475.1 Pirellulales bacterium
GACTGGGGCGATGGCACGATGACCGACAACGCGTCCCTCACCGTCAGCGACGGCACGTTCACCGTCAGCAGCACGCACACTTATGCCGAGGAAGGCACGAAGGCGCCGGTGGTGACGATCAGCCATGAGACGTCCGTTCCCACGACGGTCACGGCATCGGTCGTGGTAAGCGATCCATCGGTTATCGCCACGCCGGCCACTTCGCTGACGGCCGTGGAAGGCGCCTCGGCCACATTCAACGTGGCCACGTTCACCGATCCCGGCGGAGCGGAAGAGACCACCGACTACGACGCTTCGATTGACTGGGGCGATGGCACGATGACCGACAACGCGTCCCTCACCGTCAGCGACGGCACGTTCACCGTCAGCAGCGCCCATATTTATGCCGAGGAAGGCGTCAAGGCGCCGGTGGTGACGATCAGCCATGAGACGGCCGTTCCCACGACCGTCACGGCATCGGTCGTGGTAAGCGATCCTTCGGTCATCGCCACGCCAGCCACTTCCCTGACGGCCGTGGAAGGCGCCTCGGTTACGCTGAACGTGGCCACCTTTACCGATCCCGGCGGAGCGGAAGAGACCACTGACTACGACGCTTCGATTGACTGGGGCGATGGCACGGTCACCAGCGACGCGCTCATCACCGTCGACAGCGGCACGTTCACGGTGAGCGGCACGCATACTTATGCCGAACAAGGCACGAAGGCGCCGGTGGTGACGATCAGTCACGAGACGGCCGTTCCCACGACCGTCACGGCATCGGTCGTGGTGGCCGATGCGCCGCTGACCGTCCAAACTCGCAATATCAGCGCCGTCGAAGAATTGACGTTCGGGCCGGCCACGGTGGCCGCATTTACTGATGGAAATCCGTTCGCAACGTCCGCCGATTTTACGGCGATCATTGTTTGGGGCGACGGTTCGAGCAGCACGGTCAGCGGTTCGGCGATCACCTCGTCAGGCGGGGGCTTTAACGTGTCGGGCAGCCATCTCTACGCGGAAGATGGAAGCTACCCGCTCTCCGTCACGGTTCTCGACGAGGGCGGCGCTACGGCCAGCAGTGCCGCCACCGCCACCGTGACCGACAACGTGGCCTTGCTGCTGTTGAACGCCAAGAGCAAGGGAAGCTTGAACCTGACCGGCAATGCCCGGGTGTCGCTCACCGGGGGCGGCGCGGCCATCGTCGATTCCAGCGGCAGCTCGGCCGTGATGGTCCGCGGCAATGCCTCGCTGTCGGCCGCCGAATTCGACCTGGCGGCCGCATCGGGCATTGACGCCAAAGGCAACGGCGTCGTCCAGGGCGCGCAGAACACCGGCGTCCCGGCCATGGCCGATCCGCTCGCCGCACTGAGCGCACCCACCGCGCCTGCCGCCACGTTCCGCGCCATCGATGCCGACTGTGTCGACGTGCTCACGTTGCAACCAGGCACGTATGTCGGCGGCATCAGCGTCTCGGACCAGGCGGCGGTGACGCTCCTGCCCGGCGTGTATTACTTGCAGGGCGGCGGCCTGTCCGTGGGCGGCGAAAGCAGCCTCACCGGCCAGGGCGTGTTGATCTACAATTTGCCCCAGCACGGCAGCCGCGACGGCGTCCGCGTGTCGGGCGGCGCGGTGGTGCAATTGACCGCCCCGACCAGCGGATCCGATCAAGGCATCGCCCTGTTCCAGGACCGCAACTCGAACGCGCCGATTTCGATCTCCGGCGGCGCCGCCCTGACCGTCACCGGCGCCCTCTATGCCGCCGACGCGCCGCTCAATGTGACCGGCAACGGGCAACTGCACGTTTCGGGCAGTGCCGCCGCCGGCGCCAGCGCCCGGATCATTACCAACGATCTGAACGTGTCGGGCAACGGAGTGGTAACGGTCGACGCCGGCCACAACGCCCCGCTCCTCGCCGCCGGATCAACCAGCGGAGGAACATCCGCTTCGCCGCTGTCGATGCAAAATGCCTCGATCTTCGCCGTGCAGGGCCAGCCCCTGGCGGACGTGGCCGTGGCATCGTTCACCGACTCCGACACCAATACGAATGCCTCGGCTTATACCGCCAGCATCGACTGGGGCGACGGGTCGCCGCTCGATACCGGCGCTGCGGTCACTCTCGGTGGCGGCGTCTTCTCGGTGTCGGGCAGTCACACCTATGCCGCCGCCGGCAGCTACCAGGTCGTGGTCACCGCCACCGATGTCGCCGACGGCGCGACCAACTCGGTCGCCAGCACGGCCGTGATCTCCGACGTCGCACTGCAAACCGATCCGACCGATAGCGGCAAAATCGAACTGGCGATCGGCGGTACCGCGGCGAGCGACACCATCAACATTGAGCCGGGGACGTCGGCGGGCACGATGATGGTAAGCATCAGCAACAGCACCGGCACCATCATCGAGGGGCCGTTCGCGCCCACGGGCCGGCTGGTGGTTTATGGTCAGTCGGGCGACGATGTGATCACCCTGGCTTCCTGCCTGGCAATCAATGCCGAACTGATCGCCGGCGACGGCAACGACGCCTTGGTGGGCGGATCGGGCAATGATACGCTGGTGGCCGGTGCGGGCCGCGATCTTCTCATCGGCGGCCGCGGCGCCGACTTGCTCATCGCCGGCAGCGGCGACGACATTCTGATCGCCGGCAGCACCGACTACGACGCCAACGACGCCGCTCTGATGGCGATCATGGCCGAGTGGTCGTCCGCCGATTCCTATGCGCAGCGCATCGCCAATCTCAGCGATGCCGCGTTCGATGGCGTCAGCCCCACCGCCAGCCGCCTCAACGGCAACGCTTTCCTGTTGGCCGCCGACCTGGGAGCACAAGACGAGACCGTGCTCGACGATCTTTCGGTGGACAGCCTGGTGGCCGGCGCCGGCCAGGACTGGTTCTTTGGCCAGTTCAATTCAGCGGCAGCGGCCGATGTGGCGTCGAACCTCGCCGTCAGCGCCGGCGTCACCGAAACCGAAACCGATGAACTCTAGGACGACCGTCGTCGACAATCATTAGGCAGTCGGACCAAAAAACCTGTCAGAGAAATTTCCTTGGACGCGCTGGAAGCCGCAGCGCAGGACCGGAAGCCGCCAAGCAGGCCCCAAAGGTGGTACGATGCGCACCGCGGTGCGCATCGAGATCGGCATTCAGCACAGAAAACGCGCCCTACCCTTGCCGTTCATAATAGCGGCTCAGCGCGCGCACCCGTTCCACCTGGTGCGCCACCGCCGCGCCCATCGCCGCCAGCCCGACCAGGAAATAAATGTGGTCGTCGCTGTCGAGCTGAAACTTGTCCCATAGCTCCGGGCGCCACAGATAATAATCGACGGCCAACACCAGGTACGAGGCGATGGCCAGCGCCGTCATCGCCCACACCAGCCGCACCCGAAACCACAGCCCCGCGGCCACAATCAGGAGCGGATAGCTGATCATCAACGGGCTCGCCCGGCCATCGGCCTTGAGCAACACCGCCAGCAGCCCGGCCGAGTCGACCACGGCCCAGGCGAAGGGAATGATGGTCTGCCATTGCGGCTTTCGCATCAGGCGTTGAAACACGAACGACAGCGCCGCCCACACGGCCAGAATGGCCGTGACCGAGTAATGAAAATCTCCGCCCCAACGATGCAGCGCGTAATAGTTGATGCTTTCGACAAAATAAAACAGCCCCATCACGCCCAGCCGCGAGACGAGCGCCGGCTCGCGGCGTCCCCACCGCAACAGCCGCTGCCAAGGCCGCGCGGCTTGCACTTCGACCAGGTCGCCTTTCAAATACCGCTCCAGGTCGTCGGCCAAGGCCCCCGCCGACGGATATCGCATCGCCGGGTTTTTTTCCAGGCACCGCAGGCAGATGGTTGCCAACGTGCGCGAGATCGTGCGGTCGAGTTGCCGAGGATTGGCCGGCTCGCGCTCCAACACCTGAATCAACAAGTCGATGGCCGATTCGGCTTGAAACGGCGGCCTGCCGGTCAACAGTTCATAGAGGATCGCCCCCAGAGAATACACATCGCAGGCGGGCGTGACGCTGGCGCTGTGGCCGGCGGCCTGCTCCGGCGCCATATAGCTGGGCGTGCCGGCCGCCACACCGGTGCGCGTGAGCTGCGTCGCTTCGTGAACGAGCTTGGCCAGGCCAAAATCGGTGACCACCGGCTGGCCGTCGGCATCCATCAGAATGTTCGAGGGCTTCAAATCGCGGTGGATGATCCCCTGGCGATGTAGATAATCGACCGCGCGTGCGACGGCGCACAGGTGCCGCACGGCGGTCTCGCGCGGCAGCCGCCGGCCGCGGATCAGCTCGGCCAGCGTGCAGCCTTCGATGTAGTCCATCGCCAGGTAGGGCAATCCCTCGACCTGTCCCGAGTCGAGCACGCGCACAATGTTGCTGTGCCGCAGGCTGGCGGCGGCCTGGGCCTCGGCGGCGAAACGGCGAAGCTGCTCGGGCGAGGCCAGCGAGCTGGCCAGCACCATCTTCAGAGCCACCAGCCTCCGCAGACTTTTTTGCCGGGCTTTGAAGACCACCCCCATGCCGCCGCGTCCCAACTCGGCCAACAGTTCGTAATCGCCGAAATCGCGCGGCAGCGCGAAGCTCATACTGGGATCGCTGGCAGTATCGCACAGGGCGATCGTCGGCGCTTCGGCCGAGTCGCACTTTGGCGGCGGCTCGATGTCGGCCGGGCGAGCCGCCGCCGCGAACTCATCGAGCGCCTCCAGGCAGCACAGCGCGTCGGAAAGATCGGGGCGGCTCTCCAGCAGCCGGGCCTTGTCGGGCGGTTCGCCCCGCTGCAAACCGTCGAGGTAGGCGTCGAGCAGATCGAGCGTCGTGGGATCGGCTTGTGGATCTTCCGGCTCGTTCATGGCGGAGCAAATATGGGCGATGACAAACGCGCGGTCAACGATCAACCTCAGATATTGCGAGCATCAATCCGAATTGTGGGCGGCGCATGCGGGTAGTGTAACACCGCGCGCCCCGCCGACGCTAGAATTGCCTGGCGGGCATGACGCAGATCCCCGAGGCCATGCATGGCTCTGTTGTCTGCTTGATTCACCATCACTGGTGACATAAAATTATCTTATGGGCGCGGATCTTCCCATCAATGTCAGTGACCTCGATGCCGCGCACCGCCGCGCGCTGGAAGAGATGATTGGCCGAGAACTTACCCCAAACCAGCGACTGACCCTCAGCGTCAGTGAAATTGCCACACCGCCATCAACGCCCAAACCCGCGCAATCGCTCGACGATTGGACGCAAGTCTATAACGGTTTGAGCGATGATGAAATCGACGAGATTGATAGGATCATCAAGACGCGCGCCAATCTCACACGTCTCGTTCCCTAGGCCATGGGAGAAGCACTGCTCGACACCGATATGCTCTCCGAGATCCTCAAGGGAAAGGATTCTACGGTACTGGCGTCGGCGCAAGCTTACCTCGCGTTTCATCAGCGTTTTGCTTTTTCGGCGGTAACGTTTTACGAAGTTTTGCGAGGACTGCTCGCAAAAAAGGCAACACGGCAGCTTGGCAAGTTTTTGAAAACCGCGGATACGAGCGATATTATGCCGATCAGCTTAGGCGTGCTCCGGCGTGCTGCCACACTCTGGGCCGAAGCGCAGCAGCATGGCTATCCTCGCGACGACGCAGACCTGATTATTGCGGCAACCGCGCTCGAAGACGGACGAGAGCTGGTGACAGGCAATTTGCCGCATTTCGTATGGATTGGCGGCCTAAAAATCATCGATTGGCGATCTTCACAACCCTGAAAACGCCACAATCGGGCCGACAAAGAGCCGGCCCAACGTCCCTGACGCTAATACGCGCCCACCGGGCGGCCTGCATTCCCGTTACGCCCCACCGTCGCCGAGTTTCTCGACGACCTTGCGAAGCTGCTCAATTTGGCGATGCAAATCCTCGATGCGCCGATTTAGCCGCTCCTCCATGCCGTCCGTAGACTGGGTGTGCGGGCGCGTGGCCTGGGGGGGCGGAGCCGCATCGCCGGGCAGATGAGGAGCATACCGGACTTCGAACGCCGAAAGCCCGAGCATTTGTTGCGCGTAGTCACGGGCCTCTTCCGGCAGTTTGTCTAACGAGTCTTCGGCGGCCTGCCACGTTTTATCGCCTTGCTTCACGGTGACTTTCGCCGGCTTGTCGCCCTGCTTCTCGATGGTCACCGTCATGTCGCCGGGCAGCGACGGCGCCACCGACTTGCCGGGCGGCAGCACCATGCCGGGATGCCAAAACCGCATCGACAGCGGACCGTCGCCCAAACGTTCAAACCAACGCTGCACCGAGCGCTGATCGTGCTGCCGCGGCACCATCACTCCCGGCCGTGGAACAGGCTTCACCACAACCGTCTGCCGCTTGCCACCCCGCAAATACTCGATCTTCAGCTCTTCGCCCTTGGCTTCGGCCACCGCTTCGGCCACATCGCCTGCATTGCCGACGTCCTTGCCCGACACCGAAACAATGACGTCGAACGTCTTCAGCCCGGCCTGCTGCGCCGGGGCGTCGGCAATCACCTGATCGATGAGCACGCCTTGGTTCTGGGGCAGATCGAGTTGGGCGCGCAACAGTTCGGGCAATTCGGCGCAGCGCACGCCGATCCAGTAATCGGTGGCCTCGGCTCGTTCTGTGCGCTCGTCGTCGATCAGCCGCACCGCTCGATCTTGCGCCGAAGCGTACGGCGCCGCCAGCATGACCAAAGCCGCTAGCGCGGCCAACCTCAGCCAACCCTGCGTGGAAACGGACATTGCTTGTTCTCCTTTTTATCGCTGACATCTAGAGATCATAGACATTCAACGTATGCGTTAAGCCGTAGCCGCTACTCCGCTCCGTGAATGACGCGCTACTTTCGCGGAGTGAAAAGCGACTTACTGGAACGCGCGGTCGGTCACCGGTTGCACGTCGATCTGGTCAATCGGCACCATCACGCGCCGGCCGTCGTCCAGCGAAAACGGAACCAACTGCCGCTGCTGCCGCACACGATGGCCTAACCGTTCGAGCGCTTGTTGCACGTCGAACGGCATGGCCGGCTGCCGGCGCAGCCAGTCGTCGCCCGCTGACCGGCCATCGACCAGCGGCAATTGAATCTCGTCGGCGGCCCCCGCCGGACCGCCGACGACCAAGCGCACCTTGTCGCGCGGACCCTGTTCCGGGCGGTCCGACGACAAGGCGCCGCTGCCTGCCCCGCCGCGATCAGCGACCGTTGACAGCGCTTGGTGTTCGCCTGAAGCAAGCATCGAGCGGCTGGACGAAAATTCGCCCCGCGCCCACAAGCCAAGTGTAAACGCCACGAGCACGCTGGCCGCCAAGGCCAACGCCGAACCAAACCATGAGTGCGGCTGCACGGCTCGCGAGCGTTCGACGGTGGCCGCGCCGGCCGCCGGCGCGGCCCAAAGCGGATCGTCGTTGATTCCTTTCGTTGCAACGCCGCGCTCAGCAACCACGCGCTCAGTGGCCATTTGGCCCAGCACGCCCGACCAGCTTTGGGCGTCGAGAAACGCCAACGCGCATCGCCGCCAGCCCTGGGGCTCGCTCTCGCACCAGGCCAGCACTTCGCGCCGCTGCGCTTCGCTGAGTTCGCCGTCGACCAGCAGATCGAGCAGGCGTTGTTTGTCAGGATCAAAAGTGTTCATGATTCGCCATCAATTCATCTCGCAGCCGCCGCCGCGCTCGATGCAGCCGGGCTTCGACCGCGCTATGCCCGATGCCCAGCCGGGCGGCAATCTCGTGGTAGCTCCAGTCCTCTCCGTATTTCAGCAGCAAGATTTCGGCATCGCGTGCCGGCAGCCGCCCGAGCGCCTGCCGCACCAAGCTCTGTCGTTCGTCGTCCAGCAGCCACTCGAGGGGATCGCGGGTGCGCGAATCGCCTTCGCTGGGCCGCACTCGTTCGGCATAGTTGGTCGTCAGCTTGCGTCGCCGGCCCATTCGCCGGCGATACAAAAGCGCCTGGGTCACTGCCAGGCGGTAAAGCCACGGCGCCACTTTGCTGCGATCGGCGAGCGGCGCCCGTTGCTCGACCGCCGCCAAGGCCACCTCTTGCATTACATCGTCAACCGCTTGCGGCTCGCCCAACCGGGCAAGCAGCACCGACCGCAGCCAGCGTTGGTGTTCGGCCAGCGCAGCCTGCCAGTCGATCGGCGACTCGGCCCCCCGGTCGCTTGCTTGGGCCTCATCGGTCCGCAGGGTCATGACTCTGGGATAGTTGCCGTGGAGTGAGGAATCTTGCAGGTCATTCTAACAGGCGCGGGCGGGACCGGCGTAAGGCACAGCCCGGCAAGGAGTTGGGGTGATTTTGGATTTTCGAGTTTGGATTTTCGATTTTGCCGACTTCCGGTGGCTGGGGCAGAGCCTTGGCGATGCCCCGGAGGGGATTCTCGCCCTGGCAACTTCCCGGTAGTCCCGGCCCTTGTGGCCGGCTGCGTGCCGAGCTCCCGCGCGCTGCTCTGCGCCCATCGCGCAGCGCATTGGGCGCAACAACTAACCGGTGGCCGAGACCAGCATTCGGGTCACGGACGAGCATTCGGCGGGTCCTCAGTTCGCGGTTGATCCCGGCACGGCTTGCAATGTTGGGCCCGGCGCCGGCGCGATCATCGGCGTATCAATAAGCTGGTACTTTGTCGCATCGCCGGCGACGGGGAGCACGAGAATTCCATAATCGCGGAAGACAAACGTAGTCTCCGTTAAGTCGGCGATCGCTTGCAAGGCTGCCTGCACGGTCACTTTTTGCAGTACCAACGTTACCGGCGCGTCCAGACTCTTTTCTTTCTTCACAAATTGGATGCTGCCGTTCTTACTCGCCACAACTTCCATCATATAGTCAAGGGCGTCCCCCAGCGGCGTATCGTAAAAGTCCGTGCGGATGGGCGTCTCCAATGCCGCGCGTAGTTCGTCCGAAATCGATTGCTCGCTGGCCTCACGCGGACGCGGTTCCGACCGACGTGCCAAGTTCCTTACGCGGACGGATTCAGCGGCGTTCAGCCGCACTGTGTCCAGCCGCACCGGTCGCGCTTCGCGACGAGCATCAATACCAAGGATATAGACCAAATTGGCTTTCGCGCGTTCAAAGCTCTCGCGTTGCTCCCGCAATTGCGGCTCGGCAACCGGAGAGCGCTGATAGCTCTCCAGCAACGTCTTCGACTGCGCGTACTCTCGAAACGCAAGCGTGACATCGTGCACGACACCCAGCGACACTTGGTCGTATTCGGCCTGAGCCGCGCGCATTTTCGCCTCGGCGACTCTCAAGAGCGGATTGCGGCTCAGCGCCATGGACAGGGCATCGCCCAAGTCGTCGGGAATCTCGTTGGCGGTTTTCAAATCCTCTCGGCGAGCCTCGGGGGTCGCTGCTTCGTCTCTCGCGGAATCGTCGGCTGGTTTGGTTCGCGACTCGGCCGGAGCGGCCTGCTCGCCGGTCGATTTTTCAATCGTCACTCGTGTGCGCCGCGCGCGTGGCAACTGAAGCTCACCGCCGTCGCGGGCCGCGCCCTCCGGTGTTGGCGGCTCTTCGCTTCTCTTGTCGCTTTCGTCGGCGCAAAAAGCGTCGCAGGGCCAAAGCAGCACTGTCATCACAAACAACCATCGAAGCTCGCACATACTTGTCACTCCTTGCAAAGAGGGGCTTTAGTTCTTCTAGAAAAACGCCGCTGCTTGCCCGGCTGGAGCCTCATGCTGTCGGCCCCACCGAGCGAGAATCACAAATCTGAACGTTGCGCGAACGACCCATCGAGCTTGTCTCGATGGTGAAGAAGATGGTGAGCTAATGGGAACACACTCCGTGCGCGTCGATCCCATCCAGCTTGCCTGGATGGTAAAGAAGATTTGATCTGCGGCGCGCCCAACGCGATCTGATTCACCATCCAGGCAAGCTGGATGGGGTCTCTTTCTTCTTGGTGCGGCACTCGTTAGCCCACCATCTGGTTCACCGATCCGCACAAGGCGGATGGGGTCCAGAAACCGCACCGGTTCAACTTAGTCGCCATACGCCGCCGCTTTTGCCGCCTCGGACAGTTTCATCTCGGCCAACAGCCAATTGTCTTGCGGATCGGGCTGAGACAATTCCTTTTCGGGCGTCAATTCCACCACTTGCCGATAGCAATCGAGCGCCGCCCGCATGTCGGCCGAATCGTAGAAGTAACGATCGCCCGCCAGCCGCAGCAGCCGAATCTGCTCCGCCCGCGGCGCTCCAGGCACAGCAGCGCGCAATTGTTCTGGTTCGAGCGCGGCGATTTCCACGGGCGCCTGCGAGGCGCGCGGCGCGGCCTTTGGTGGTGGATCTACTCGTTGCTCGACCCGCAAATCGTCCGCTTCATTTCGTGACCAACTCAACGCGCTAAAAACCCCAACCACGTAGGCCAGCACGAAACCGCCCGCCACGCGCCACTTCCGCCGCCGCGCGCGGCGACGAACTAAGCCGCTGGTCTGTGTACGTAGGGAATCGGTAAAAAACGCCGACGCTCTCGGCACGGGCAAAGATGCCCAGCCAGCTTCTTCCAGCGGAGGCAGTTCGTCGTTCGGGAAGTTCATATCAATCGTGCGGGTTCAGATCCTGAAAAATGCTTCGAAACGCTTCGCGGGCGCGTGCGAGCAGCGATTCGGTGGCTTTGGCCGTAGCGCCCAGCCGCGCCGCGATTTCCGACACCGAGAGCCGTTCTTCGTATTTGGCCCGCAGCACCGCCTGATATCGCTGCGGCAACGCCGTCAACGCCAGGCCGATCAGTTCGCCGTTTTCGGGCGGCGGCGGTTCCTGACATAAGTTATCGTCGTCAAGGGCTTTGGCTCGTGCGTCGCGCCGCCAGCGCCGTCGCTGGTTCCTGAGCACGTTGGCCGCGATGCCTTTCAACCAGGCGTCGAACGGCCCGCGCGCGGGATCGAACGCCTTGAGGCGCCGCACCGCCGTCAACCAGGTTTCCTGCACAACTTCTTCGGCGCGGTCGGACCGCCTGCCGCTGCGATACCAGGCGAAGGCGTACAGCGACTGCACGTGCCGATCGTAAAACACCTGCCAGGCGGCCTCGCTGCCGGCCAGAACCGCCGCGCGGAGCGCGATTTCATCATTCCCCGGCTGCTCAGGTTTCATCGCGCTCGGCAGGCTGTCCGTGTTTCGACCGCCCTCTGCAAGCCTATTGTCGCGGAAACGCCAAATCCTTCGGCTGATTGTAGCTTGGCCCGAATTTGCCCACTACAATGCCTCGCATGAGCGGAACGAAGTATTGGCTGTTGAAGACCGAACCCGAGAGTTTTTCGATCGACGATCTGGCGACCTGCCCCGAGCAGACGACCTGCTGGGACGGAGTGCGAAACTACCAGGCCCGCAACTTCATGCGCGATGAAATGCATGTCGGCGATGGGGTGCTGTTTTATCATTCGAATGCCAACCCGCCGGCAATTGTCGGCACGGCCCGCGTGGTGCGCGAGGCGTATCCCGACCACACGGCCTGGCAACGCGGCGATCCGCATTTCGATGCCAAGGCCTCGCCCGAAAACCCGATCTGGCTGATGGTCGATATTCAGTTGGAAAAGGTGTTTCGCGAGCCGATTGGGCTCGACCAGTTGCGCACGGCGCCGGCGCTGGTTGGCATGGAGTTGTTGCGGCGCGGCAGCCGGCTGTCGGTGCAGCCGGTGAAGAAGAGTGAATACGAGGCGATCATCAAGCTCGCTCGTCAAAAACATCGTTGAGATCCGCGCCGGCATGGACAACGGGCGCGCGGCGAGTCTCGATCTCGCGCCGGTCGAAGCGGCCATCGCTGAAAGGGCCAAGCTGTTGCCAAAAGAACACCGGGGCATCGCCAAGGCTCTGCCCCAGCCACCGGACGCGCGCATGCAGATTTCCGAGCATAATTCGCTGGCCTGGATCGATGCGGAACTGTCGGCGCTAGCCGAGCGCGATCTGCTGCGGCGATTGATGGCCCATGAAGGCGCGCAGGGCGCGACGCTCTCGCTCGACGGGCGCGCATTTCTCAATTTCGGCTCGAATGACTACTTGGGGCTGGCGGCCGATCCGCGCCTGGCCGACGCGGCAAAACAGACGCTGGATCACGAGGGCTGCGGCAGCGGCGCCAGCCCATTGATCGTGGGACGCGCAGAGAGCCACCAGCGTCTTGAACGCCGATTAGCCGAGTTTGAACAAACCGAGGCCGCGCTCGTGTTCACCTCGGGCTTCGCGGCCAACGTCGGCACGGTTGCCGCCCTGGTCGGATCGGGCGACGCCGTGTTCAGCGACGCCTTGAATCATGCCAGCCTGGTCGACGGCTGCCGGCTGTCACGGGCGGAAGTCCACGTCTATCCCCACGGCGATTGGCGGGCGCTCGAAACGCTGCTGCAAAAAAAGGCCGCTGCTCGCCGCCGGCTGATCGTGACCGACAGCCTGTTTAGCATGGACGGCGACCTGGCGCCGTTGGTCGAACTGAGCGAGCTGGCCCAAAAGCACGGCTGTATGTTGCTGGTCGACGAGGCGCATGCGACGGGTGTGTTCGGCAATCAGGGCCGTGGCGCGTGCGAGTGGCTGGGCGTCGAGCGGCAGGTGGACATTCGCATCGGCACGCTCAGCAAAGCACTCGGCGCTGCGGGCGGATTTGTCTGCGGCAGCCGAGCGCTGATCGAATGGCTGGTCAACCGCGCGCGGACTTACGTGTTTTCGACCGCGTTGCCGCCGGCCATCGCCGCGGCCGCAATTGCCGCGCTGGACCTCGTGCGAGAAGAACCCCAGCGGCGCGCGCAGTTGCTGGACCGCTCGCGCCACTTGGCCGACACGCTGCGCGAACAGGGATGGCAGGTTGGGCCGACCGTCAGCCAGATTGTTCCGCTGGTGGTTGGCGAAGCGCGTCGAGCGCTGGAACTGTCGGGCGCGTTGGCAGAGCGAGGCATCTGGGCGCCGGCCATTCGCCCACCCAGCGTTCCCGCCGGCGCCGCGCGACTGCGCATCAGTCTCAGTTTCGCGCACGACGATGCGATGGTCGAGCGCCTAGTGAATGCGCTGAACGAAGTGCGCGGCGCCGCTCTGTCGCCTTTCGCTCCGCGCAAGTAGCGATTCTTTCGCGGAGCGAAAGACGACATTGGGTCGAGCGAGTGCGCTCAATCGCTGACGCGTCGGGGCTTCCACTTGAATGATCCGGGCAAGGTTGCCGTTCCGGGCGCAAGCATCTTGCGATCTAATATTTTTTTGGGACCGGCCCCTTGGTGGGTGATTGTGTTTCGGGGTGGGGTTCGCTACAGTGTTCCGAATCTCCGCAACGGACGCGGGGCGCTGAGGTCACGATGGCCGACTGACCGGTACGATTTCATCGGCCGGTCAGATTCTGCGAGGCCGCGCCAGTACGATCGCGTCTGGCGCGGCCTTGTTTCTTGAAGTGGTTGTTTCGTTGCGTGGAGATCAGCCTGTCGCGCCGGCGGCCAGCGCCTTGACGTCTAACTGCCAGCCGTCGGGCAGCACCGCGTCTTTGGGCAACACCACAATGCCGTCGCAGACCATGCCCTGCTCGTTGTCGGGCGTTTCGGTCACCCCCGACTCATTGCACACGCACACCCGACGTCCCACGTGGCAATTCTTGTCGATGATCGCCCCTTCGATCGTGGCGCCTTCGCCAATGCCCATCGGCGGGCGTCCGGCGGCCAGGTCGGCGGCAATTTCGGCTTGCGTCTGAAACGTATCAGCGCCCATCAACACCGAATTGCGGATCGTCACGTTTCGCCCGATCCGGCAGCGCAGCCCGATCACGCTGTTCTCGATCGTCGCTCCGCTTTCGATCAGGCAGCCGTCGGCCAGCAGGCTGTTGCGGACGGTGGCCCCTTCGATGCGCGTGGGCGGTAAAAATCGCGGATGCGAATAAATCGGCGCCTCGGCCGAGGTCAGCTCGAACGGCGGCTCGGGCTTGGCCAAATCCAGATTGGCCTCGTAAAACGATTTGATCGTGCCGATGTCTTCCCAATAACCGTCGAACAAGTGAACGTGTACCTGATGCGTGCGGATCGACGCCGGAAAGATCTCTTTGCCAAAATCGCGGTAGTCGGTTTTGCTGAGCACGTTGAGCAGTGTGTCGCGGTTGAACAAGTAAATGCCCATGCTAGCTAGCAGGTCGCGCCCGCGGCTGGGCACGCCCTGGGCCTCGATCCAGGCCGGGTCGGTGCGGAATTGCTCGACCTCGGGCAGCGTCTTGGGCTTTTCGAGAAAGCCCGCCACGCGCCCCATGCCGTCGAGCCGCATGATTCCAAGCTGCGAGGCGGCCTCGCGCGCCACCGGCAGGGCCGCAATGGTGGCGTCTGCCCGGTTGCGGCGGTGCGTCTCGAGCATGTCGAGATAATTCATGCGATAGAGCTGGTCGCCCGAAAGAATCAGCACATACTCGACGCCCGGCTGAAGCAGGTAGCGCAGGTTTTGGCGGACCGCGTCGGCGGTGCCTTGATACCAGTTGGCGTTTTCGGGCGTTTGCTGGGCAGCCAAAATCTCGACAAAGCCGCCGTTGAAGGCATCGAAGCGGTAGGTCTGCCGAATATGCCGGTGCAGGCTCACCGAATTGAACTGCGTGAGCACATAGAGCCGGTTCAGCCCGCTGTTGATGCAGTTCGACAGCGGAATGTCGATCAGGCGGTACTTGCCCGCCAACGGCACGGCGGGCTTCGAGCGCACTTTGGTGAGCGGATGCAGCCGGGTGCCGCGGCCCCCGCCCAGCACCATGGTAATGATGTTTTTCATGGTCGTCCCTCCGGCCAGCCCAAGAAGCTCCGCGGCGGCAAGCGCCGCGCGTGAACGACATTGTAATGTTCCCTGAGCGATCGGAAAGCCCGCGGCCTGACGAACTTTCAACCATCCATCTCAATCCCGTATGATAACCCCCATGACCAACCTGCTTGCCTTCTATCTCTTCTGCGCGGCATGCGGCCAGCCGGGCGATGCCGAAGTGCGCGTCGGCGTGGTGGCCTTTGAAGATTCCGCCCGAACGGAGAGCGACAATGAGCGGCTGTTTGCCGAGTTGGAGGCCGAGATCGATCGACCACCGCGGTTTCGGCTGGCGCTGGGCACCTACGGCGACGTGCTCTTTTGGCTCGACCGAGGGCTCGTCGATGTGGCGGTGCTGACGCCGGGCGTGTTGGTGCAAGCGCTGCGGTTGCGCCATGATGGCCAGCCCGCCTGCCAGTATCTCGCCAGCCGCCGCCTGCCCGCGGTGCGGGGCGGACTGCTGTCTGACGCCCAGCCCGGCTATCGCCAACATTACCATGCGGTGTGCGTGGTCGCCGAGAGCTCGTCGCTCAAGAACATCGACGACCTGCGTCGGGCGTTCGCGGCTGATCGCCTGCGGTTCGTGTTTGTCGATCCGATCTCGGCCTCCGGGCGAATCGTACCGGCAGCCGCCTTGAAAGCGATCGACATACGCCCCACGCAGGAACAATTCGAGTATAGCTATTCGCACACCAACTCGCTGCGGTCGCTGGCCGCCGACGACGGCAAACAGCGGGTGGCCTTTGTCTGGGACGGCGCGTGGACCGAGGTCGACGACCTGCCGCCGTTCCGCCGCTTGGAATTCGCCGAACTCGAACAGAGGGAAGTGCCCGCCGATGCGGTCGTCGCCCGTCGCGGTTTTCCCCATGCCGAACAGGTCGCCAAGTTGCTGGCCCAGCACCGCGATGCCGCGGGCGAGCACGATTTTGAGCGCGTCGATGATTGGCAAGATCGCTACCGTCCGCTCAGCCAGTGGGCCGGCGAACTGCGCATTCCGCTGGAAGGCGACGAGGTGCAATCGGTCTCGCTCGACGGGCTGGGACAGATGCTCTTGCACTATCTGCGCACGCGGCGAGCAAGCGAACCGCCAAGAATCGCCTTGGTTCTGTCGGGCGGCGGCGCCAAATGCGCTTACCAGGTCGGGGCCGCCACCGCGCTGGAAGAAAAGCTGGCCGAGCTGCGCCAGGCAACCGGCGAAGACGACCTGCGCATCTCGCTGATCGCCGGCACGTCGGGCGGAGCGCTCAACGCATTGGCCATGGCGCTGGGCACATCGGCGACGCCCGGTGGCCAGGCCGAGCTGCGCCGAACCTGGCGCGGCCTCGACCAGCGCGAAATCGTCCGCCCCTCGCGGTTGGTGCGCGGCAACATGGGGCTGTGGTTCGTTTCGATCGAGTTCGCGCTGACGCTGTGGCTGGTTCGCAAGGCGGTGCATGCGCCCGCCCGTCGCGCCTGGACGGTCATCGGTTGCATGTTCGCGCTGGCCGCGGCGCAGATTGCCGCCAGCCACGCGGTGTTCTCGCCCTGGGCCTGGCTGGGCCAGCATCACTGGCTACACCACGCCTGGCTGTGGGCCACCTTTGGCGTCGAAGGGGCGGGCTGGTGCCTGCTCGCTCTGGCCGTGGCCGCGGCAATCGGGCAAACGCTGCTCGCACGGTCGGACAAGTCGCTCGCCTTGCCGCGCTGGGCCGCCACCTGGCTGCTCACCGTCGGCTTGCTCGGATTGCCGCTGGCGCAGTTGCTGACCATTCTTTTTTACGAACGCACGCTCTCCGACGGCGCGGGAACCGAACGGCGGCTGCTGGCCGGCTTTACCGACCTGGCCAACTTTCGGGCGAGCGAACTGGGCCAGCCGCGTTTGCGGCAAACGCCCGGCGACAGCACAACGGAGCGGCTCAAAAGCGTCAGCCGGCAGATCTTCGAGCGACATCTGTTGGCCCGCGACCTGGTGGTCACCGGATCGTGCTTGGAGCAAACCAGCGCCGATCTGCCCAGCGATCTGTATTTCTACGCGGCGGCTGCTTCTCGTGCTTCGCCGCCCGATTACGGCGAGCGCGGCGTAGCGCTGGCCGAGCGGCCCGAGATGCTGCTCGACGTGGTGCTGGGTTCGGGTTCGGTGTTTCCGGTCTTTCCTGCGCGGACCTTGGAAGATTTTCCGCGGCCGGGCGAGCGGGTCGAACTCATCGACGGCGGCTTTATTCACAACAGTCCGGTCGAGGCGGCGGTGCGGTGGGGCGCCACGCATGTGGTGTTGATCGAGGCCGATCCGCACGAGCGTTCCGAGCGGCGCAACTTTTTGCAAAACGCGACCGGGGCCTTCAACCACTTATATCAACAGGCCCAGCAGGTCGACGCCCGCTCGCGCGAGCGCGAGCAGGTGGTGATCTTCAGCCTGCGGCCCGAGTCGCCGCATCTGTGCTTGCTCGATTTCGCCGACAACCTGATCGACGCCGCCATTGCCAAAGGCTACCGCGAGGCCCGCGGCGAGTCGCTCTCTTTCGGCGGCCTCACCGGTCTCCGCCGCTTCCGCAAAGAGCTTGGCCAGCCGCGGTTTGTTGGTGATCGTTGACAAATTGCTGGCGTTAATTGGAATTTGATCGCTCACCAGAAAGACGCCCGGCATGGCATGTCCCGAGCGAACGCGGTCGTGACGCGGCCGGTCATGCCCGCGGCTTCCAGCTTCTGGCGGACGGCCTCGGCCTTTTCGTCGCACTGGCGCAAGTACTCCTCGAAGGGAGCGGGGTTTGCCAAATAACGCCTGGCGGATCATCATACAGCGGTACCGACAAGGTAAGCGGTTGCTGGTCGAGAACAGTCATTTCGATTCCTCCGATAGTTCCCTTCTACGCTACCTGATTTGCCGAATGCCGATAACCGTTTTTCACGGGAGCGAAAGCGGATCGGTCCATCCGTGGCTGCCGGGCTTTGACCGTCGTTCCCTGTTCCCTACTGGGCCTTCCGCTTCATGGCCCGGCTGGCACGACGGCTGAGGGCAACGCTCGGTTCAGTAGCGGCCGCCCTGCGCCGCGCTCAACAGCGCCGCCGCCGCTGACGACTGCTATCATTCACAATTCGAGCGACCGTCGAAAAGCTGCCGGTATGCCGATCCGCTTGCGGTGGTTGCCTGAGACGACAACGCCGGCAGACAGCAAGGGCGCCCGCGTTACAAGGTGTTGTAGGCCCGCAGCCGGCCGGCGGTGATCTCGCGCGTGAACTTGCATCGGCATGTCGGCCGCCCTCGTCAGCTACTTCGAGAAGGCGTCGTGCGTAGTCATGAACCGCTTCCGTGCCGGACGCGCATTCCGATCTCGTCAACGACCCAAAGGCTGCCAGTCAGAACTTCGGTCGCAAAAAGCGGGATGAGTCGCGAGACGGCCTTTACCGCGGCGGGCCGGCTTTGGTCGTGTAGTCTCAACACGATGATGCCCGCGTAGTCGTGCGGCGGATATGCTAGAATGTTGGAAAAGTCGAAGGTCTTGCGTGACGACCGCGCGTCCTTCCTGTCGGCAAATCGCCGCCACGATCTCGTCCGGTTGTCCCTGCATGTGTTGATCGTAAACCGTCACGGCGTCGTGACCGTGTTGACGCAACAGCTCCGCCACCTCGTCGTGTAGGTTCTCGTCGACCTTGAATCGCATTCAGGTCAGCTCCGGCACGGGCACGTAGCGATCCTGAGCCATTTCAGCCGCGTAGTGCAGCGCCGCCTGAATGTCCTCGCGCTCGATATGATAGCCGCTCATGATGGCGTCAAACGATTCGCCTGCCGCGACGTTCGCGAGGACCACCGACACCATTACCCGCGTCCCTTTAATGCAGGGCTTGCCATGACATACGCGAGGATTCACGCTGACCCGATCTTGCCAGTTCATACATTCTCCTGTTGAGCGCGCCCCCGTTTGCGCCGGCCGCGACCGACGCCGCGGCATCGTCGAGAACAGCCTTTCGATTCCTCCGCTAGTTCTCTTCCATTCTAGCTGATTTGCACAATGCCGATAACCGCCTTCACGGCAGCGAAAGCGTAGATCCAGGCCTGGCCAATGAGCTCTGACATTCGGCTCCTTTCCATCCCATTGCCAGCTCAAACGGTGCTGTGCCAGTAGACCGATTCGCCGGCGGTCGCTGCGAGGGAGCACAAAGCCGATAAACAGCAGGGACGCCCTCGTTACAAGGTGTTGTAGGCCCGCAGCCGGCCGGCGGTCATCTCGCGCGTGAATTTGTAGAAGTGCCAATGCGTCGCGCAGCGGCTCATGAACTGGGCAAAGCCGACGATGTCCCTGCGATGCCGTAAATTCCGCGTGAAGAAATAACTTGCATAGATCATGCCGACCGAGAGCAATGATCCGTCACGCAGGAGCGCCCGAAACAGCGACCAGAGAAGAACGAGCGCGTATCCCAGCGTCGACACGCTCTTTCCTTCGCCCGCTTTGCGACAGATGTCGGCGCGCCGTTGCAGATAGTCCCGCGACCGGTACACCTGGAAGTGTCGGTCCAGGTACGCCTGCGGGGAATAAAGCCGCGTGACCAGATCCCAGTAGCCGTCGCGCAATTCGCGGCGGGTCATCTGCCGTGGAACGAAATTGCAGCTCGCGTCTTCCTCCACCAGGCGGCCCTCGCGCTGGAGCCGCTCGTAGAGGGGCGTCCGCGGGATCGCTTGCAGCATTCCCACCATCGCCAGAGCGATGCCGTTTTCCTGGATGAATCGGAATTGGTCGTCGAAGATGCTCCGGTCGTCGCTGTCGAAGCCGACGATGAATCCGCCGCTGACGTCCAGCCCGGCCGCCTGAATCCGCGAGAGCTTCGCCTGCAAGGAATCGCCCCGGGCGTTCTGAAACTTCTTCGTTTCCTGCAGCGATGCCAGGCGAGGCGTCTCGATTCCGATGAAGACGCTGCGGAAGTTCGCGCGGTACATCAGTTCCAGAAGCTCGGGATCGTCGGCCAAGTCGATGCTCGCCTCGGTCGTCAGACGCAGCGGGTACCGGTGGCGCTCCATCCAGGGAACAATTTTTTCCAGCAGCGCTTTGGCCTTTTTCTTGTTGCCGATGAAATTGTCGTCGACGATGAATGCGGAGTGAAAGCCCGCCTGCCGCATGTCGTCCAGCTCTTGGAGCAGTTGGTCCGGCTGCTTGACTCGCGGCCGGCGCCCGTAAATCACGATGATGTCGCAGAATTCACATTGGAACGGGCAGCCCCGCGAATACTGCAAGGCCCCGCAGGCATAGCGGTCGGCCTTGAGCAGATCGAACCGCGGCCGGGGCACGTTGGTCATGTCGGTCGGCGCGGACTGCTCATACCGTTTCTCGGTCGGCGCCCCGCAGGCAAAGTCCCGCAGAAATGCCGGCCAGGTCGTCTCGGCCTCGCCGATGAAAGCGGCGTCGCACAGGCCGTCGAAGAAGTCCTCTTGCACCGACACGAACGGGCCGCCCACGACGGTGAATACATCCAGCCCCCGGAGCCGGCCCAGGATCTGCCGCATGCGCACCTTTTGGACATTCATGCCCGTGACGCCGACGATGTCGAACGTTTCCAGAAATTCCCAATCGATCTCCTCGACGTTCTCGTCGAGCACGTGGACGTGGTGGTCTCCGCAGAGCCCGGCCACGGCGGCCAACGAGCCGGGAATCATCGTGCTGCGCTTGTCGCCGGGATAGAGCGGAAGAGCAAATTCAAATCCCCAGTAGGACGGCTCAAAGCGCGGATTGATGAGGCAGATGGAAAGCGTTCTGGCGACGGGAGACGCGACCGTCTCACACTTGACCGCGGGGTGAAGGGTTGTACTCATCGTGTGCGCTGACCGGTGTGCCCATCTCCTCCATGACACCTGGAAAATGAAAATGGTCTGTGCCTAGGATACGGCAGACCGCCGCAAATCCGAAGACCAATCTTGACCGACCCCCGGGGCGATGGCGAGCCGCTCGCCACACGCCGGGTATCGGGCCCCGGTGTGCGGGCCGTAGACTGCTTGGGGCAGACGAGAATAACCGCTTGATAACGCACCGCGGGTCCACGCCCGCGGCGGGCGGGGCCACCTTATTGATCGACCCGGCGATACTCGCCGTAGTTCTCGTCGGAGAGGGCCTTGAGAAAGGCGTCAAACGGATTGGCGGGGCCGGGCAGGCCAACACCCACCCCGATGGAGTTCACCGTCACTCGGCGCGTCCGGTTCAGTTGCGTAATGACTGCCACAATTTCGTCGGGATCCACCACCTTGCCGCCGTGCGGGGCGCCATCGGTCAGAAAGAAAACCGACTCGGTGTCGTAATCGAACGCCGCTTCCAGCGCATCGTAGGATGCCGTCGAGTTGCCCAGGTCTTGCCGCTCGACAAACGCGACGGCGCGCTGCTTGTTCTCGCCCGATGCCACAACCAGTTTGCGCTGCCAGGGAACCACACGCGAATTAAACGCCAGCACGCCAAAATGAACTCCATCGGCCAGGCTGTTAATGGCGCTGGTCAACTCGCGCTTGGCCGCCACAATCCGCCCGTCGCGCAGCATGCTGCGCGAGGTATCGAGCACAAACACCACCCGCGCCGCGTAAATGGGCATGCCGTAGTAGGCCGACATCGAGGGCGCCGGGGCGGCAGTGCGGTTGGCGGCCATCTCGGCAATGCCGGGGAAGTCGAAATCGTCTTGGTGTTGTTTCCACCATTCGGTCCAGGCCTCCGCGTCGAGCCCGAAGTGCTCACCGCTGATCTCGGTGAGGCGGCGGACTATGTCGCCCCGCACTTCGCCCTTGGCCTTGGGCAGCAGCGTCACCAGGGCGTGGACCGCTTCAACCGAGCGGATGCTGGCCATGGCTTGCACCACCGAACGCCGCACGGCGAACTGGCCTTCAAAAATCGGCCGCTGCGAGATCTTCACCAGCGTTGCCAGGCTCGTGTCGCCCGCTTCCGTTCCCAGGGCGTCGGCCAACGAAACCACCAACCGCAGGCCGCCCTTGGGTTGCTCGACCGCCGCATCGAGTAGTTCAAACGCCCGGTCGAGCGTGCCAGCCTCTTGCGAAGCCAACGCGACTGACAGCATGGTGCCGGCCGAATTGGGCGGGGCGCCGCGCTGGATGCCTTTCTCGACGCTGTCTAGCAATGCGGTGGTAACCTCGCGCTCGTCTTTGAAGCCCAGCAGCGTCTCGTAGGCGGCTTTACGGACGTCGTCAAACTCGCTGTTCAGCCCCTGCTCGATGAGCAGGCGCGCGGCGTCGGGCGTGGGATGATCGGCCAGGCGCCGCACCGCCTGCAAGCGCACCTCGGGGTTTTTGTTTCGCATCTGCTGCACGATGCTGCGCTGCACCTGCCGGAACGCTTTTTCTTTCGCCGGATCGGCTTTGGCCTTAGGCGTCTTGGGCCTGGCGTTGCGTCCGCGAGCTGCCTTGCGTTTGCCGGCGGCCGGAGTTTCTTCAGCGGATTGGCCATCGGCGGGCTCGCTGGCTGAGGCATCGTCCACCGCGTCGGCCGCCCGTGGTGCGGCGCCCCGCTGTTTGGCCACCCGCGCCGTTCGTTGCCGATCGGCCGACCAGAGTGTGGTCGAAGCCAGCAGCACCGCAAACAGCACGGCCGACCGAAACAGTGAAACGCGTGGCACGACTGACTCCCTTCACCGCAAGGCAAAAAAGCGAAAAAATGAACGTTGATGATGTTACACCGATGCTAAATAGCCGTCTGCGGGATTGTCGCTTTTCGCTCCGCGGAAGCATCGCTACTTTCGCGGAGCGAAAGGCGTTTGGGCGGCGTCTGCTATAGGTGCATGGCTATTTCACTCCATTCTCGCGCTGCCAGCGAACGCTGTCAACGAATCAGTGAGGCGGCAGGGACGCAACGAGGGGAAAGCCGTGAGCGGTCCTCGCTTATGCGTTTTGATATTGCCACCTACTGATCGACCCGCGTGTATTCGCCGTGATTGCTCTCTGCCAAGACGCGCAGGAAGGTGTCGAAGGGGTTCGCCAGCCCGGGCAGCCCGACACCGATGCCGATCGAGTTGATCGTCAGCCGCCGTGTGCGGTTCATCTCGGTGAGCAGAGCGATGATTTGCAGCGGATCGTTGATGGCGCCGCCGGCCGGCTCCCCGTCGGTCAAGAAATAGATCGACTCGGTGTCGAAATCAAACGCCGCATTCAGGGCGTCGTACGATGCCGTGGCCGGTCCCAAACCGCGCACCAGCACCCAGGCCACCGCTTCTGCTTTGTTCTCTTCAGTCGCCGGCAGCAACTCTTTCGACCAGGGCGTGACGGCAATGTCGAATGCCAGCACGCTGAAACGCACGCTGCGGGGCAGCGACAAGATGGTGCTGGTCAGCTCGCGCTTGGCGGCTTCGATCCGCCCGCCGCTCATGCTGGCCGAAGTGTCGATCACAAACACAATCCGCTCGGCGCAGAGCGGCAGGCCGTAATAGGTCGAGCTCGATTTTTTGACGGCCTGCGACATGCTGGGCACGTGCTTGCCCGACAGCGGATAGGCAAATCCTTCTTGATTGCCCTTCCACCATTTGGTCCAAGCTTCGTCGTCGAGGCCATGCGACTCACCGGTGACCGCGGTGAGGTGGCGAACGATATCGCCGCGGACTTCGCCCGTCACGGTGGGGAGCAGCTTGACCAAGGCGTCGACGGCGGCGGCCAGCGGCACGCGGCACATGGCCGCCACCACCGCCCGCCGCAGCGCGAAGCGTTCGTTGAACACGGGCCGGTTCGACATTTTGACGAGCGTGCCTAGGCTCGTCTCGTCGGCCATCACGCCGAGCTGATCGGCCAGGCCCAGCACGAGCGGAGCGCCGGCGGGTTGCCGACTGGCTTGATCGAACAGTTCGAGCGCGCGGCTTTCGGTTAGCGAATCGTCGGAGGCCAGCGCCACCGCCAGCAGGCTGCCGGCGGTGTCGACCGAGTCGCCGCGTTTGAACGATTTCTCGATGGCCGCCAGCACATAATCGGCCACCGGTCGCTGATCGCTCAGCTTAATGAGTGTCGAATAGGCGGCCACGCGAACATCGTCCAGCGAGCTGCCCAGCCCGTGCTGAACGAGCAGCCGAGCGGCCTCGGCCGTCGGGTATTGTTCAAGTTGGCGCACCGCCGCGAGACGCGTGTCGGGCTTTTTGCTTTTCATTTGCCGCAGCAGCGTGAGCTGCACCTGCCGCGGCGGAGCGAGCGGCTCTTTCGGCGCTGACCTGGCCGATTTCTTCGCCGACCGGGTGCGCGTGCGCTTGGCTTCCACCGAGGGCGGATCGGCCGCTGACTCGTCGGCCGCCGTTGCCGCGGACGGTGGCTCCTTGGTTGGTGGATCATCGTCCGCCGCGCTGGCCGGCAGGCCGATACCGCACCAGATCAAGCTGACGAGCAGAGCGACAAGCGACGCATCGTAGCCATCACGCTCCGCGTGACGTAAGCCCGTGGCCGAAAGGCAGGCAGGAGCGGTTCGAGTCATCTTTCAGTCTCCCAAGGCGGGCGATTGTCTCGATTGTCGCCACCGGGCGGCCCCAAGTCAACAAATTCACTGCCATATCAAATTCACTGCCACATCTTTACCTCGGAATTCGTCGCACCGCGACAACGAAAGCGCTACTCACCCACATTCAGGACGCTGTTGTTATACGTCCCGGCGCGGCGCGGATTGCCGGGGTCGGCGCGCCACTTCGTGCCGTCGAGCACATATTTATACTCGTGCCGGCCGCCTTTCAGCTTCAGCGTGGTGGTGTAGCGACCTTTAGCATCGGGACCCTCCATCCGGTGCGCGGTCGGCTGCCAATCGTTGAAGCCGCCGGCCAAATACACCGCGTCGGCTTTGGCGTCGGGCCGATAGGTGAAACGCACCTCGTAATCGTCGCCTTGCAAATGCGCGACCGCAGGACCGCCCAGCTTCAGGTCCTGGTCGGCGGGCACCGTCTCGAACGTGGCCACCATCATCTCTTCCCAGGTCTGATCGCCCCAATGCACGGTTTCCTTCGGGTTGGGATTCATCAGGTTGTCGGCCGAGTTGTCGAACGTGGCCGTGCCGTGCAGCACCGTTCCCTCGGGCATCAACAGCGGCGCGACCGGCACATAAGAGTTTTGCCAATTAAAATCGTAACGCGGCACGTCGAGCACCGTTTCTTTGCGTCCGTCGGGATACAAGGCATCGAGCCGGAACGACTTGCCGCGCAAGTGCATGTGCGGCAGCAACGCGTAAATATACGTGTTTTGGCCAAAGCGGTATTCGGCCTCGACCTGATGGTCGGTGGCGCCGGGCGGAATGGCAAACCGCACGTTGATCAACGCCTTCGTTCGCAGTTCACGTCCAACGTTCGCCCGATCGGCAAAGACCAATCCGCCCACGCTCTGATCGACCTGCTCGCTGCCGTTGGGCGTATAGTGGGCCTGAATCACCAGCTTCGATCCTTTCGGCACCAGCTTGGCCGAGCCAGGGGCGAACACCGAGGCCGGCATGCCGGGCGAATAGGCCGCCAAGGCGTTGAACAGCGGCAGCTCGGGGCGGCGGGGGTCCTCGCCCGGCGGCACATAGAACACGATCAAATGGTGCACCACCGAACGATTGCCCGGACGCACTTCGGCAGCCTGAATCCACCGGTCCTCGTCAAACTCGACGTCGAGGTCGAAGTGCTGATAGGCCACCACGCCCTTGGCCGGCACGGTGTAGGGTTCGGGCATCGAAAACACCACGTCGGGCTTGGGAATTCGCCAACCCTCGACAAACTGCGGCGGCGTCGGCAGGTCGGCCGCATCGCCCTCGGGCGCGCCGTTGTCGATCCACTCGAACACCAGCCGCTTTTCTTCGTCGCTCAACCGGCTGTCGTTGCTGAAGTGGCCAAACTCGGGGTTGGCGTGCCAGGGAGGCATGCGGCCTTCGTCGATCACCTCGCGAATCATCGCCGTCCAACCCAGCACGTCGTCGTAAGAGGTGAGCGTGAACGGGCCGATTTCTCCCTGCCGATGGCAGCGCACGCAATGGCTGTTGAAAATGCCGGCGATGTGCCTGGTGTAGGTGATGTCGCCCGTGGGCGGTTTGCGGATCTCGCGGCCGATGAGACAGCCAATCGCTTTGGTCACCGGGGTGGGCACGGCCTCGCCCGTCAGCACACGGTCGATCGCCGTCGCCAGATCGCGTTGCTGGGGCTGGGGCCGCGCATAGCCCACGCCATATTGATCGTCGATTCTTCCCCAGTAACGCACCGTGCGCTCGGCGTCGAGCAAGAAGACTTCGGGCGTGCGCTGGGCGCCGAACTGATCGGCCACCTTGTTGCCCGCGTCTTTCAAGATTGTAAACTCGATGCCGTGCACTCGCGCGTAATGGGCGATCTCGGCCAAGGAATCTTGCCGATTGGCATTGATGCCGACGAAGGCCACCTCGCGCGGCTCATACTGCTTGGCCAGTTCGGCCAGCCGCGGGCCATACTGCAAGCTCAACGGGCATTCGGTCCCCAGAAAGGCGACGACCACCGCCTTCTTGTCCGACCAGTCGTCGAGTTGGCGCCAAGCGCCCAGGTAATCTTGCAGCTTGAAGTTGTCGATGTGCTTGCCGAGGGGCGCTTCGGGCCGATCGGCGGCGAAAATCGTCGAACAGGCGACGAGCAAAGGTGCGAGCGTGTGCATCGTAATACGCTTTCTAATTGGTCCAGGTGCCGCTTGTTATCATATCGCCCCGCCGACAAGCCTGGCAATCCAATGCACCCGGCGGCAGTGTCCAAACATGTGTTTGTTGTTCACCGAGAGCATGTGGCACAGCCGCCCCCGGCTGCGGCCTGGTCGACGTCACCGGAGGCGGCGACGTCACAGCCGAGGGCGGCCGTGCCACATGGGCCGCCAGAAGGCCGCCAGCGATACACGATTAGGATGCTACCCCACCGGCGTGCCGAGCACGCTATAATCGCCGGTCGGGCGCGGCGGCCAATCTGACCCAGCGGCGCGAAAAAGGACCTTCCGCAGGTCAATGAGACTGGCAATCCGTATCAAGCTCCGAGCTATCCCGAGCGGCGTTGAAGCCGGGCCTCTTTGCCCGACGGCGTTTTGTTGGTAATTTAGAAGGTCCGCCGGCCCACCGCCTCAACCAGGCTGGCCGGCGCAAGCATGGTGGCTATAGCTCAGTTGGTTAGAGCACCAGATTGTGGATCTGGGGGTCGTGGGTTCAAGTCCCATTAGCCACCCTTAGCGGTTTAGGTTGCTTTCTTCGTCTTGCTTTTGCCGCGGGCTTTGGCCTTGGCGGCTTCGGCTTCGCCGGCTTGCAGGGCGCGATGCACCTTGTCGAACGTGCTCAGGCTCGGCGAACGCTTGGCTTGTTCGATGCGGTTCAAGGTTTCCGCGCGGATGCCGGCCCGGCGGGCCAACTCGACTTGCGACCAGCCCAGCGCCCGCCGCGAACGGATAATGTCGCGGCCCATGATCGCCCGCATGGATTCCAAGGCGGGATAGTTGCCTCGCTCATTCAGCGGCGGCAATTCGGGTTCCGGCGGCTCGCCGGCAATCCGCAGAAATTCCGCCTCGGGCAAGACAACAAACCGCTCGCCAGCCAAGGTTAAGGTTTGAACGCTCGCAAAATCAATCATCGTAAAACCCATCGCGGTGTCCAATTTTCTCCACAATCACCAGCCAATCGTCTTCTTGCCAACCGCTGCACTCGAAATTGAACGCGGTAATCGCCCGAGCGGACGCGGTGAAGACCGGATAGGTCGCCTGACAACGACTTAACGCCGCTCACTTCCGGCCACCGTGCCAGCCGCTCCACCAAACGTTCAACGCGAAATTGCATCGGCTTGGGAAGCGCATCGAACTGCTTCAGCGCTTCAACCAACACGTCGATCCTGGCCATGTCCTAGTATCGTCCGCAGTTGACGCGGCGGTCAAGCTGTTGACGCGCCGGCGTCAACGCCCCTGGCCGATGCCTCGGGGAAAAGATCGGTTTTGGAGCCTTTGGCGCGCGCTCTTGTGCCCGCAAGGGGTTTCGGCGATTCTGGTGATTCCTTAAACCGATTTCCGAAGATGTACGACCCTCAGCTTCTCAAGCAACTGGTGCGCGAACGGGCCTTGCGGTTCGGCGACTTCACGCTGGTGTCGGGCAAAAAGGCCAAATACTATCTCGACGGCAAGCAAGTGACGCTCGACGCCACCGGCGCCCGCCTGGTGGGCGAGGGCATTCTCGACCTGTTGGGCGACGACCTGCCCCAGGCGGTGGGCGGCATGTCGATCGGCGCCGATCCGATCACGGCGGCCATCGTCACCATGGCCGGCGTCCGCGGCCTGTCCCTGGCCGGATTCATGGTGCGCAAGGAACCCAAGGGCCACGGCACCGAACGTTATATCGAGGGACCGGTGCAGCCGGGCGACCGCGTGGCCATTGTCGAAGACGTGGTGACCACCGGCGGCTCTTCGCTGCTGGCCATCGAGCGTGCCGAGGCGTTCGGCCTGGTGGTAACCCGCGTGATTGCCATCATCGATCGGCTCGAAGGGGGCGCGGCTGCCTTCGCCGCGCGTGGCTGCGCCTTCGCCAGCTTGCTTACCATCGCCGATTTTGGCATCGAACCGCCCGCGCCGTAGGCGACAGCCGCTGCATGCCGCTGGCGCGGAATGGGCGGAATTGAAACGCCGCATCGCCGGCGCATTCGGCGCCACCCGAACTACGGTCGCGTCGCCCAAGAAAATGCGGAAAACTTCCGCCATTTTCGCTCGTTTCTCAAAACCGCGATTTATGTTTTACTGTGCTTTTGGGGGCCTCGGCGGGGAGTCGGACCATGTTTTGGCTTGTCTTGGGCGGCGCGGTCAATTTGTCGCTGGCCGGCGTCCTGCTGTATCTGATTCTCATGCGGCTGAGGCCCACCGACGCGGCGCCGCCGCCCGCTTCGCTGCCGACGACGGCCAACGGCGAAGCCCCGCCAGCCGCGAAGGCCGCAAACCAGCCCCGCGAGACGCCCAAATCGGACAAATCGAAGGCCACCGAACACGAGCAACGCCGCCGCTGGCTCGATAACCTCACTACCCGCGTCGAAGGCGAAATCGGCCTGCACTCGTATCGCATCGAAGAGATCAGCGAGGAACTGCGGGGCGTGGCGGGCGGAGACCCAGAGATGGTGCTCGCCGCCGCCGCACGAATTCTGGTGGCCAATCAACGGCTGCAAGCCGACCTGGCCAGTGCCCGAGCCGAAATCCAACAGCAACGCCAGCAGGTCGAAGAACTTGTGGCCGAAGCCCGCACCGACACGCTCACCGGCTTGCCCAATCGCCGCAGCTTCAACGAAGACCTGCAGCGGCGCTTCGATCAATGGCGCCGGCACCAGATGCCGCTGGCGCTGATTATGCTCGACCTCGATCACTTCAAACGCTTCAACGACAGCTTTGGGCATCAGGCCGGCGACGCCGTGTTGCGGCTGGCCGCCCAGGCGATCTCCAACACCCTGCGGCAAATGGATCTGCCGGCCCGCTTCGGGGGCGAAGAGTTCGCCGTAGTCCTGCCCGGCACCAAGCTGCGCGAAGCCATGAAAGTGGCCGAACGCGTGCGGGCGATGGTGGCGGCGCAACATTTTGAATACGACGGTCAGCCTTTGCAGGTTACGGTAAGTGTCGGTGTGGCCCCCGCGGTCGAGGGCGATGAACCGGCCCACCTGATCGAGCGGGCCGACGAGGCGCTCTACGCCGCTAAAGAACGCGGACGCAATTGCGCTCTGGCCCACGATGGCGAACAGATTATCGCGATCGAGCAAGATCACGCGGCGGTGCGGCTGCCTTTCACCGAGCTGCAGCGCGTGGCCCCCTATGGCGGCGGCGGCGAGCTGCCCGACGAAGCCGCGTTCCACGAGGTGCGCTGCCACGATCTTTCGGCCGGCGGCATCTCGTTCTTGTGCGCCGAGCCGCCCGACTCGCAGAGCCTGGTGGTGCAGTTGGGCAAAGGGCCGAACGTGCGATACATGATCGCCCGGGTGGCTCACATCGTGGCCGTCGGCGAAAGCGCCGAGGCGCGGTTTCGCGTGGGCTGCTCGTTCATCGAGCGGCTGCACCCGCCGGGCTTGCCCGCTACCGAACCCGAGCTGGTTGCCGCCGGCGAGCCCGCCTAGCCCGGACGCCCGAAAGGCGCCTCGGCGCTCTTCTTCGGCCTGCTCTGCGGGCATTGCCCACCAGCGGTTCCTCGTCAAAACTCGGTGAATGTCGCTAAGCTCCGAGTTTCGCGCAAGCCGGGCAAACCCTGCCGACGATAGCGATTTTCTCGATTGTGGCGACTCTGCGCTCCGATAAGTCCTGGGGGGAGAACCCGGGGACAATCTCGAAACAAAAACTTGCAGGAGCGCAACTGTCATGAAAACTCTCGTGTCAGCGTCTTTCGCCGCGCTGGTGCTCTGCGGCAGCAGCGGCTGCGGGCAACTCTGTTGCCGCCCGTTGTTCCCCTTCTTGCACCACGCCTGCACCAGCGCCTGCACGCAAGGCTGCGAAGCGACGGGCATTTTTAATTGGTCGCATCACTGCGATACCTGCGATCAATGCGCCCACTGGACCGGCGAAGACATCGTGGCCGAGACCGGCGACGCTTACCAGCCGCGCCATGCGGCCACGCCCAACCGCCCGATCAAACACCACCACGCCAAGCGCTCTCATCCGAACGCCTATCACGTGACGAGCCGCACGGCTCGGCCCATGCGGCAGACCCTTGGCCAGCCCATCGACCCGTCTGCTGAGCAGCCCGTCGAAGAGACCGAAGTGGTCGAATCGTCCGACGACGCCGTCGAGGCCGATCAGCTTGTTGACGACTCGGACGAGGTGGAAGAAGAAGTCGTTGCCAGGCCGGTCAAGGCCCGTCGCGTTCGCTCCACCCGGTCACGCAACCGCTAAACGGCGAACCATGCGGCGAAGCGGAGCTTCGGCTCCACCTGGGGGGTGATCGGCAGCGCGCAGCCGATCACCCCCCATCTGGTTTACGGTCCAATTGCCGAACCCGGCATGGTTGCGGAAAACCAAGCCGCTCCGGGCAGATTGCCTCACCTAGAACGCGCCTGTGCCTCATAGTTTCAACGGGCTTTCGCGCATCAATACCGCAGCACGATCAACAAGCTGGCGGCAAGGTAGCCTCCGGCTAGGTAGCCAGCCGCCGGAGCCCGCGACGCTCTCCTTGCGTCCGCACCGTCAAACTCGATTAGAAAAGGTCTTCAACTCGATATCGCCCTCGTCAAGCACCACGGGCGCTGGCGATGCCGTCTCGGTCGCATCCCCGCCCGAACGGCCGGTGGCCAGATCGGCTTTCCGCCATTGCAGGCGCGTCTTCGCGATCGGCGGAGCGCCGCGAATGAATTGCCTCGTGACCGCTGAAAGATTATTCTCAAGCCACCTCGGGGAAGAAGCTGAAGCGTGACGTATCGTAGGCCCAACTTTGAAAATCCTCTTGCCCGAGCACGAAATCAAAGCCGGCGTGGCCCGACTTGCCTCTGAGGTGAAAGCGCACTACGGGCGGCGTCCGCTCACGATCATCGGCGTGCTCACCGGCAGCATCGTGCTGGTGGCCGACTTGATTCGTTTGCTCGAGATGCCGCTGCGCGTGGGGGTGGTGCAAGCCCGCAGCTATCGCGGCACGGCTACCCTGCCCGGCGACCTGGCGGTCAACGCCGATCTGCTGCCGCCGATCGCCGATCGCGAGGTGTTGCTGATCGACGACATCTTCGACACCGGGCAAACGTTGCAAGCGCTGCTTGCGCAGTTCCGTTTGCTGTCCCCGCGCTCGCTGCGCAGCGCCGTGCTGCTGCGCAAGCTGGGTCGGCAACGCGTTGACGAGAACCCCGATCACGTGGTTTTTGAGATTCCGAACGAATTCGTGGTGGGTTACGGGCTTGACTATCAGGACGCCTTTCGCAATCTGCCGCACGTGGCCTCGCTGGAGGCCCACGAACTGGCCGAAGGATTGGTGTCGTGACGCTGCCGCGGCTGGTGTTGATCACGCGCCGCTTTTGGCCCCTGGTGGGCGGGGCCGAAATGGTGGCGGCCCGGCTGGCGGCGGGTTTGCAGGCCCGCGGCGCGGCCACCACCCTTCTCACCGCTCGCTGGCATCGCCAGTGGCCGGCCGAAATCGAGCACCACGGCGTGCGCGTGGTGCGGCTGAACCATCCCCGGCTGCGCGGCTGGGGCACCTGGCGCTATATGCAGGCGGTTGCCCGCTGGCTGACCGAGCATCGCGAGTCGTTCGACCTGGTGTATGTCTCGATGCTCAAACACGACGCTTACGCCGCCGTCACGGCCGGGCGGCGCGGTCGGTTTCCCGTCGCTCTGCGGGCCGAGGGAGCGGGCGTGACGGGCGATTGCTACTGGCAGCTCGAGGCCAATTGCGGCCTGCGCATCAAACGCCGCTGCTTTCAGGCCGACGCCTTCGTGGCCCCCAGCCCGGCCATCGAACGCGAGCTGATCGCCGCTGGCTATGCGCGCGATCGCATCCATTATCTTCCCAACGGCGTGCCGATGCCCGATGAAGGGGCAAGCTCGCGCGCCCAGGTCCGCGCCGACCTGGCCGCGGCCGAGCCGGCGCTGGCCGCCGACACCGAAGCGCCGTTGGTGCTCTATACCGGTCGGCTGCACGAGATGAAGGGGCTGGAGTATTTGCTCGCCGCCTGGCCCGAAGTGCTGCGGCGGATCGGCCAGGCGCGGCTTTGGATCGTTGGCGACGGGCCCGACCGTTGGCGATTGATGGGCCTGATCGAAACAATGGGCCTGTCCACTTCAGTTCGGCTAGTCGGGCCGTTCGACGATGTCGAAGATTTGTTGCGGGCCGCCGACGTGTTTGTGCTTCCTTCGCTCGAAGAAGGCATGTCGTTGGCATTGCTGGAAGCGATGGTGATGGGCTTGCCGGTGATCGCCACGGCGATTCCCGCCAATGAGGTGCTCGTCGACGACCAGGTTGGGCGGCTGGCGCCGACTCGCGATCCCGCCGCGCTGGCCGCCGCGATCATCACGTTGTTGATGGATCGAGAAACCGCCGCGCGGTTGGGCTGCGCCGGTCGGGCACGCGTCGCCGAACTTTTTTCCTTAGATAAGATGGTCACGGAGCACCTGCAATTGTTTGAACGGTTGATGTCTGTAAGGAACGGACTCCGTGCCGTTCCGTGATGGGCGGTGCGGCATCGCGCCGCCCGCCAGCGGAACGCCTGCCGATTTATTCGTTAAAACCATGCCGCGCATCCTGCAAATCATTCCCACACTCGATCGTTCCGGCGCCGAGAAACAGCTTACGCTGCTCGCCACACGGCTGCCGCGAGACGAGTTCGATGTGCATGTGTGCGTGCTGACGCGGACGGGGCCGTTCGAGCAAGACGTGCGGCAGGACGGCGTGCCGGTGACGCTGATCGGAAAACCTCACAAGCTCGACCCGGCTGCCTTCTGGCGACTGAAACGGCACCTCGCGTCGTTGCGCCCCGACCTGGTGCACACCTGGTTGTTCGCCGCCAACAGCTATGGACGTGCGGCGGCGTTGGCCACCGGCGTGCGGCGCCTCGTTGCGGGCGAGCGGTGCGTCGATCTCTGGAAAAGTTGGCACGAGCTGGCCATCGACCGCTGGTTGGCTCGGCGAACCGATCGGATTGCGGTCAACAGCAGCGGCGTGCGCGATTTTTATGTGCGGCACGGCTTGCCCGCCGAGAAATTCGTCACGATTCCCAATGGCATCGAGCCCGTGGAAGCGGTCCAAGTCGCCCGCGACGCGTTGCTCGCCGAACTGGGTCTGCCGCAAAACGCTCGGCTGATCGGCGCGGTCGGGCGGCTCTGGCCGCAGAAACGCCTTAAAGATCTGATTTGGGCCGCCGATTTGCTCAAGGTCATCCGCGACGACGTGCATCTGTTGATCATCGGCGACGGACCGCACCGGCGCCGGCTGGAGCGCTATCGACGTCAGGTGCGCATCGAAGATAAAGTTCACTTCCTGGGACATCGCGGCGATGTGCTTCGGCTGATGCCGCATTTCGACGTGCTCTGGCTCGGCAGCGAATATGAAGGCATGCCCAACGTGGTGATGGAGGCGATGCTGGCCGGTGTGCCGGTGGTGGCCACCGACATTTCGGGCACCCGCGATCTGGTAATCAGCGGCCAAACCGGCTTTCTCGTGCGCGTGGGCGATCGGGCGGCGTTTGCCCGGCAAACGAAGAAGCTGCTGGACGACGCCGAGCTGTCACGGCGGCTGGGCGCGGCGGGACGCGAGCGAATTCTCAGCGAGTTCACGGTCGAGCGGATGGTCGCGCGCCATGTCGAATTGTATCGTGAACTGCTGGGCTAGGCATTGGCTCGATTTAAAAAAGGCATGTACACCATTGCGGCTTGGTTGTACCGCTGGTGCCGGTCGTTGTGGAACGTAGGGTGGGCCGAGCGCAGCGAGTCCCACCATTTTTGCGTTGTTGAGCCGGCCGGTTTGTTGGGCGATGAATGAAACAAACCTCGATCATTGCGAGCAAATCTTTCGCAGTTTGCTGTGGCGGCTTCAACCCGCCGAGCTCGCTGACGCTGTCGAGCGGCGCAGCGCCGAGGTGTGCGGCATGGCCGATGGCGCCACGCCATGGGAGGCCGCTCTGTACATCGTCTCTCGGCGCACGCGCGACGAAACGGTGGCCGAGTTGCTTGCCCGATCGGCCGGCAAGCTTCGCTCGCGGCGGTTGATCGAAACTACGATCGCGCCCCTGCCGCCCGCCGCCGGACCCGACTTTCATTGCGACGCCGCTTTGGGCGGTCTCGCCCGGTGGCTAAGAGCGGCGGGTTACGACGCCGCCTATTGGCCCGGCATCGACGACGACGATCTGTTGCGCAAAATGATCGGCAGCCCCGCCATTCTGCTGACCACCGACAGACGGCTTTGCCAGCGCGGTGTGATCGCCAGCCGCGCGATTGCCGCGCTGTTGGTCTCGGTCGAACACAAGAAGCGCGGGCAGTTCGCCGACGTCGTGGCCCGGCTTGGGCTGCGCCGCAGGTCGCCCCGCTGCATGGCCTGCGGCGGGCGTTTGCAGGCGGTCGCTAAAGAAACCGTGCGCGACCGCATTCCGCCAAAAACCTATCCCTGGCGCGATGATTATTACATTTGCGAAAGCTGTGACCGCCTGTTTTGGCAAGGCACGCATTGGCAGCGCGTCGAGGCGGAGTTGGCACAGGCATTTCCAGGCGGTTTTGCATTTTAACTTTTGCATTTTGACTTTCCCCCTCCGCCGGCCCTTGGACTTCGCCGCCTCGACCGATTAAGATGCTTCGCAACGCATCCTACTCGCCTTAACCCCGTTAAGGAGCAAACTCCGTGGGTCATCGCCAGACCAAAGAGCATCGTCACGGCAAGCATTCGTTCCATCAAATTGGGCTGGTTCGCGGGCAATTCGGCAACGTGCCCGAAGACCAGTGGCTCGACTGGATCGCCCAGACCGGTTTCGACGGTTGGGAAGAAGCCAGTTGGGAGCTCGACTTGGCGCGCTGCGGCGATGACGCGGGTGCCAAGGCCTACGCCGGCGAGCGCGTGGCCAAGGCGCGGCAGCGCGGTCTGGAGATTTTTTCGGTGGCGGCCCATCTGCAAGGCCAGGCCCTGGGTGACGAGCCGAGCGCCAAGACCGTGCAGTTCCTGGGCGGCGAGGCAGCCGAGGCATATGCCCGCTGGCGCGCGGCGGGCAACCAGCCGCCAAGGACCGATCCCTTCTTTGTGCCGGCGGAAGTCGGCGAGATCGCCCAACGCCAGGCAACCACCGCGCTGGTCAATGCCGTGCGGCTGGCTCATCATCTGGGGCAGTTGCAAGACCGCGTGGTGCCGGTGTCCGGTTTTGTCGGTTCGCCCGCGCATTGCTGGAGCCACTGGTTTTTGTTTCCGCCGCTGCCACGGTCGATCGGCGGGCATGCGATTCCCGACGTATTTCAAGTGAGTCTTGAATTGCTCGTCGAGCGGTTCTCGCCGGTCTTTCAGGCCTGCTTGAAATATGGCACGACGTACGACCTGGAATGCCATCCCAGCGAACGAGCGATGGGCGACATCACCAGCGCCGGAGAATACCTGGCGGCGGTCGACCGCGCGGGCTTTGCCAAAGCGGCGGGCTTCAACTTCGACTGCTCGCACATGGAATGGCAGGGCGTGTCGGGCGTCGACTTCATTCGCGCCTATGGCGACCGCATCCACTGCGCCCACATCAAAGGCGTGCAGGTCATCGACGGCTACACCCGCAACGGCCTGCTGGGCGGGCATCGGCCGATGGGCGACAAGCACAACGGCTGGAATTTCGTGACCCCCGGCACCGCCCGCGACGCCACCTCGATCGAAGCCTTGTTTGTCGAGCTGAACCGGGCGGGCTATGGCGGCGCCGTCACGATCGAGTGGGAAGACAACGACGTCGAACAGCACGCCGGCGCACGGCAAGCGTTGGCCAACGTGCATCGCGCCGACCAGCCGCCCAGCGGCATGCGCCACGACGAACAGCTCAAGGGATAGGGCGGCCTTAGCCCTCTTCCGCGCGGCGGAGATCTTCGGGCGTTTCCGCCGAGGCCACTTCGAGCGACTCGGCGACCAGCGGCCGCTTGCGCGAGGTGGTGCCGGGCACAATCTGCGGACTCGGCGAATTCTCTTCAATGATCTGCCGCAGCTCGTCGGCATCGATCACCTCGCGCTCGATCAGCCGCTTGGCCAGGCCCACCAGCGCGGGCTTGCGCGAACCGAGAATGGTCCGCACCTTTTCGATCGCTTCGTCGATGATCCGCTGCACCTCGCTGTCGATCTCGCGGGCGGTGTGCTCGCTGTAGCTGCGTTCGCGCGGCAAGTCGCCACCACCCGCCAGGAAAGGCGAGCGGGCGCTTTCGCGAAAGTTGATCCGCCCCAGGCGGCTCATGCCGTAATCCATCACCATGCTGCGGGCAATCTCGGTCGCCCGCTCCAGATCGTTCTGGGCGCCGGTCGAAACGTCGTTGAAAATCAGCTCCTCGGAAAGGGTGCCGGCCAGCAGCACCTGAATGCGGCTTTCCAGTTCGGGCTGGGTCATCAGATAGCGGTCGCCCTCGGGCCGTTGCATCATGTAGCCCAGCGCCGCCAGGCCGCGCGGAATGATCGAAACTTTGTGTACCGGGTCGGTGTTGGGCAGACTGTAAGCCACCAGCGCGTGGCCGCTCTCGTGATAGGCGACACGTTGCTTTTCGTCTTCGTGCATGATCCGCTGCTTTTTCTCCAAGCCGGCGGTGACGCGCTCGACGCCTTCGTTGAACTCTTCCATGCCCACGGCCGACTTGCCTTTGCGGGCGGCCAAGAGCGCCGACTCGTTGACCAGGTTGGCCAGATCGGCCCCCACAAAGCCCGAGGTGATGGCCGCCACTTCTTTCAAATGGACGCTGCTGTCGAGCTTGACGTTCTGCACATGCACATCGAGGATCTTTTCGCGGCCTTTCACGTCGGGACGATCGACCAGCACGTGGCGGTCGAAGCGACCGGGACGCAGCAGCGCGGGATCGAGCGTTTCGGGCCGGTTGGTGGCCGCCAGCACAATCACGCCGCTGTTGGAGTTGAAGCCGTCCATCTCGACCAGCAGCGCGTTGAGCGTTTGCTCGCGTTCATCGTGTCCGCCCACGACACTGGTGCCGCGGGTCTTGCCCAGGGCGTCGAGCTCGTCGATGAAAATGATGCAGGGGGCTTTGGCTTCGGCTTGCTGGAACATGTCGCGCACGCGGGCGGCGCCGACGCCGACAAACATCTCGACAAAGTCGGAGCCCGAGAGGCTGAAGAACGGCACGCCCGCCTCGCCGGCGATGGCCTTGGCCAGCAACGTTTTGCCGGTGCCGGGCGGCCCGACCAGCAGCACTCCCTTGGGAATGCGTCCGCCGAGCACCTGATATTTTTCGGGGCTGCGCAAGAACTCGACCACTTCGCGCAGCTCATCGACGGCCTCGTCGATGCCCGCCACGTCTTCAAACGTCACGCCGATGTCTTCCTGCGCGTACATTTTGCCTCGGCTGCGCCCGAAGGCCATGGGGCTGCCGGCGCCACCGAAGCGGCGCATCATGATCAGCACAAACAGCACCAGCAGGGCGGCGAACATCAGGCCCGGCAGGTAATCGCGCCAGCCGCTGGGGGCATAGTCGCCGGCGGCGGTGAAATGGTTGTCTTCCAGCAGCTTGGCCAACCGCGGCGTGTCGAACTCGAAACCGCGCCGCCCGCAGCGAAAGGCAAGATGCTCGGGCGTGGCGCCCGGCTTCTGCGGGCGTCGCTGATCGCGCGTGATTTTGCCGGTGATCTCGGTCTGGCTGACCTTCAGGTCGGTCGGGTCGGAATACCAGATGACCAGGTCTTCGCCGCCGGGTCCTTCTTCGACGACTTCGATGTGGGGCGTCTCGGCGGGCGCCTCGCCCGGCTGGGTTTTGGGCTCGGTGGCGCGTGGATTCCCTTTTTTGATGATCTCGATGAAATCGGTGTACTTAATGTCGATCTCGCGGCCGCTGTTGATCACGATAAAAATCAGCGTGGCGCAGATGCCGATGGCCAGCAAATAGCCAATCGCGTTGGCGCCGACGGGCGGCAGGCGTTTTTCGGGCGATTTGCGACCCGATTCCGAGGGTTTGCGGCCGTTCTCGTTTTTGTTTTCCATGCGCCTGTTGGTCCTCAGCCCGATTTACCGTTTGTGCCCAGCAATCTTGGAAGCTCGTAGGGTGGGACGAGCTTGCGAGTCCCACCTTAAAGCCGGCACGACGATCCGTGGTTGTGTCCTAGTCAGTGGTGGGACTCGCTTCGCTCGGCCCACCCTACGGCGTAAACACGATGTTCCACCAGACATAGTATGCCCTACACTTGTGCGATACAACGCCGTGGGCGGCTGCCGCGTGGGCCGACTGCGCCGATTCCTCGCTTGTGGGGCGGCGGCAACGCGGTTTACAATGCGGCTGGCCGCCCGAACTTGAAGATCCACCAGCAATTAGCACACCGGAAGGCGGTCATGAACACACTTCTGTCGAGTGGCACGCAGCATACTACCGGCCCCGAACTGTTCCCCGTGACAACCCCCCGAGTCACGAATGTCGCTGTCCTCGGCTCAACCGGCAGCATCGGCAAAAGCACGCTGGAAGTCATTGCCGCTTCGGGGGGAAAGCTGCGGGCGGTGGCCCTCTCGGCCCACGCCAGCCTGGCGGCCTTGGCCGGGCAGGCCATCGAAGTGCAGCCGCGCTGGCTGATCGCTACCGATGCCGCCGCCGCCCGGGCGCACGCTTGGCCGCGGTTGCCCGCCGGCGTAGAATTGCTGGTCGGCGCCGAGAGCTTGGAGGCAACCGTCTCTCGGCCCGAGGTTGACATTGTGGTTTCGGCAATCGTGGGCAGTGCCGGGCTGCGGGGAACCTGGGCTGCGCTGGAGGCCGGCAAGACCGTCGCTCTGGCCAACAAGGAAACGCTGGTCATGGCCGGTCCGCTGGTGACCGACCTGGCCCGGCGGCGCCGCGCGGCACTGCTGCCGGTCGATAGCGAGCACAGTGCGGTCTTTCAGGCTTTGCAGGCGGGGCGGCGCTGCGAACTGCGGCGCATCGTGCTGACGGCCAGTGGAGGGCCGTTCCGCAACTACACGTCCGATCAATTGGCCGGCGTCACCGTGGCCGACGCTTTGGCCCATCCGACCTGGAAGATGGGCCCGAAGATTACGGTCGATTCGGCCACCCTGATGAACAAGGCTCTGGAGATTATCGAGGCCCGCTGGCTGTTCGACCTGACCGCCGACGAGATCGCCGTGGTGATCCATCCGCAATCGATCGTCCATTCGATGGTCGAGTTTGTCGATGGCTCGGTGATCGCCCAAATGAGCCCGCCCGACATGAAGTTGCCGATCCAATATGCCCTGACCTGGCCCGAGCGCACACCGGGCGTGGCCGCCCGGTTCGACTGGACGCAAGCCAGCCGGCTGGAGTTTCATCCGGCCGACGCCGAGCGTTTTCCGGCGTTGGGGCTGGGCATGGAGTGCGCCCGCCGCGGCGGCACCACCGGGGCGGTGCTCAACGCGGCCAACGAAGCGGCGGTGGCAGGTTTTCTCAACGGCAGCTTAAAATTCAACCAAATCGTGCCGCTCTGCCGGAGCGTGCTCGAAGCACATCATTTCGACCCGCGCCCGACGCTCGACGAGCTGACTCGGCTCGACGGCTGGGCGCGTCAGGAGGTATCGCGTTGCATTGGCAATTGATTGCGGGGCTGGCCTGGTTCATGGAGCCGGCCAATTGGCCGATTGTGTTGGAAGTCGCCATTGGCATTGGCATGGTCATCTTCGTGCATGAGTTGGGCCACTTTGCCGTGGCCAAGGCCTGCGGAGTGAAGTGCGAAAAGTTCTACCTGGGGTTCGACATCGGCGGCTGGAAGCTCTGCAAGTTTCAGTGGGGCGAAACCGAATACGGCATCGGCGTGCTGCCGCTGGGCGGCTATGTGAAGATGCTGGGGCAAGACGACAATCCCAGCCGTCAGCGCGAAGAGATGGAACGGGCCAAGCTCAAGTCGGCGTCCGCCGCGACTGCCGGCGCGGCGCCGGCCTCTGCCGCGGCGACCAATCCCGCCGAACCCAATTCCCCCGAGCAGCCGGCCGCGGAGGCGGTCTTCGATCCCCGTAGCTATCTGGCCAAGAGCGTGCCGCAACGCATGGCCATTATTTCCGCCGGCGTCATCATGAACGTGATCTTCGCGTTCGTGGCCTCGAGCATCGCCTTCGGCATGGGCGTCGAGCAAATCGCATGTGTCGTGGGAGGCGTGGTGCCGGGCAGCCCGGCGTGGAAGTCGGGCATCGAAGCCGGCGACCGTATTACCCAGATGGGTTCAGAGAAGAACCCGATCTTCCGCGACATTGTGAACGGCGTACCGTTGGCGGATGACATCCAGAAAGGGGTCAATTTCGTCATTGAGCGTCCGGGCCACGAACAACCGCTGAAGGTCAACGTCGTGCCCGAGAAGAAAGGAATCATTCACCAGATCGGCATGCGAAGCGCGCACACGCGGCAGTTGGCAGATCCGGTGATCTCATTGCCCTATGCGCCGTTGGCGCTTGACAAGCCCGACCTGCAGCCGGGCGATGTGATTGTGGCGGTCGATGGCCAACCCGTTGCCGATGGCGCGGAGCTCGACCAGGCTCTGCTGCGGCACCCCGGCAAAACGGCGCTCACGGTCGAGCGCACCGAGAAGCCAACGGAAGCGACCGGCGATGTGAAAGCCGAGACTCGCATCCTGGAGGTCGAGCTTCCGCCGCTCGCCACGATGACGCCGGGCATCGTCATGCAGATGGGCCCCATCACGGCAATTCGTAAAGGCAGCCCCGCCGACGCGGCCGACCTGCGAACAGAAGACATTTTGGAAAAAATCGACGGCGAACCGCCGGGAGATCCGCTCACACTGGCGGCGCGCCTGGCGGCCCGAGCCGGAGAAACGGTGACGCTCACCTTGCGGCGGGCGGGCAAATCGCTCGAACGAACCGTCGAGCTGAGCCAAGACACGACGGACAACACCTTCCCGGCGGGCGACAGCCCCGTGGCCGTGCCCGTGCTGGGCATTGCCGTATCGGTGGAAAACACCATCGCCTCGGTCGAGGGCGAGGCGGCCGCCGCTCTCAAGCCCGGCGACGAAATCGTCATCGCGGCGCTAGTGCCTCCCAGCGAAGAAACGCAAGCCGAAAAGTTCGGCTTGAAAAAAGGCGAGTTTCAGCAACGCCACGAAGTGAAATTCGCCGGCAAGCGAAACTGGCCGGTGTTTTTCGACCTCATGCAAGCGGTTTTGCCCGGCACGAAACTCGAGCTCACGCTCAACGACGAGCGCACGGTGACGGTCGATCTGCGTCCCGACGCGGCTCGCCCGAACCCTGACCGCGCGCTGGTGCTGGAACCCGTCACCGTATTGCAAAAGGCCGACTCGTTGGGCGAAGCGCTTCGCCTGGGCGAGCGCGAAACGGCCTATTCGCTCTCGATCGTGTTTCGCTTTCTGCGAAAGATCTTCAGTGGGCAAGTGCCGATCACCGGCATGGGCGGCCCCGTGACTATCGCCCAGCAGGCGGGCATGGAGGCCTCGGCGGGCCTGCCCAAGCTGCTGCTCTTTCTGGCCATGCTCAGCGCGAATCTGGCGGTGCTCAACTTCCTGCCGATTCCGCTGCTCGACGGCGGACACATGGTGTTCCTGGCCGCCGAAGGCGTGCGCGGCAAGCCGGTCAACGAGCAAGTGGTCGCCTGGTTTCAGTTCGCCGGGCTGTTTTTTCTGGCCGGGCTGATGCTGTTCGTATTCCTGCTCGACGTGGGGTTGATCCCACGCGGGTAATCACCTTAAGACTAGAATCGCTGCGGCCGCTAGCCGGTGCGAGAGGTTTTGATCGAAGAGGAGCTTCATGCCGGCGGCAAGACACAGAGTCGGCGTTCTCGGTCGGCCGCGAATGCCAGGCAGGCCCGGATGTCTTCCTCAGTTAGATCGGGAAAGTCCGCGAGGATTTCATCAATGGACATTCCGCCAGCGAGATATTCGAGCACATCGGTCACCGTCATTCGCAGCCCGCGGATGCATGGCTTGCCGCTGCGCTTGCCTGGCTCGATCGTGATCAAATGGTCGTAGTTCATTTCATCCTCGAATTGCCTTTACCTCTCCCTACAATCATATCGCGGTCGAATACGAATCGCCAGCCGCTCCATCCATGTCGCATGAAATCCGAGCCGTCCTATTCGACGCGGTGGGAACGCTGATTTACCCCGATCCGCCGGTGGCGGCGGCCTATGCCGCCACAGGGGCGCGGTTCGGGTCGCGATGGATGGCCGACGAAATCCAGCCGCGATTCCGCGCGGCCTTCGCGCGGCAAGAAGCACTCGATGTCCGGCAGCACGGCGAGCGCACGAGCGAGGCCCGCGAAAAGGCTCGCTGGCAAGCGATCGTCTCCGAGGTGTTTGATGATGTTGCTGATCCGTCGGGCCTCTTCGCGGCGCTGTGGCAACATTTTGCCGAGCCGCGGCATTGGCGGCCGCATGCCGACGCCCTGGAGCTATGGAGCGGCTACGCCGCGCAAGACATCGTGCTGGGCATCGCTTCAAACTTCGACGGCCGCCTGCGGACGATTTGCCAGGGCCTGCCGCCGCTCGATACTTGCCGCCACCTCTTTGTGTCGTCGGAACTTGGCGTGCGCAAGCCGTCGACACAGTTCTTTCGCGCGATTGAACAGCGGCTGAAGCTACGCCCCGACCAGCTCTTGTTGATCGGCGACGATTGGCAGAACGACTATCTGGGGGCCACCGCGGCGGGCTGGAAGGCAAAAGAGGTCAGAGGTCGGAGGCCAGAGGTCAGGGAAGATTGAGATTCCTGCATCATTGAAACCGCAACAGGGCGTATTTCTTTTTGCCCGCGCGAAGTACCAACACGGTCTCGCTGGCCAAATCGGACTCGTTCAGGCGGCGCTCGATCGAGTCGATGCGGCGGTTGTTGACATAGCCGCCGCCCTGCTCAATGGTGCGGCGAGCTTCGCCTTTGCTTTTGGACAGCCCGGCGGAAACCAAGGCGTCGATGGCGGTCAGTCCCGCGGCCAAGGTTGAGCGCGGCAAAGTCTGACTGGGCACGTCGGCGAAAATCTCGCCCAATTCCAGGTCGCTCAGCTCGCTGATTTCCGCGCCAAACAAGATCTCGCTGGCGCGCCGGGCTTTGGTCAGGCCGGATTCGCCATGCACCAGCCGCGTAATCTCTTCGGCCAACCGCCGCTGGCTTTGCCGTGCTTCCGGCGATTCGCGCCGCGCCGCGTCGAGCGCCTCGATCTCTTCGCGGCCCAGGTCGGTAAAGAAACGCAGACACTTGTCGGCGTCGGCGTCGTCGACGTTGATCCAGTATTGATAGAACTGGTACGGGCTGGTGCGGCGGGGCGAGAGCCAGACCGCCCCCGACTCGGTTTTGCCCATTTTGCTGCCATCGCTCTTGGTCAACAGCGGCCAGGTGAGGCCATAAAGCTGCGCTCCGCGCATCCGCCGGGCCAGGTCGATGCCGGCGGTAATGTTGCCCCACTGATCACTGCCGCCTACCTGCAGCTCGCAACTGTGATGATCGTGCAGATGGACGAAGTCGTAAGCCTGCAACAGCATATAGCTGAACTCCGTGAAGCTCAGCCCCACATCGGACCGCTCGAGCCTTGCCCGCACCGAGTCTTTCGCCAGCATGACGTTGACCGGAAAATTTTTGCCGACGTCTCGCAAGAAATCGAGGTAACTAAAGCGGCTCATCCAATCAAAGTTGTTGACCAACAAAGCCGACGTGGCCGACTTACCGAACTCCAGAAACGACGTCATCTGCGTCTCGATTGCCGCGACGTTAGCGCGCAGTTCTTCCAGCGAAAGAAGCTTGCGTTCTTCGCTTTTGCCGCTGGGATCTCCAATCATGCCGGTCGCTCCGCCGACGACGGCGATAGGGCGATGCCCGGCTCGTTGAAAGCGGCGCAGCGTGCTCAGCCCCAGCATGTGGCCCACGTGCAGGCTATCGGCGGTCGGGTCGAAGCCGGCGTAAACGGTGCGGCTTTTTTCCATCAACCACTTGCCGAGTTGCTGCTCGTCGGTCGTCTGATGGATCAGGCCCCGCCAGGCAAGGTCGGAGTAGAGGTCGGTCATGCGCTATCGCCACATATCGTCATCGGCAAACGGGTGGGCGGGGCCTTTGAACTTGGGTTTGGGCATCGCCTTGAGCGCTTGCTCGGCCAAGCGCAGGTCTTCTTGCGTGGTGATTTTCAAATTGATGGGCGATCCTGGCACGACGCTCACCGGATGCCCGAGGCGCTCGACCAGTTGGGCGTCGTCGGTCGCTTGAAAACCGCCGCGTTTGGCGTAAGCATCCAACAACAACTGGCGGCGAAACACCTGGGGCGTCTGGGCCTCCCAGAGGCCGGCGCGAGGCACCGTCTCTTCGATCGTCTGGTTGCCTTTCACACGCTTCAGCGTCGCCGCTACGGGCACCGCCAGAATCGCCGCGCCCGATTTCTCGGCGGCCTCGAAGACCCGGCTGATCCATTCGTCGGCCAGACACGGCCGAGCGGCGTCGTGAACGGCCACGAATCCAATCTCCGGCTTGACACGGGCCAAGGCGCGCTCGATCGAATCTGCCCGTTCTTGGCCGCCCTCGACCACGTCGATGCCCAGGACGACCACATTCGACGAAAACCGCGAATCAAAATCTTCGCGGTCTTCGGGCGAGACGACCAGCAGCACTTGCTTGACGTCACCGCGGTTCAGGAACCGTTCGGCCGAGTGCAGCCACACCGCGCGGTTGGCCAGCGGCGCGAACGGTTTTTTATAGTGCTTATCCTTGAATCGGCTGCTGGCGCCGGCGGCCGGCAGAATGACGGCGAAAGTCGACACGGCCAATGCTCCCTCAAAACCTCAGCGACGCATCCGGCAAGCGCCGGCCTGATGAGGGATTATTGTATCGGCTATCCGCCGCCAGGGAAGCGACCCTGCGGGGGCTCAGGACCGCCGCTGTGGATTTTCGACTGAAGCAACGCGCGCTGTTCATCGGCGAGCAGTCGCAGCAAGGCTTGCATGGCCGCCGTGTCGTTGGGATCAAGATAGAGTGCCGATCGCAACCAGGTTTTGGCCGCCGCGGGCATTTCCAGATCGATGGCCAACATGCCCAGCGAGCGACGAACGGGCTCGTCGCGTGGGTCGCTGCGCGCTTTTTCGGCCAGCGCATCGTAATCGGCTCGCAGCGTTCGCAACTGATCGAACAGCCGCCGCTGCTCGGCGGCCTTGTCCAACTCGTCCAAACGGCGATACACGATCGCCAATTGAAACCGTATTTCGCCATCCTTCGGCGCCAATTCGGCGGCGTGCTCCAGCAGCCGGCGGGCCGTTGGCATTTTGCCGCGCTCGATCATGATTTTCGCTTCCAGCACCAAGGCGGTGATTTGATCGGGATCCGCCGCCAGCGCCTGCTCTAATAATGCCAGGGCCTCGTCGGTATGGCTCAGGCCCATTTCGCAGTCGGCACGCAGGGTGAGCACATCGGCCGAAAGCGGGCATTCTCGCAACACCGCCAGCGCTTCGGGGTATTGCCGCAAGCGATGGTGCGCGTCGGCGAGCTCAAACAAGATTTGGTTCCGATCCGATTGGTCAGGTTGCCGGCGGAGCGATTCCTGATAGGCCTTGATCGCGTCGCTCGGATCTTCGTCGCGGCGGATCAGCCCGATCGTTCGATGTGGACGAGGATCGGAGGGGGCCATGCCTGCGGCCTTATCCAGGAAGTAAATGGCATCCCGCGAGGCGCCCAGTTCATAATACGCTACGCCCAACCAGCGGTGCGCATCGACATTGTCGGGCGCGAGTTGGACGACCTGCGTCCAAGTTTTTCCCGCTTCTGAAAAACGCCCCATCCAATAAAGACATTCTCCGCGCAGCACCATGGCGCGAATGCGGATGTCGGGATCGCGTAGCGCAATCTCCAGTTCGTCCAGCGCCAAATCCGGATGGCCCCCCGCCAGCAACAATCGCCCGCGAAATAGGTTCGCTAGATATTGAAACTCGCCGGAGTCGGGCATGCCGATCGTTTCGTACTGCAGCCGCTCGATGTCGTTGGCGCCCAAGGCCGCCAGGGCTCGGCCAATGCAGGCCGCCGGACGATAAACGCTCATCACCGCCAACCACACCGCCAGCAATCCCAGGGCCAGGGCAAGTATTGCGGCCCGGCGACCGACTGTCTTGATAGCAGGCAACATAATCTGGCAGAGCATGATTTATTGGAGGGGGGCCGCGGCGTCGGCGTCGGCCGCCTGCGGGGCTTCGGCGCGCTCCTCCGACTCTGCCGCCCAGTCGCGATGCCGCTGCGCCAAGCGGGCGTCTCCCTCGCTCGAATAGTAATCGGCCAAGGCGCGATGCGTTTCCGCGCGCCAGTGATCCCGGCGCAGGGCCGAGACCAGCCACATCAAGCCGTCCTTGCGCCTGCCTTGCTCCAGCAAGATTTCGCCCGCCTCGCAGCGCAAGGCGGCGCTTTCGGGATCGCGCATGATGCCTTGCAGCACATCGCTCAAGCGTTGGGCGCGGTCTTGCAGCCGGCGGCTTTTTTCCAAATGCTCGTTCGCCTCGTCGGTTTTACCCAGGCGCGACAAGGCCATGGCCAACGAATAGTGCGCCGCGTCGTTTCCCGGCGACGCCTCGACCGCGCGTCGCAAGTATTCAACCACCTCGGAATATTGTTTCCGCGCCATGGCCAGTTGGCCGCGCTCGGTCAGAGCGAAGGCGCGCTGCGCATCGGGAACGTCTTCCTCCAGCGCCTCCGCCAACTCCGCTTCGGCCTCGTCGAGTTTGCCTAAATGGCGATGGCAGGCCGCCACGCCCACCAGCGCGCTGGCGTCGTCGGGGGCGAGCTCGCGCCAGCGACTGAATTGTTCGAGCGCGCCACGGGCATCGTTCGCGTCGAGCAACGTATAACCATATTGCCGTCGAATCTGGGCATTGTCGGGGGCCAATTCGACGATCTCGCGGAACAACGCAATCAGCGCGTCGGTTTGCATCAAGGCCGCTAGAATCTCCGCCCGCAGAAGCAGCGCCTGCAACGATCTCGGCCGCCACTGGAGCCAATAATCAAGACAGAGTTCGGCCTCGTGCAGCCGCATATCGGACAAATAGCCTTTGACGAGGCACTCGTAGATCTCGGCGGCCTGATCGTCCGGGCAGCCGCTCTTCACGAACTTCAACAGGAACGGCTCAGCCGATGCGACGTCGCCGGCCTGGAAACTGAGCATTTGCTGTTGCAGCAAGACGTCTTTGGCCGGCCAACCCAGCTCTTCGGCGCGGCGCAGATCGTCGCGGGCCCGGTTGGTGAGGCCGGCGCGGCGGCGAGCCACCGACAACAAATAAGCCAACTCGGCGTTGCGCGGATGGCGCGCCTCGAACGGTTCAAGCCGCTGAATAATGGCGTGCGGCTCCCCGCTCTCCGCCGCCTGACGCCGCGAGGCGTGCATCGCCCAGTCAAATCGCAGATAGCTGATCAAGGGCGCGACGGCGGCGAGCACCATCGCCACCGCGCCGAACTTAAGCACCCGCCGCCAAGCGGTCATCGAACTCTCCTGCCCGTGTGCTGCGCCCGCGGGGCCAGCCCCGCTCCGTTTGAAACCAGGCGGCACTACCCGTCTACAAGGTCGAATTTCATGTCCTGTTTTCCCTCAGCGGGAACCGTCACCGTCAGCCCCGATTCGTTCGGCTTGGAATATTTTTCAGGCGTCAGCCGTTTTGGCCCGGTGTCCAGCGGCTTGTTGCCCTCTCTTGCCTCCTGCGTATTGGCCCGCTGCTGCAGTTGCATCTTTGCGAGGACCTCGCCCGTCGGCGGGCCGCCGCTGGCAACGACCGGAGTGCCGTTAGGCGCGGGGGCCGTCGTATCGAGCTTTTGCACAGTAACCTTATAGTCGCCGGGCAAGGCCCCGCTGGCGCTGCTCGTGCCGCCCAAAAAAGTCGACAACGTAAATTTTCCACTAGCGTCGGTCACACCGCGCGCCTGTCGGGTGTCGTTGGGGCTGGTGGGTTGCAAGACGACTTCGGCCCCTTCCAGTGGGTTACCGTTGTAGGTAACGATGCCTCCAGCCGGCACGGTGCCCGACAACTTCGCACTGCCGCCGCAACCGGCGAAGGTGCAGCTCACCAGCGCCGCCAGGCTGGCAAGCCACGGCAACCGCGCAGCACGCGGACGCCGGTCGAAGGGCAAATCACCAATTCGTTGCATGCTTATATATTCCTTCCGAGAACGTTTGGCGCTGATTTATTTATTGCGAGATTCCGCGATCCCAGTCGGAGCCGACCGAACGGTTGTCCATCCGGTTGCCCAGCCGCTGATAAATGTCGTAGTTGATGGTCTCATTGATAAAGTGTACCGCGCCATCCGCGAACACCATCAGAGCGCCATTAGGATGCTTTGATTTCGCACCGTTGCGTGACGCATAGTCGTTCCAATAGGGGCCGGTGTAGCCGCCGGCCCAAATGGAAGTGTAATCAATCAGATTGCCCGTGATATCACGCTCGTTCATGCAAACCGGGAAGTTAATTGGCGCTACTGTGAACGCGAAGGAACCGTTGGTGCTTTCCCAGCCGTTCCATTGCTCTGGACTGCACAGCCGCGGATTCTCCATGATGGCGATCGTGTTGGAGGTGCCATCGGGAATCTCGCTGTAGGAGGCCGCCCAGTTGCCGCGGGCGAAGACGCCGTGGCTCATGTTGGGGTCGGTGTTCCAGCCGTCGCTGTTCCAGCCGCCCGGTGCGTCGCCCAAATAGCCGGACCATTGACTCTGTGGATACGGCGAGAGGGGAATGAAGCCGCTGGTTTGGAGCAGCAAGCCTTGACCAAATTGCGCGCTCATCGATGGGGCCGCCAGACACACCGCATAGTCGCACATGGCGTGGCCGCCAGTTGGGTAATTGCCGCCGTCGTCGAGCGGCCCGGTAACGCTTGGACACAAGAACGCCGGCAGGTGCGTCTTGATAAGATTCGTGGGCGGGTCCGTGCTAAAGTTCATTCCGCCAATGCCGGGAGTTGGGCCGCCGCCTTCGTTCCAGTCAATGCCAACATTAAAGTTGAACTGTTGATATAAGGTCATCAACTCCAGATAGGGCAAACAACGCAAAAAGTTACTGCCTTGGTCTCCGTCGTTCTTCTGCTGGGGCGCTTGGCCATTTTGTCCGCGTGTATTCGAGCGAATGGGGAAGCGGCCATATACATCGCTGTAATTGCTGATGGCGATGCCCAGTTGCTTGAGATTATTGGTGCAAGAGGAGCGGCGCGCGGCTTCGCGGGCCGCCTGCACCGCCGGAAGCAGCAGAGCGATCAAGATGCCGATTATGGCGATAACTACCAGTAGCTCAACGAGGGTGAAACCTCGCCGCGGGGAACGCTGACGGTACATAATCCGATCTCCGAAAAAAATGTATAAAGACACCACCGACCGCGCGGCCAGCCTCACGTATGAAGCCTCTTGCCGGAACACACTGCCTTTTCGGGGCAAGCCGTACTTATTCACACCTATACCAGCGGCCTGCAATACAGTCAAGCAAATGTACGCCGATTTGCTAGCAGGCGCGGTGTTATTACCGCAAACGGGGGGGTGCGCCGTCGTTTACCATGCAAAAAGCTCAACAACGAGCTTCCCAAATCATCCAGAATAATGCTCAAGTCTTCATCGTCGCGTCTGTCGCTCCAACTTGAAGGGCGCTCGATGCTTGCTCGCCGGTCTCTCGGAAGAAAGGTAACGCCATGACCGCGTCACGAAGAGTGTTTGCACCACTGATGCCGTCTGCCGTTGTCGAGCGCCCCTCGGGTTATTCCCGCCGCGGATGGCTCGAAGTGATCGCGGCAGGTTCTCTCTTGGGGCGACATCTGACGTCTGACGATCATCTCGCAGCCGCGGCGGAGCGGAATGGCGCTTCCGATGCCGGACTGGCTGACCCGAGCAGCGGGGCCATCGATGCGCATGTGCATGTCTGGACGCCCGACACGCGGCGGTATCCGCTGGCCGCCGGCTTCCGCCGCGAGGAGATGAAGCCGCCCAGCTTCACGCCCGAAGAGCTGTTCGAGCACGCGCGGCCCTGCGGCATCGCCCGAGTGGTGCTCATCCAAATGAGTTTTTACGGCTTCGACAATTCGTACATGCTCGACACCATGCGGCGGTTCGCTGGCGTGTTTTCGGGCGTAGCGGTCATCGACGACTCGGCGCCGGATCCCGCCGCCGAAATGCGGCGATTGGCCCGGCAGGGCGTGCGCGGGTTTCGCATTTATCCGCGCAACATGCCAATCGGTCGCTGGCTCGACGGGCCGGGCATGCAGGCCATGTGGCGCTGCGGCGGCGAAGAAGGGCTGGCTATGTGCCACCTGATTAACCCCGACGCACTGGATGCCGTCGACCGCGCTTGCGCGAAGTTTCCCGACACGCCGGTGGTGATCGACCATCTGGCGCGAATCGGCATCGACGGCCGCATCCACGAAGTCGATGTCGAACGGCTCTGCCGTCTGGCCCGCCATCGCCAAACGCACGTCAAAGTCTCGGCCTTTTACGCGCTGGGCAAGAAGCAGGCGCCGTATCTCGATCTGGCGCCGCTGGTCCGCCGCTTGCTCGATGCGTTTGGTCCCGAGCGATTGATGTGGGCCACCGACTGTCCCTATCAGGTGCAGGCCGGGCACACCTATGCCGACTCGATCGCGCTGGTGCGCGAGCGGCTCGATTTCCTCTCGCCCGGAGATCGAGAGTGGCTGCTGCGCAAGACGGCGGAGAAGGTGTTCTTCTCTTCGTAGGACGAATTGGTTTAGTTCCCTACGAGGCCCAATTGCGGTTGATTGCCGAGCCAGCGAACATGGCTTAAGATAATGGTTAGACGTACCCGAGCCGAAAACAACGTCAAGCACGAGGTCTCCTATGACTCGAATCGTCGTCAATGAAGCTCTTCGCGGGCTCTTGCCCGATCTGACCCGACCTCTTGAGCTCTTCGACGAGACCGGGCGGATGTTGGGGCATTTCGTGCCCGCGGCCAATGCCGTCGAATTGCGCGGCGAGCCGCAGTTCTCCGAGGAGGAGCTTCGGCAACTCGAAAATGAGCCTTTTTATACGACTGCGGAAGTTCTCGCCTATTTGGAAAGTCTTCCATGACTACCGTCCATTGGAACCGGACGGCAAGGAATGCGCTTGCGTCGGCGTGGAATAATGCCGATGCCGCAGGACGACGCGAAATCAGCAATGCTGCGCGAGAGATCGATCGTCGGCTGCAGGGCGATCCAGAGCAAGAAGGGGAATCTCGCCCTAACGGCTGCCGCGTCCTCTTTGTACGGCCGCTCGCCGCGCTCTATCGCGTTGTGCCCCAACCGTCGGCAGTTCGCGTTTTATCGGTTTGGCGATATTGAGCGCTGGTCCTAATTGCGGCGGGGCATCGCCAATGCCGTCTTCGCTCCGCGAAAGTAGTGTTTCTTTCGCGGACCGAAAGACGACAAAACCAACCACCACCCACCAACACCAGTCACTAGCCACCACCCCATGCCCGACCCTTACTTTCAAAAACTCTTCGCTGACCGCATTGGCGGCGTTAACTACGGCAAAGGCACCGAGATCTATAAGTTCGAGAAGATCAAACGTGCCAAGCGCAAAGCCCTGGCCGAGCATCCGCAGCGCAAGCTGATCGATTTTGGCATTGGCGAAAACGACGAGCCGGCTGATGAAGCGGTGCGGGCCGTTATGGCCACCGAGATCCATCAGCCCGAAAACCGCGGCTACGCCGACAACGGCATCGCGGCGTTCAAGGAAGCCGCGGCCCGGTTCATGGAGCGGCGGTTTGGCGTGCAGCTCGATCCGGCGAGGGAAGTGAACCACTCGATCGGCTCGAAGCCTGCCCTGGCCATGCTGCCCGCCGCCTTCATCAATCCCGGCGACGTGACGCTGATGACCGTGCCGGGCTATCCGGTGGCGGGCACGCACACCAAATACTACGGCGGCGAAGTCTACCGGCTGCCGTTGCTCGCCGAGAACGACTTCTTTCCCGATCTCGACTCGATTCCCGCCGACATCCGCCGCCGCGCGAAGCTGCTGGTGCTGAATTATCCCAACAGCCCCACGGGCCGGCTGGCCACGCGCGAGTTTTACCAGCGGGTGATCGACTTCGCCCAGCAAAACGACGTGGTGGTGGTGCAAGACGCCGCCCACGTTCTGCTCACCTACGACGGAGAGCCGCTCAGCTTCTTGCAGGCGCCGGGAGCCAGGGAGGTGGGCGTCGAGGTGCATTCGCTCTCGAAGGGTTTTCATATGATCGGCTGGCGGATGGGTTGGGTGTGCGGGCATGAGCGCATCGTGCAGGCTTTTGCCGACGTCAAAGACAACAGCGACTCGGGGCAATTCATCGCCATTCAAAAGGCGGCGGCCGCGGCGCTCGACAACGACGCCATTCCGCATCGCGTGCGCGAAAAGTACCGTCGCCGGCTCGAAAAGCTGGTGGCGGTGCTCGGTCGGTGCGGCTTCGATTGCCGAATGCCCGGCGGGACGTATTTTCTCTACACGCGTTCGCCCCGGGGGCTTGCCGACGGGCAGGTCTTCGCGACGGCTGAGGCGGCCAGTCAATATCTGATCACGGAGCATTCGATCTGCACGGTGCCGTGGGACGACGCGGGTTCGTTCTTGCGTTTCAGCGTCACCTATGAAGCCGCCGACGAAGCCGCCGAAGACGAGCTGATGCGCCAGACCGAACAGCGGCTGAAGCAGATTCGGCTTACCTTCTGAGACGAACATCATCTGCCTTTGTTTGAGTCGTTGCGACCGCTGAAACGAGTCGGGCGCAAATGGGAAGGGGATATGGGGATGAAGAAGAGATAGGGGGATGGCGTTCGAACTAGCCCAGCGCGGTATCCGGTTCGAGATCGAGAAGAAAATCATGATCTACTGCTCTTGCCATCCGATGGGTTTGCACCGGCTCGACATGCTCGTCGCCGATCGGGTAATTCTTGAAACAAAAGCAGTCAATGACTTTTGCACGTACGACTATGCCCGACTCCGGTCGTATCTCAAAGCCGCCGGCTGTCGGGTCGGGCTGCTTGTGAACTTCAACAAAGAGAAAGCCGATTTCCGCCGCGTCGAATTCAAAGGCGATTTGCAGACGCAGAAAAGAACCGCCGACTCGGCAACGGAATATCGAGGCGATCACGATGAATGGCCGACGGACGAGGGAAGGGGATGAGGAGATGACAACGAGATAGAGAGATGGTGACGATGTTCACCTCCCGCTCTCACGTTCACATGCCGCAGCCCAATCAAAACCATCCCCCGATCTCTTCCGTATCCCCCTATCCCCTTCCCAATGGTCCATGCAATTTTCCGCGGCCGCTTGATTTTAGCCGATCGCGTCTTGGACGACGGCGAGATCCACGTTAGCGATGGCCGGATCGCGGCGGTCGGCAAACGGGGAGAGTTGGCGCCGCCGCCCGAGGGCGCGGCGGTCGTGGATGCCGGCAACGGCTATCTCGGTCCCGGCTATGTCGACCTCCACGTACACGGCGGGGCGGGAGCCGATTTCATGGACGGCAGCCATGAGGCGTTTGCCACCGTGCTGGCCGCGCACGCCCGGCACGGCACCACCAGCATCGTGCCCACGACCACCGCCGCGGGGCACGAGCAGATTCTGGCGATGCTCGCGTGCTGCGGGCATTTTCGCGACGGCAATTCCCCCGGCGCGCGTGTGTTGGGCGCGCACCTCTACGGTCCCTATTTTCGCTACGAAGCGCGGGGCTGCCACCCCGCCGCGCCGGTGCGTCCGCCGGTAGCCGACGAATATCGGCAATATCTCGAATCGGGCGTGGTGCTCACCGCCTCGATCGCTCCCGAACTGCCCGGCGCCGAAAGCTTCACCCGCGACTGCCGCGACCGCGGCATCTTCATGAACGCCGGGCATACGCACGCCACCTTCGATCAGATGGCCGAGGCCGTGCGGTGGGGCGTGCGGCATGTCGATCATCTTTATTGCGCCATGTCTGACAAAAGTAAGTTGCGGCAGCAGCAGCCCTATCCGATGCGCGGCGGCGTGCTCGAGGCCACGCTGTATTTCGATGAGCTGACGACCGAAGTGATCGCCGACGGCAAGCATCTTTCGGCCGACCTGCTGCTGCTGGCCCTGAAGCTCAAGGGCTGCGACCGGCTGGCGCTGGTGACCGACTGCAACCGCGCGCTCGACATGCCCGAGGGAGAGTACCTTTTTGGACCGCTCGCAGGCGGCGAGCCTTTCGTGCATGAAGACGGCGTGGGCAAGATGCCGGGCGGAGCGGCGCTGGCCTCCAGTGTGCGCGGCATGGACCATATGGTGCGGACCTTTGTCAGAATGACCGGCAGGCCGGTCTGGGAAGCCGTGCGAATGGCCTCGCTGACGCCCGCGGCCATCGTGGGCCACGAGCGCGAGATCGGCAGCATCGCGGTCGGCAAGCGGGCCGATCTACTGGTGCTTGACGATGATTTGCGGGTACAACAGGTGTTTGTGCATGGAAAATGCGTTTTTCTCCTTTGACGGCATCGACGGCAGCGGCAAGACAACTCAAATCGAGTTGTTTTGCCAGTGGCTGCGCGAGCAAGGCCGCCAAGTCGCGCAGTGCCGCGATCCGGGCAGCACGCGGCTGGGCGAAGCCGTGCGAGAGATCCTGCTCAACCGGAACGACCTGGCCTTTGCTCGCCGCAGCGAAATGCTGCTCTATATGGCCGCGCGGGCGCAATTGGTTGACGAGGTCATCGCGCCGGCGTTGGCCGCGGGCACGACCGTGGTCTGCGATCGCTTTCTGTTGGCCAATGTGGTGTATCAGGGGCACGCGGGTGGTCTCGACGTGGCCGCGCTGTGGCAGGTGGGTCAGGTGGCCACCGGCGGCCTAAAGCCCGATCTGACGTTCCTGCTCGATTTGCCCGACGGGCAGGCGGCCGCGCGGCTCGACCGTCCACTCGACCGGATGGAGCAGCAAGGCGCGGCGTTCCGCGCCGCGTTGCGATCGGGCTATCTGGCCGAAGCTGCCCGTCAGCCGGAGCAAATTGTCGTCATCGATGCGGGCCGTTCGATCGACGACGTTCAACGCGACGTGCGCGCTGCTGCCGGGCGGGTGCTGCCATCGTGCAAGGTCATTTAACGATCCGCCGCGGGGCGAACTGGCGCCGAGCTCGTCGCAGCCATTGACGGCGCAACGGTCGAAATCTTGCCCTGCGGGTCAATTTGAAATATCGCCTTGGCGTGCGGGTCGGCCACCAGCAGCTTTTCGCCTTGCCAGGTCATGCCGACAGGGTTGAGCAGAGGCTCGCCCGACACCCACTTGGCGGCCTTACCCTCGCCATCGACTTTCCAGACGGCCTTGCCATAGCCGTCGGAAAGATAGGCCGTCCCCTCGCCGTCGAGCAACACGGCATGCGGGAACCCGAAAACCCGGCCGGTCACGATTACCTCCACTTTGCGTTCCGACGAAACGCGCAGCAGCGCGTCGGTGCGGCGCGAGACGACCCATAGCCGGTCTTCCTGATCGAGAAACACGCCCGCCGGCGCCGGCACGTCGACATACTTTTCGACGCGCGGCGCGTCATCGCCGGAAAGCGTGACTTTGACAATTCGATTCAGCTCCAGGTCCGACACCAGCAGGTCGCCGGCGCGGTCGACGGCAATGCCCAGCGGGATGCCGATGCCGCCCTTGGTGAGCGGCACGAGCTTGCCCTCTTCGATGCGATACACCTCGCGCGTGGCGCTGTCGCCCACCAGCACGCGGCCTTCGGCATCGACCGCCACACACCGAGGCGCGTTCAGCGGCGTGCGAAACGTCTTCTCGCCGCGGTAATAGACGCTCGGCTTGCCGTCTTCGATTTTCCACACGCCGGGCAGTTTGCGGTCGGCCACGTAAATCGTGTCGCCGTGCGCGGCGACCGCCAGCGGATATTGAAACGATTCGTCGTCGGCGTGGGACGTCGCCGAAGCGAGGCAGATGGCAGCGGCGAACAATGCCGAACTGGCAATCGCCCGAAGTCCGTTCCCTACAGACGTCGGGCGTCGTGCAAACGCGGCCAGCGGCCACCGCAATGGATTCGATCGGTTCATTCCGCAGTTACCTTTATCGATGATTCGTCGCGTCAAAAATATTTCGCCAAAAGCCGCCGGGGTCCTGAGTGCGCGTCTGATAGGTCCGCAGATATCGGCGATGCCGATCGCTGTCCGGATATGATTCATCGCCACCATAGGGATAGCCGCTCATGGCGGCGAATGGCAGCGGCTCGACCGTTTCGCCGTACACGGTATTCAGATCGCAGTCTTTATCCCAACCGACGTTATACAGCAGAAAATCTCGCGTCCAGCCCTCGGGTGGTTCTTCGGTGGGAGCGGCGAAGCTCAGCGACAATTCATCGCCCGCTCCGACAACGACGAGCATATCGTCGGTCTCGCTCAGCAGCTCATCGACCGGGCCATAGCGCGTAAAATTGCCCTCCATCGGCGCCCATTTCGGCGCGGTGCTGACGCGCTGATAGTCGTAGCGTTCGGGGCCGAAATCCTGACCGGGGCTGCGATGCGAAAAGCCGCGGAAGTGCAAGTCGGCCGCGCTCAAACTCAGCTCTTTCAACTCCATCGGCGCCGGCTCTTCGTCGACCGTCAAAAACGCCTCGTCCCAAAAAATCTCCAGGTTGGTGGCAATCCGCAGCCGATAGTCGTCGGTCAAAAAAGCGTCGCTCACATCGATAGCGATCGTTTTGGTCTTCCCGCCCGGAAAACCCATGTACGATCGTACCTCGCGCCACTGGCCTTTTTCGTCGGGCGCCCAGAGCGAGGGCGGGCGTGGATCGCTGAGCTTGGGATTGCGTGAAATCGCCACGTTCATCGACGTGCCGCTGGGAAAAATCCAGCCGGTGAGGAATAGCGTCATGCGTGGGCGGGTTTGTTTGGCGTCGGGTGGGACGAGCTCGCGAGTCCCATCGTTTCCGGCGGCGCCGCGCTGTGGGGTGGCCTGCGCCACAAGGCGGGATTCGCTTTGCTCGGCCCACCCTACGTCGCGTTCCATGCGGCTTCGCGCCAGCTCACCAAAATCGAGTTCCACATAATGATCTTCGGCAAGCCCGAATGCCAGTTGACGGTCGAATGCCTTCACATACACGCCGTCGCGCTGGCGAATGCGCTGGAGGATGTCGCGTCCGAATGAATCGCGGGCGGCGACCGGCCGGATCGGCTGTCGCACGGTGTGTACCTTGAACTCGGCGATTTCCGCCGGCCCGACTTTTTCGTTCGAGTACACTTCAATCTCGGCGGGATGATCGACCGCAATCAGCTTGACCTGGTCGAAATAGGCAGCCTCCCACAACTCTTCGGTGATGCGCAGTTGATACTGACCGCCCGCGGGCTGGAGCATCTCGCCAGGAATCCGCAGATACTCCCACGACCGCGACGGCGCCAATACCCCCTCGGCAAGCTGCAATCCCAGCGGCGCCGCCCACAGCAAGTCGGTGCAAAAGGCGAATTGCTCGCCGTCCCAGGTATACAGATAAGGGCATGACCCGGTGAGCACCTGTTCGTCGCAAATCACCAGGTCGGTTTCCGGTTCGATCAGGTTCTGCGGCACGCCGGTGGTCCAGGTCACTCGCACGACGTCGGGCTTGGCGTTATCTCCTAATCCGAAATGCGTGGTGTGCCCCGAGGCAATCTGCCGCTGCACATGGCTGCCAGAGCGAACTTCGATCACGCTGCCGAGGCCATAGTGATCGGCGCGGAAGCTGCCGGTCTGGCCGCCGCCCACGTCGACAATGCCGGCCCGCAGTTCCACATCGAGCCAATGGTTGCCATTTCCGCCGTCGTTGGAATAAAGCAGCACGCGGTCGGCCTCGGCAATCGCCAGGTCTTGATCGCCATCGCCATCGAGATCGGCGACGCGGCACGTCCGAATATCTTGCAGTGCCCCGGTGAGCAGCGGAGGCACGGCGGCCAGGCTGCCGTCATCGGCGCCGCGGAAGAAATCGATGGTCTTATTTCCCCAAGCTAGCAAGTCGGGCGAGCCGTCGTTGTCGAAATCCCAGCTCGCAATGCCGCGGCGGGCGCTGCGGGTCAGCGGCACAATGGCCTTGGGCGAGATTTGGCCCGCCCGGCTGATGTCGGTACGGATGAGCGTCACGCCCGTCTCGCCCGTGGACGCCAGGTCCCAAGCGCCATTGCCTTCGCCATCGAACAGCGCCACGGCCTGGGCGCCGCCCAGCGCATCAAAACCTTTGTCGAACGCCCGCCAGCGGAACCGAGCGTGCCGCAGGTTTTCCAGATACCCCGCGGGTTCACCCGAGGCATTGACCACCAGCAGATCGAGATCGACGTCGCGGTCCCAATCGACGGCCACCAGCGCCGTGGCCTGCATCGCCTCGGGAAGCTGCGCCCCGGAGGTGATGTCGGCGAAGTTCATGTCGCCGTCGTTCGACCAGATCCGCAAGCCGTCCTTGGTGGCCAGTGCCAGATCGAGATTGCCATCGTGGTAAAGATCGGCGGCGACCGCGGCGTGTACATTTTTGAGTTCCGCCAACGGGCCGGCCAACTCAACCGGCGCCAGCGACCGAGCGCCGGTTTGCAGGTCGAGCTCGTTGCGAATCAGATCAACGCCGGCCTGCCCATAGACGACGATGTCGAGATCGACATAAGGACATGCTTTGGCGCCGGCGCCGCCGGTCGGCTCCGCCTCGGTTCCATCGCGCGGCGATTCCTCGCGGCCGCCGCTGTCCGCGGCATGCTGCTGCGCTTGCCGATAAGCTTCGGTGCCGGGCTGCTTGGGATTGTCTTGATCGAAATCGGCGACCAGCAGTCGGTCGTAGGTCGCGCGAAGCTGCAGCTCGACCAGCCGCCGCCAGCCGGGGCCGTCGGTCCGACTATAGACTTCCAGCATCGTGCCGCGCAGCACCACGATATCCAGCCGTCCGTCGAGATCGACATCGGCCAGTTGGATGTCGGCGATGCCCAGCAGCCCGCTGGAAAGCTGCTCGGCGGCGGCGAACTCAGCCAGCTTCACTTCGGCCGGCGGTTCGCCGCCGGGCCGGCGAGCGGATCGCGGACAGAGATCCTTGAACTCGTGAATCACATATTCCAAGGCATGCCGCCGGACGCGACGCAGGTCGCTTTGCGCCCAGGGTTGCGATTTCAGCGGGCTGTCGAGCGGGCGGACGCGCCGCTGCACCGTGGCCCAATCGTTCTTTTCAGCGGCCGCGGCGGCTTCGTCGATCCAGGCGAGCACGTCGGGAATTTTGCCGCGCGTGCTGTTGCTGATTTGCTCGGCCACGCCCGGCATGGTGACCAGCGTTGTGCGCAGCGAGTTCAAGGCGTGGCCGATGTCGGGGTCTTTTCGCGCGGCCTGCGCTTCGGCCCAGGCCAGGGCAATGAACAGGTTGTCGGGAGCGGCTTCAAAGGCGCGGCCCAGGGCGGCATCGGCCTTGACTTGCCACGCCCGGTCGGGCAGGTCTTTGAGCAATTCATAGATTTCATACCAGATGGCGGCGTCGTGCGGCTCGAGTTCGGCGGCCCGCGCCAACTCGGCCGCGGCCTGCTCGGCGTCGCCGGTCTGGGCGGCAATGCGCCCCGCCAGCACGTGGGCGATCGCCGAGTGATCGTCGCTGGCCAGCAGCCGCTGCGCCGCTTGCCGGGCTTGCTGAACGACGTCGTCCTTATCGCTGCCTTCCTTGGCGGCGCCCAGCTCTAACAGCCGCGTGATCGCCAAATTTCGCAACCCCAGCGGATCGCCGGGACGCTGCGCGGCGATCGACTGAAACAGCGCATCGGCCTCGGCAAGCCGCAGCGGACGCGCCGGACTCAAGTCGGCGTTCTCCAAATAACCCAAGGCCAGGTTTTTATCGGCTTCGAGCTGCTGGCATTCCTCGGGCGACAGGTCGTTGCGGAACGAGAAATAGGCCACCGCGGCCGTGATGGCCACCGCGGCGACGGCTGCGCCCAGCAGAATCTTCCAGCCGTGCCGCGCTGAGGAAGGCGAATCCGCTTGTTGAGCCATGACTCGTGACAATGAACGAGATAACGGAAGGAATCTCAGGGCCGATTGTAACCCAATCGCCGGCCGCCGACGAGATTCAAGGCCAATCGCAGAACAACTCGCACAGATCTCCCAGGGCGCGGCCCACCCGCGCGCGGTCGGCGGAACCCTTGGTCGGCATGTTGTTGACGAAGGCGGCAAAAGCAAGTTGCCGGCCGGCGGTGGTCGTCAGATAGCCGGCCAGCGCCTTGCTGGTCAAAAGCTCGTTGCCGTTCATCACGTTGCTCCAGAAGAGCGTGCCCGTCTTGGCCTGCACTTTGCCCCGAGCGCGGCTCTTTCCACTCACCGACTTGGCCAAGGTGCCATCGACACCCAAAACGGGCAGGGCCTCGCGGTAGCATGAAAAATCGTCTCGCGTCGACATGTATCGCAGCAATTGCACCGTGGCCCGCGGCGTGACAAAGTCGGCGACATCGCCGCCCGCCGCCCCGCCGAAAGAAATCGTCTCGACCTCGACTCCCGCTTTGGCCAGAAAATCGTGCTGCCGCCGCAGCCCTTCGGCCAGGGTCCGCTGGCCGTGCTTGGCGGCCACGAGCAACGGCAAGGTGCTGGCCTGCAAGTTGTGGCTGACCTTGAGCACCAGCCGGGCGGATTCGGCAAACGGCGGCGAAGTCAGCAGCGCCACCCGCCGCTGCTGGGCATAGCTCTCGCGCGGCGGCAGCCGATCGCCGCGGTTGGTTTCCAGCGCCGACGCTTGCACGCGCACGCCCGCCCGCGCCAGCGCCTCGATCAACAGCGAGCGCGCGAACGACGCGGGATCTTCAATTTCCTCGCTGCGAACGAGCGGCTTTCGCCCGGCGGCGATTTCTCCCCGCACCACCAGGCGATTGCGACCGGCAGATTCGATGTGGACCTTCGTGCGGCCGTCCGCGGCGATCGTTCGCAGTTGCGCGTCGATCTGGATGGCGTCGGTCTTGGGGCGGCATTCGATCGTGGCCGGTTGGTCTTTCGCGGCGGGCGAGATCACCAGATCAAGCAGATTGTCGTTGACCATGATGGGCGTCAGCCGTGAGGGACCGCTGCCGGTGCCGTGGGCGTGATCGAACAGCCGATCATCGACCAGCACATCGCCTTGCACCACTTGAACCCCCGACGCCGCCACTTGTCGAGCAAGCTCATTCAGCCCGGCCAGCGGGTCGCCCGTGGTCAGCTCCACGCCATCACCGCCATAGATATGGTCGGCATTGGTATAGGCGATGTGACCGGCCTCATCGGTTCGACCGCCCATGCTCAGATCGCCGCTGGCCACCAGAATCAGGTCGCCCTCGAGCCGGCCCGAGGCATCGACTTCGCCGCGCGCGTAGACGGGCGTTTCAAACTTATAGTCCGCCCCGAGTGCATCGAGCGCCGCCGCGACCGAGTAGAGCTTGGTCACCGAGGCGGGGGCGAAGAGCTTGTCGGCCTCATGCTCATAAAGCGACTCGCCCGAGCCGAGATCGACCACCAGCACACCCCAATGGGCCTGCTTGTAGGCGGGCGCCTGCAGGAAAGCGTCGAGCTTGGCGATCAGTTCAGTCGCCGTCGCGGCTTCGGTCGGCTTGGTCTCAGCGGGCTTGGTCTCGACGGGCTTGGCAGCGTCTTCCGCCGCGCCGGCTAAACGCTCGCCGACGAAATTCGCACCGCCGAGCAAAACGGCGATCAGCAGCCCGTATAGGAGAACTTGGAAACAGAATTTTCGGCCGTGCATGAGCGTCACTCGCTTTGGGTCTCCGATGAATCGATGAATCGGTGCGATTTGTTTGCGAAGAACAAGCGTCGTTAGTCCAGGCGCGCGCATCGCAACAGCGTAGTCTAGACAAGCTTATGGCGTCTTTCCAACGCATCAACCTCTGCTTATGCAAGCGCCGTTCGCAAGCTCCCTTGCTCGCCGCGCGTGGGCGCCGCGATGCAGATTGGGACATGTCCCAATCTGCATCAGGCGATACTCCACCTCGAATTCGCATGATTCGAAGTGCCTCTCTCCTCAGTCGACCAAAAAACTGGCTTGGTGGGTTTTTCGCGTGGTGATCGAAAATTGGCCGCGCTAGGACAGAGCCAAAACCGGCCTCTTCCCGCTTTATACCAGATGGTTGGCTTGGTCGGTTTTCAGCGAAAGAGGATCGCGATCCACGGGGGACGTCGCGAGTTTCACACGCCGCAGGTTTCAGCCGCGGGATTAAGAATTGCGTCCTTATCACTTCGACGCCCTTCGCGGCCCTTTGGTTCCCTGGGCGCCGCGCTGTACCGCGAACCGCCACATATTGCCCGCTACTTGTCTCTACGAAGCTCGTAGCTGCCCGGTTCGCCGGTCACGAGAGCGGCCGATTTGGCAATGACTCACCGGTGGTAGCTGGGGCAAGCGACTCGTGCGACACGGCGAGCCGCCGTCTCTATCCTCAGGCGAACCAGAACACTGGCTTGGCGGATTCTCGCTGATCCGGTGCTCGGCTTCGCTCCCCTAAGGTTTATGCCGATCCGTCGGACTGCGCAACCGGCGTCCGCTCTACGCGGTCGCGGGGACTATAAAACCTGACGCGTCAGGGCGGATGCGCTGCGCGGCGACGGCTTGCTGAATTGCTGAGTTGCCTAATTCGGCGAGTTGCGTCCCGATGCGCCTAAAACCCATGGCGTGCAGCGTCGCGGCCGGCAAGTCATCGAGCGGAATGCCGAACTCTCGCTGCAAGAGAAGAATCGCCGCTTGCGCAACTTCTTCAGCGCAGATCAATTCGGCGCTGGTCACGGCGTCGCCGTTGCCGCGCCAGCGAACCGGCGGCTCATCCATGCCGCACACTTGCGAAGGACTGCAATACTGGTGCTGAAGATTCGCGTTTTACGGGGCATTCCGGGCCTACCGGTCGCGGCGATGTTGCCTGGGCGGTGGTGGAGGCGGTATTTTAATGTCAGTCGTTCTCGGTGAAGGCGCCGCAGCCGGCCCTGGCCGCGACCGAGGCGGCGGAGGCGGCGGTACGTAGAACGTGTTCGCTGCCTTTGTCGGTACGCGAACCACCGATTCCGACGCATCGACTTGAGACTTCGCCGGTGCAAAGGCTGCGCTGGGCTTGGCCGTAGTGGCCGCCGCGAGCGTAAGCACAAAGGGAAAATTCTCGTGCGACACTTCGGCGCCGACAATCTGACAGGTCCATCGCCCCGCGGCAGTCTGCGCGACTTCACAGCCGAGCGGGGGTTGGTTGCTCAACTTGTCACAATAAAGATTGCCCGAAGGGTCTTTGACAATCAGCCGCAGCCGCGCGGTGCCGCTCCAATTGACGAAGTAGAGCAAGCTCTGCCCGACCGCGGCGTCGAAGACGAACGGTGGGGAGGTTTGGCCGCAATTGATGGTTGAAAAGATTTGCCGGCCTGGCTGGAACTGCCGGCTTTCGATGGCTTGCGCGGCGTCCACCGCCGCACTGGCCAGAATTGGCTGCAACACCAGGAAGCGAAGCAGGCGCCGTTCTTGGTCGGACGTTTGCGATTTGTTGTGAAACGACGTGCATAGCACATTGCCCCGGCCGTGGCGAAAACCTACAACAATCGGCAGCCCCGCCGACGCGTTGGCCGTGCCTTGGCCCGCCGCCGCCATATACACGCGCACCGACGAGTCGACTCGCGCGATCCGGCGCCACGAGCCGATATCAAACTCGATGTTGATTCGCCTGCCAATCATTTCTTGAAGGCCCCGATCGACGACGTCGCAATGCGCTTGTCCTTTGCCTCCCAGGCTGTCTAGCTGAAGCATGTCGGGAAACGCACGTTGGACCGCGCGCATGGCCCAGTCGGAGGCGTAAAGTGTGCCCCCCGCGGCGACGAATTCACTGATCATGCCGGCGACTTTCCTCGCATATCCAAACCCAAACCGCATGGCGCAATTGAGAAAAAGCACGTCGCGCGGGGCCGTGGCTTGCCAGTGTTTCAGCTCGCCCCAGCCAAGCACGTCGTGCGCAAAGCCTTCGCCCATCGCTTTAAGCACCTCTCCAATATTGTCGAAGCTGGACGGGCTGATAAAGAACCGTTGGCGCGAGTCGGCGGATCTCACTTCGGTATCTCCATGGCTTTCGAGCAAATAAGATGGCGGCGGAATGATTCATCGGAAGCACCCGCTACGGCTACTGGTCGCAGTATTCTACTTGACATCGCTCCGGGCCGCGACGAACAATTGAGGTCGGTCCCTCAAGTTTCGTTTGCTCGCTTTGCACCGCCGCATCATGGCCATCGCCCCGACACCTTTGACCTACGGCCACGACCTTTCGGTCGCCCGGTTCTCGGTGGCCAGTTATCAGCACGTATGTAGAGCACATCGCTGCGTTTCCCGGATGTCGAGATACGCGGATCTGGAATCGGCGCATGGGCGGGGTTGGGCCACTCAGCGGAAACGTCGAACTTCACGGCGTAGTAGGCCGTAGAAATCGCCAGATTACTTCCTCCGCGCGTTGATTTGCGAGTGCCGCGACGACGGCTAATTTGCCGCGGAAGAAAGAGGCAGCGATGGCTTCGCGAGACCATCTTCGCCAACGCGATCGGATCGCCAAGAGGAAGTACGGAACTAGACAAGGCAGGGTCGGGGGCCGCCGCAAGGAGACAAGATGAAACAGATTCAACGTGTCGTTCGCAATGTCCATCCGCACTGGGTCGGCGATGGGTTTCCCGTGCGGTCGTTGTTCTCGTACGCAGAAGATGCGGCCGAGGTGAGTCCGTTTCTGCTGCTGGACTACGGCGGGCCGCACGAGTTCGCGCCCGCCGATCGCCAGCTTGGAGTGGGCGAGCATCCGCATCGCGGTTTTGAGACGGTCACCATCGTCTACGAAGGTGGCCTGGAGCACCGTGATTCAACCGGGGCTCACGGAAAGATTGGCCCTGGAGATGTGCAATGGATGACGGCGGCCTCCGGCGTCGTCCATGCCGAGTTTCACAGCCGCGAGTTCGCGCGCACCGGGGGCCTTTTTGAAATGGTCCAACTGTGGGTGAATCTTCCGGCGCGCGAAAAAATGTCGCCCCCGCGTTATCAGGAAATCGTCGACCGGCAAATTCCCCGACTGAATCTTGAACCTGATGGCGGAACGGTGCGAGTCATTGCTGGCGAGTGGAACGGCGTCGCGGGACCAGCCCGCACGGTTACGCCCCTGTGCGTGTTTGACCTGCGGTTGAAGGCGGGACATGAGACCACGGCTCCGGCCCCAGAGGGCCACACCGCGATTCTATTGGTGCAGCACGGAAGGGTCACCGTCGATGGGAAGTCCCTCGCGGCAGGCGACTTGGCGATTCTGGAGCGTTCGGGCCGAGATGTTGCGCTTCGTTGCGAGGCTGAGGCGATGGTTTTGATGCTGACCGGGCAGCCAATCAACGAGCCGGTCGTCGGTCAGGGCCCATTTGTGATGAACACCCGTGAAGAGATTCGGCAGGCGATTCATGATTACCAAAGCGGTCGAATGGGCCGATTGACCTGATAAACGTCGGTCGAGAGACATGCATGGGAAAAGGAAGGCTTGAAGCGTTCAGCGATGGGGTGATTGCCATCATCATCACGATCATGGTGCTTGAAATGAAGGCGCCGGAGAGTGCTGAGCTACGCGGCCTGCGGCCCGTCCTGCCGGCTTTTCTGAGCTATGTTCTTAGTTTTGCGTACGTCGGGATTTACTGGAGCAACCATCACCATGTTTTCCAGTCGGTGCAGCGGGTGAACGGCATAACGCTTTGGGCGAACCTCCACCTTCTCTTCTGGTTGTCACTGATTCCCTTTGTGACGAGGTGGATGGGCGAGAGCCATTTCGGAACGTGGCCCGTAGCGCTCTATGGCGTGGTGTTGCTAATGAGCGCGGTTGCCTGGGACCTCGAGCGTCGAGTGCTGCTGCGCCTCCACGACCCGCAGTCTAGCTTTGTCAAGGCAATGGGCGGCAACCTTAAGGAATGCATATCGCTACTCCTCTACGCCATCGCCATTGGTGTTGCGTTTGCAAACACCTGGGCGGCATGCGCTCTTTACGCAGTCGTTGCGGCGATCTGGTTCGTCCCAGATCGCCGGATCGAGCGCGAGATGATGTCTGCGACTTGACAGCGGTCTGATCCGCGGCGAACAATTGAGATAATACCAGACGTCGGGTTCTTACTCGCCCATCGCCGCATCATGGCCATCGCCGCGACACCTTTGGGTGGTGAACCTGGTGGACCGGCGGATTGAAATCTACACCCGGCCTGCCGGATCGGACGCGGCGGCCGGCTCTACCGCGCGTCGCCACTGCAAGCCGGGCGACACGGCGCCCCTGGTGCTGGAAGGCAGCCCGTCGGCCAGCATTGCGGCGGCAGATTTGCTGCCGTAGAGCGACATGGCCCGCGCAAGGAACGGATGATGCCGACAAACGCCGAGGCAGCGATCGACGCTGCCCGACAACTGCTGCCGACCTGGAGCCTCTGGTGCGCAGCCATTGTTTGGCCGGTGCTGGCAGCGATTCTTTCGTTCGTCTGCGCCGCGTTGGGCGGCGCGGTGGGGCTCATTCCTGTCCGGCGCTTGCCAGCCGATGCACCCTGGACCGAGCAAGCGCGCGCGAGCTACCCGGTTCGATCGGTGGCGCGGCTCAATGCGTTCATCTTACCGATCCTGCTGACCCTCGCCGCGGGAAGCTCATGGGGGAGGATTTGGAGCGTGCCACGGGTGTTGGTGGTGATTGCCGCCGCATGCGGCGCATTTTTGCCCGCCTGGCTTACCTCCCTGTGGCTGCGCCGCAAATTGCTCGGACGCGAGTTGGTAACTCCGCGCCGCGTTGCCGGCCAAATCGCCTTCAACTATCTGTTGATGTTTCCGCACGTTATGGCGGCGTTGTTCCTGCTGGCGTTGTTGCCGGCACGGATGGATTTTACCGCCGCCATGCTGATCGCACTGTCTGGCGCGGCGGTCGCCTGGTTCGGGCTTGGCGGCGGGGCGAAGATCGTCAGGCGACTCGGTCTTCTGCTTCCGGTGCCGCAGGCGGTGGACGCGATCGTGGCGCGAGCTGCCCAACGCGCCGGCGTCGCCCCTCGCGGCGTCTACCAGCTCGATTGCTCGATGTCGAACGCTTTTGCCCTCTGGGGCAGCCGCGACATCGTGTTTACCAAACTGCTCTTGGAGCAAATGGCCGATAAGGAGATCGAGGCGATCGCAGCGCACGAACTGGCCCATCTGAACGAGTCGCGCCTGGCAATGCTTGCGCGCCTGGCCGCTTGCCTGTTGGTGTTGCCGCTGGCGGCCGCTGGACCGATCGTCGGCTCCTTCGGGCTCGAAGCGTATCTTGGGGTGTTCGTCTTCACGATGGTCGCGCTCATCTTGAACCGTCGCTTCGGGCGCCGCATGGAACAACGCGCCGACCGGCAAGGCCATGCGCATCAGGCCGACGAAGGTGTTTATGCGCGGGCGCTCGAAAAGTTGTACTGTGCGAACTTGTCGCCGGCGGTGCTGCGCGGCAATCGACATGTCCATCCGCACCTGTACGATCGTATGGCCGCGGCAGGCGTTGCCCCGGCCTACGAACGGCCGGCGCCTCCATCGTCGCGCTGGCGCACCGCGGCCCTCGTCGCCACCTGCTTGCCGCTGGTAGCCGCAACTTGGGCATGGAATGAATTGCCCCGGCGTGCAGCGGCGCTGGACCGAACGCATCCTATACGCTGCGCCGCCCTGATTTTGCGGGGCAGCGACGATTGGGCGTCGTGGTTTCTTTCCCGTCTGGCGAGCGAATCGCACCGGCACGATGAAGTGCAAGCGGCGATCACCTACTTGCGAGCCAGCGCCTCGCTCGACGAACAGTCGCCTGTCTATCCGGCTCAGTTGGCCCTGGTGCTGGCGTCGGTAGAGCGCTGTCCCGAAGCCGAAGAGGCGCTGACGGCCGCACTACAGCGGCAACCGATGCGCGAGTCGCCCTGGCGTGTCCGGGCCGAAGAAGACGCCCTGGTTCAACAGGCATTCACCGCCGTCGAGGATTGCGGTCGCTGAGCCGACGCCGTTTGCGATCGCCCGTGGGGACGCCGCGTTCCGCGCCGGTTTGCTTGCCCGAGAGGCGGCGGCCGTGCATATTGGAAAAGGCTCGGTCTGGCCAGGCAAAGCCCGTCTTCTCGGCTCAATCGGTAACGCTTCTTTCAGCGGCGGGCAGTAATCAATATGGCGATCGCCCCCGGCATCTCGCACTACGTTCCGCTGCCCTACGGCGCTTGGGGAGCTTTTCTGCGCGATCCGCTTGAGTTTCAGTGGCAGGCGCGCGAGCGGTTTGGCGACGTCTTTCGTTTTCGCGTCGGGCCGTTGGTGAACCATTTCGTCTATCATCCCGAGCACGTCCGCCGGGTGTTGCACGACCATCAAAAAAACTATCTGCGCGGCTGGCATTACCGCGTCTTGCGAAAGTTATTTGGCGACAATCTGACGGTTTCGGAAGGAGACTTTTGGCTGCGGCAGCGGCGGCTGGCGCAGCCCGCCTTTCAGCGGCAGCGCTTGCCGGAGTATGCCAACGTCATGGTCGAAGCCGCTTCTGCGCTGGTCGCGCGTTGGCAGGCGGGCGGCCCCGAAGCCAAGCCGATCGAGGCCCGTCGCGAGATGTCGCGTCTGACGTTGGCCATCACCAGCCGAACGCTATTCGATCGCGATGCCAGCCACGAGGCCGACGAAGTGGGCACGGCCTTCCGCGTGATGGGCCAATACTTCGAACAGGTTTTCAGCCATCCGGTGAGTACGCCGCCCAGATGGGTGCCGACGCCGGGCAATCGCCGCTTCAACAGCGCGGTGGCGACGCTCAACCAGGTGGTGACGGAGATCATTCACCAGCGGCGGCGCGACGAGGCCGACCGCGGCGACTTGCTTTCGATGCTCATTCAAGCCCGCGACGAAGAGACGGGCGAGCAAATGACCGATGCCCAGCTCCGCAGCGAAATCTTGAACTTCCTGCTGGCGGGCTACGAGACGACGGCCACCGCGCTCACCTGGACCTGGTTTTTGCTGGCCTCGCACGAGCCGATCCGCCAACGCGTGAGCGAAGAGATTCAAACCGTGATCGGCGATCGGCCCCCGACCGCGGCCGACGCGCCGCAGTTGCGCCTCAGTCGGGCGGTGATTCAGGAGTCGCTACGTTTATATCCGCCGGTCTGGGCGCTGCCGCGGCGAGCGGTGGCCGACGATGAAATCGGCGGCTATCGCATTCCCGCGGGATCGACCGTGGTGCTCTGCCCGTACATCACGCATCGGCATCCGGCGTTTTGGGATTCGCCGGAAGAGTTCGATCCGGGGCGGTTCACAGCCGAGCGTATCGCTGATCGTGCGAAGGGAGCATATTTTCCGTTTCTGGGCGGGCCGCACCTGTGTATCGGCAACGAGTTTGCGTTGCTGGCCATGCAACTGGTTGTGGCCCGCGTGCTGCAAGCGTTCGATGTCGGAATCCAACCCGGGCAGAACATCCGCCCGATGGCATCACTCGGTTTGTGGCCCAATGCGCCGGTGTGGCTGACGGTGACCAGCCGGGCGCGTCGGGCACAGCCGGTCTGAGATGCGGTCTCGTTGAACGTTGCTCAAATCATCTTCGGCGGCCCGGGCAGTGAACCGATGCTTGGCACGGTTGCCTTGGAGAGCGTGGGCCTGGTGGTCGATCCGGTGTCGCGAAACCTGAAGCGGTTGCACGCGAAGCCGCTGAAGCCAAATCTGACATTCAAAATAGGCAATTGCGCGGATGGAAATGTGGCATAGCCACCCTCGGCTGTGGATCGCCGACGCCAGTCGGCGTCGCGGAACCAGCCGAGGGCGGCTGGTCCACAGGACGATATGGAATGTCAAAACCGACCAGACGCCAAACGTCCAAAATCCCCTGAAGTATCAGGCGACTTCACTCGTCTGCCTCGGGCGCGGCGGGCAGCGGCTGCAATTCGTCGATGTCGGCGGCGTCGAAACTCTCGGGCTCGACCTCGGCCCGCTGTCCATCGGCCCAAGAGTCGTCGAGCGGCTGATCTGGGTCTTGATCGGCCGTGCGCAGGGGCAGTCGGCCGGGGCCCGGCACGACGGGCATCACCACCGGTTGCCGCGGCTCGATCGAGACGGTGGGAATGATTTCGGGCGGTTCGCGCAGGTCGGCCACCCGGTTGTTGCGGCGTGCCAGCGGCGCGGACGGAGCTTGCTGGAACACGCGCTCCTCATACAAAGCCAAGGCGTGCAGCCCGTGACCCAGCGGGCCGAGCGACCAGTTCCGGTCGGGCTGCGCCGCCAGAATGCCGGCCAGGTAATCGACCGCCTTGACCAGCCGCCGCTCGCGCAGCATCTCCGGCGAAGCCGAGTAAACCATCCATTCCAGAATATGACCGGAGGTCTGCAAGCGGCGATCGAGATCGGCGCGGGCGCCGCGACCCTTGAACCACTCGGTGCTGAACGACCCGTCGGCGTTTTGATGAGCAAAGGTGTAAGCGTGGAAATCGCGGATGTACTTCTCGGCGCGGCGGAACTGGCCGTCGATCGGCTCGCCGCGTTTCTGCCGCTCGCGGACCGCATAGCTGAGGCCCATCAGCCGATGCGTGCCGCCGCAGGCCGCCCCACGAATGGGCGCCTTGATCTCTTCGCGCACCAGCCGCGACACCGACCATTCCTGGCCGGCGCGGTTGCGCCAGGTTTCGTTCGAGTCGAGGTAATGCGATAAGGCGATCAGTTTGAACGTCAGCTCGATGCCTTCCTCGCAGCCAAGCTTTTCGCTCTCGATCAGGTCGGCCACGGTGAAGTTGCGATTGCCCGCCCGCATCGGGTAGGTTTTCATCACCTTCGACTGGGCGAGAATCGCCAAAAACTGCCCGTGATGGCCCTGCACCCGCGGCCCTTTGGCGGCGGCGATTCGGCCTTGCTCCAGATTCACCAATGTCTGGCCGGCGCAGCGGTTGCCGTAGCACAGCCAGCCGATGGAATTGACCGCCGCGCCGCGCGGACCGCCGTTGCGAATGCGAGAGTTCACCCCATAGGCGATGATCCAGTGCATCACCTCCCAGCAGTTGTTGTCGCGGGTGTTGATCGTTCGGCCCGCAAAACGCCGCAGCACCCCACGCACTTTGTCGCGCAGCACCAGCAATTCGCTGCCATGCTGGCCGACCGCAAAGGGCCGCGCGTCGGGCAAATCGTCGGGCAGAGCCTCCGGCGCGTCGCTATCCAGCGGCATGTCGTCCGGCGGCGCGTCGCTCAGTTGGGCCGCGGCGGGCGGATTGAGCTCGTCGGCAAACTCGCCTCCGGGGGCTTCCGCGCCGGCCGGCGGTCCGGCGCTTGCCGCGCCGGCGTTCTCATCGTCGCGTAGCGATGTCTCGCCCTCGCCGGCATCTTCGGAAGCCACGACAAAGGCCAACGCGCCGATTGCGCGATCGGTCGGCTCGGCGAGGGCTGACGATGGCAACAGAACTGCGGCGCCAAAAGCGGCGGCCCACAGATAACTTGGCGACGTTCGTGAGTAGAGGAAGCGAAGCATAGGCATTGGGCGAGGCGAGCCGCACGCTGGCGCGGCCGCGTGCAACTGTCATATCGGAAGGCGTCGGACGATGAGTTGATGCGGCGCGGGCGCGCGGCGTCGGTTCCGCGCGCCAGCCGTCGCAAGATGCGGAGCGTGCGGATTAGAGCAAAGAACGCCAAACAATACTACACGAGAAAACGGCTTTGCGGCCCAAACGGCCTGATGGATTTGGGCCTTCTGTAGGGAACGTACTCCGTGCCCTTCCGAGAGCTGCCATTCCGCGGCGCGCCGTCCCGCGCGGAACGCCACAGAGGGCGTTCCCAAATCGCTATTGACAGTGGCGTAGGGCGGGCCTGGGTTGCGCAAAAGGTGTGGTTGTCACGGGTCCGGCGTGGTGCCGTTTTTGTTCCGCCACGACGGGGCTTGCCCCTTGTTGTTCTACACATCTCCGTGGTCCGTTTGGTCCCGCGGCCCAAAGAGCTGCCAGCAGAGTGCCAAATCATGAGTCCGTTGCACGCCGATCCAAACGTCTGCGGCCCGGGTGGGTCGTCCCGCTGGCGATCTACATAGCCACCAAGTTGGGCAACCATCCGCACCATTTCCGACAGACAGGGCGGTGTGGATGGGATGCGCGCCGCATCGCCCGAGGTCGGGTCACGTTGGCGCCAGAAGGTGGGACTCGCTGCGCTCGGCCCACCCTACGGCCTAAGGTGCCTCTTGCTGCCTATCTAGCGTATCCAATCTCATCAGCGCCGGCGGCGACCTTACCGGCTTGGCGCGTCGAAGCCGATCAGGTTGGTCGCAGCGGCGGGGCCAAGATGCTCGGCGGTCAGCACCACGGGCGGGGCCGGCAACTGCGCTTGACCGATCGCGGCGGCCTGGGGGGTGGGTGGCGCGTTTTGCGGCGTTTGCTCCTGACAACGGAACTGATTTCGCCCGCCGTTTTTCGAGGCATACAGCGCGGCATCGGCCCGTTCAAACAGCGACTCCCCCGTGTCGCCCGGCTGCACGATGGCCAGGCCGGCGCTGACGGTAATGGCGGTCGCCTCAGTCGTGGCGACGCCGAAGTTGGTGCGGGTGGCCTCGCTGCAAAGGCGGCTGGCGACGTCCATGGCCGAGTCGAGATCGCAATGTGGCAGCAAGACGGCGAATTCATCGCCCCCCAACCGGGCCACAAAATCCCCCTCGCGCACCAACTGCACCAGCAAGGCGCCCAGTTGCTTGATGACGCGGTCACCCGCCTGGTGGCCGTAGGTGTCGTTGATCCACTTAAAGTGGTCGAGATCGGAAAGCATCAGCACAAACGGCACTCCGTCGCGGCGATGATAGGCCAGCATCAATCGCAGCCGATCGTCGAACGCCTTGCGGTTGGCCACGCCCGACAAGGCGTCGGTGTGGGCCTCGCGGCGGGTGCGGTCGAGCTCTTCGGCCTGCTGTTCCATGCGGCAACGGGCAAACGTCAGGTCTTCTTCCATCTTCTGGTTCGAAGCCAGAATGGTCAGCACCTGGCCGAGCAAGTCTTGCCGCATGACCTCCATTTCGCCGGTGACGCGGATGTCATCGACGTGCCGGCGGACTTCGTTCATCTCGGTGTTGCGGTGGCCGACGTCGGTGCTCAGGTCTTGCACGCTTTTGAGCACGCCGACCAGCGATTGCAGAGCGGTCTCGCGGTCTTTTTGCGCTTGCCGCTGCTGCTCGGAGTGCGTCTTGGTGCGGCCGATGTAAAAGCCGGCCAGCAGGCTGGCGACCACGCTGGCCAGCACCCAGCCTAGAATTTGCGTCAGAATTTCCACGGAGCCATCGCCTCGCTATCGTGCCTTTTGGCTGTTTCCCACCGGAAAATATAGGTTACCGAACCAGCGGATTGGCTCCGAATGTTCAGAACAACCGGCGCAACCGGTCGGTCAACGTCAGCGGCTCGCGCTTCTCGCCTTGGGCAAAACTGCGCCACTCCTGGACGGTTTTGTAGTTCTTTCCGCTGATGGCGCGCAGCGAGTCGATGGCGCGCAATTGCAGCGCCGGATTGTCGTCGTCCAAGGCCAGGCCCAAAGCGCCGATCGCTTGCGGGTCGTGCAATTCGCCCAACCCTCGGGCAGCCGCCAGCCGCACATCGAGATCTGTGTCGGTCGACAGCACTTCGGAAAGCACGCGAACCGCCTCCGGCCCGCCACGCCGCGCCCAAGCATCGCAGCAGACCACGCGCACGTCCTGGTCTACATCGCGCAGACCGGCCTGAAGCATGCGTTCGGCGGTTTTTGTGGGAAAAGCCGCCAGCGTGCGCAGCATGTGCCCGCGGGTGATGGGTTCGCGTTCCTTGGCCAAGAACTGGGCCAGTTCGCGAGACGCCTGTTCTTGCTGCTCTGGGGGAAGCTTCGGCGCCGCCTTGGCCAGTTGGCGAATGGCTTTGATCCACTCGTCCTGCGTGACCACCTTGCGCTCGCCTTCTTTTTCTTTGGCGAACAGGCCGAACGGGTCGTACCACTTCGCGGGCTTCGACGTTGCGCAGCCGCCACCGCTGCTGGCCAGCAAACACCAGCCAATGGCCAGCACGAATTTTGCGCGGCGCAAGTGCATGCCCGTGAAAATGAAAGACCCACCCCCCGGCAAGCGCGAGATATGACAGGGTGAGACTATAGCAAAGGGCGCGGCGCCGCACCAAGGCGAATTGCTAAAGGGCGAATTGCTTAAGGGCGAATTGCGTAAGGCAGGGCGCGGCGGCCCGTCGGCCACCGCTGACCCTGTATCACCGCTGATCCTGTATCTCGCTGGTCCTGTATCCCTGCCTGCCCAAGCCGCCCGCCTTGACTTACCGCGTGGGCCGCATCGAAGGCACGACGCGCTTCTGCACATCGGTCTCCAAGACGCCGAAAGCCTGTTCGTGCCGCTGCACGGTGAGCTGCAAGGCGTGCAGCATTCGCTTGGCCGTGAAGAAATTCGTCACAATCCGCTGATTCACCACCACCGGCTCGGTGGGCACGCCGAACGGCTGGGGGTTCAGGCCAAAGTCGATAATCAGCTCTTCGGGCGTGCCGGTCACGCGGCAGAAATTGGCATACATGGCGTGCAGCTTGGAATCATCGACCTTGAGCTGCTGGGCCTGAGCTTGGGGCTGCGGCTGGGCCTGGGGACGAGCGGGCTGTCCGCCGGCTTCGCTGACGGCGGCTTCGGGGGCGTTTTCCTTTTCGGGCTTATCGCTTGCACTCGACACAGATGACTCCTTGGATTTTGCCATGATGGTTATTCCTCGTTTGCCCGCCGCGCCGCACGGCCCGGCGATCGTTTTCGCTAAATAAATATATACCACACTTGGGGACCGTCCGGCCAGCGCTTGCCGGCGGGAATTGGCGTTTGCAAACTTGCGAATTCCTTTTCACAATGGAATAAGCGTTCTCTGGGGAACAAGCAACTCCACACCGTCTTGCAGGCATGAACCGTAATCTCTGTAAACGCGCGGCGCAGGGTTTGATCGGCGTCTGGGCCTTTTTTCGCGGCTCGCTTGCCGTCTTGGCCCTTTTGGCAACGCCCCTGGGTTGCTCACCGCCGCTGCCCAGCGCGGAAGACCTCGGGCAAATTGTCTATGAGCCTTCGTTTGTGCCCGGCGCCGACCAGCACTACACGCTGCCCTACGGGCTGGATAAAGATGCTCCGCCCGACGCCCACGAGGCGTCGCAAACGTCTTCCGGGGCCTCGGAAGCGCCGCCGCCCGAGCTGAGTGAGTGATCCACGAGAACCACACACGGACGTCCGCCGCCGCATAACCGCTACCACCGGACAAGCCGCGTATTCCCGCGTTTTTTGATTGCTCACGGGCCGCGCCCAATTATCGTGGAATGTTGGGGCGTGCTCCCGGGCAGACAGAATCAGAAAAAAGGGGATAGCGATGAAAACCTTGGGCAAGCTGGTGTTGATGGCGTCTGTGGCGGCTTTGTGGTCGGGCCAATGCTCAACGGCCAACGCTCAGATGGGCATGGGCGGTTATGCGCTGGGCTATGGATTTCTTGGCAACGGTCCCTACAACAACCTCTACGATGCGGGACCGATCCCCTACTATTCGCTCAATCCACCGGTGTACTATAGCCAGCCGGTGCCGCGGACCTACGGTTATAGTCCGTTCGCCTATCCGCCCGGTTATCTGACTCCCGAGATCGAATGGGAGCAGCCGAAAGTGATGGTCAATCCGCACGTGCCGCAAAAAAGTTCAGCGCCGGCTCAGCGGTCCAAGCTGCTCGACCGGACGACCGCGGCGCCGAAGAGGATCGTCAATCCGTACGTCGACTTGGGACTGGCGGAGTCGGCCGCGCCGAGGGAAAAACGCCTCGCGGTCGATGCCTCATCGGGCGAATTGGTTGACAACGTTCGGCGTCGCCAGTAGTTTTGAAATCGTGCGGCTATCCGCCGACTGAGGTGCTCATTTCGTCCGTCGCCCGCCGTGCGTCCGATGTCTGAAGTACAGTCCGCCGAAGAAAGGTTCTCCGAAGAAAGGTCCTCCGAAGAGGGCGTGCTGTTGCCCGAGTACCGGGCGGTGAGCGGACCGGCTGTCGCCGGTCTGTTGTTGGGGCTGGCGGGGATCTTGGCCTTCGTTCATCCGGTGCTCTGGTCGGTCCCTTGGGCCGCGGTGGTGGTTTGCGGCATCGCGTTGCGACAGATCGCCGCGCAGTCGTCGGCCCTGGTGGGAAGGCGGGCGGCGCTGATTGGATTGGCCGTGGCTTTGATCTGCGGCATCTCCGCACCGCTCCAATTCTTCCTTTACCGTTACCAGTTGCGCGTCGATGCCGCTCGCACCGCCAACGAATGGTTCACCGCCATCCGCGAGAACCGTCCTTATGTGGCGCATCAGTTGACCATGCTGCCGGAAGCGCGCTGGTCGCTCGACGAAGCCGGACTGGTGAAGCGCTATGCCGGCGACGCCGCCGGGTTGAGATCGTATGTCGAGAAACCAACCGTGCAGTTGCTGCTGACGTTGGGCAAACAATGTCATGTTCGCTACTACGAACACGTCGGCATGCGCTCTGATCCCAGCAGCCAAAACGTGCTCGACGTCTACGCCGTGACCGTCGAGAGTCAGGGAAGACGAGTCACGTTTCTCATCCGCGTCTCGTTAATCCGAAGCTACCATCTGGCAACCAAATCGTGGCAGTGGCGGGTATCGCAGACCGAATTTCTTCAGGCGCCGCCCGGCGAAGTGGGCGTCAATTTCGGCGGCTTTTGACAGCCATGGCCGCCTTTGGTCGTCTCGCACCCGGCATCTTGCGGATGCTCACATTCTAAACGGCTGGGTCTCCGTCATGGCCTGCATTTCATCGCGGCGCTCATTGCGACCACGCTGCGGGAACGCGATCGGCATCGGCGCGAGATGCGGCAGTTAAAGATCGAGCATCGGATGTTCCGGATTCCGCACGAGCGTCTAGCGCCGGTAGTTCTTTGCTTCATCGGCGGTGTTGGAGCTATACGTGCCGCCAAGCCCGCCGAAGCGCCACCAATCGCCCGGCATGACGCACCCGATAGCGCTCAGGCAGACCAGCGCGAGCAAGACAAAGAAAAACCGCCGCATCGTCGGTGCTCCAAAGCATTGGTTAGCATGGCAAAGGGCAAAACCAATACCAATTCTCGGCGAACTGGTCAACATCCGGTTGCGCAGCGCCTTCGGCGAGGATTTACTTCGCCTTCACCCTCAACGGATAAAAGCCATCAAATACCGGTCGCCCACTCACCTCCAGGATGCCGATGTGACGGAAAAGAGCGAAGTCGTTGATATTCGTCGAGCGATAAGGAGCGTCTTCATCGCCGTACGGCGATTGGAGAATAACTGAGATCTCAAATCCCTCCTGACGCGCGTAGGCCAAGTCGATTCGCTTGATTTCCATCCCTTGGATAATGCGCCAGGCCATTAATAGCATTTCCGCAGTCCGGCTACCGCTCAGCGCCTGGAAAAAGCCACGAACTTGTGCAGGACGGCGGCGATATTCGGCCACGACAGCGCTTTCGGTCAAGGCGGGGGCGTCGCCGCCTAATCGCTCACGTGCCAGGCGATCGACAGCTTCCAGGGTCCGCCGCAGATGGTTCACCGCCTCCTTAGGCTGTGCATCGAGATCGAGCAGCCAGCCTCCGCCCGACTGGCGAATTGCCTCCTCCAGCGAATGAGTTTCCAATGTGTTCATGCGGCCTCCGCGAGAATGTGAAGGATGCCATCGCTCAAGCCCGACCGGACTGCGGAGACCAACTCGGCCATCGGGCCCTCGGTCGAATCCACCACGAAAGTGAGTTGATCTTCATCAACGATGAAATGCACCATCGTGTCATATAATTCGGGCACGGCGCCTTCAGCTTGGATCTTTCGGTTGGCTGGCCGTGAAACGCCATATCGGTTGCGACCGGATCGCATTCCAACCCTCTTTGTCGGTGTAGTGGAATATGCCTGGCAATGGCTGTACTCCAATGATTGGCGATCACGATGTGCCAGGTAGCGGGTGCCGCGCCGCCATCCCTCACTTCGGCGCCAACACGCAGGTGATTCGCTTGCCTTGCTGGCCGGGGGCGGTCTCGACCTTGCTGACGTCTTCCAAGGCCTGAATGATGTGACGCACGATCCGCTGACCCTCGTCAATGTGGGCCAGCTCGCGCCCGCGGAAGACGATCGACACTAACACCTTGTTCTTCTGCGCCAAGAACTCGCGAGCGTGGTTCACCTTCACGCCCAAGTCGTGCTCGTCGGTCTTGGGACGCACGCGGATCTCTTTGATCTTGATCTGGTGCGTTTTGTGCTTGCGCTTCTGCTGCTGATATTTGAACTTGCCAAAGTCCATGATGCGGCAGACGGGCGGGCGCTCATTGGGCGCCACTTCCACCAGGTCCAACTCTGCTTCCCGGGCCGCGGCGATGGCCTGTTCGGTGGGCATGACGCCAAGCTGCTCGCCCGTGGCCGAAATCACGCGCACCGGCGAGATGCGAATCTGCTCGTTGACCCTCTGTGAACGTTCGATCGTCGTTTCCTTTCGTAAAAGACTCAATACTGGTTTTGCTCGCTTCCACTCAGGCCGGCGCTAACAAGTTTAGCTTGTTGCCGGATGGTTTTCTTGTCGATTTCGTCACGCAGCCTACTCAGGGCGGCCTCGAAGGGCATGGCGCCCAGGTCGCCCTCCAGGCGGTCGCGCAGGCTGACTGTGCCCGCCGCCATGTCTTTCTCGCCCACCACAAACATATACGGCGTCAGCTTGAGCTGGGCATCGCGAATTTTAGCCCCCAACTTTTCCGGGCGGTAGTCGCCCGTCACGCGCAGGCCGGCTTGCTTCAGCCGCTCTTCGATTTGCCGAGCATAGCTCTCCGATTTTTCGCTGACAATCAGCACCCGCGCCTGCTCGGGCGCCAGCCAGAGCGGAAACGCCCCGGCGAAGTGCTCGATGAGCACGCCCATAAACCGTTCGAGCGAACCCAACGGCGCGCGGTGGATCATCACCGGCGGGTGCGGCTTGTTGTCGGCCCCGATGTATTCCAAGCCGAATCGCTCGGCACTGGGCAGATTGTAATCGAGTTGCACGGTGCCCAACTGCCATTCGCGGCCGATGCAGTCGGCCACCATGAAATCCGCCTTGGGACCATAGAACGCCGCTTCGCCCCGCGTGATCTCCAGGTGCGGCAAATCCATGCTGCGGCAGACCGCTTCGAGCGCCGCTTCGGCCCGCCGCCAGCTTTCGTCGCTGCCCACGTATTTATCGCTGGTCGGATCGCGGAAGCCCAGCCGCACGCGATAGTCGTTCAGGCCCAGCGTGCGCAGAATAGATTGCGTCATCTCCAGGCAGCCGCGGAACTCTTCGGCCACCTGCTCTTCGGTGCAAAACAGATGCGCGTCGTCCTGCGTGAAGCCGCGGACGCGCGTCAAACCGCCCAGCTCGCCCGACTGCTCGTAGCGATACACCGTGCCAAACTCGGCCAGCCGCACCGGCAGATCGCGATAGCTGCGGGGCTTCGACTTATAGATCATGATGTGGTGCGGGCAGTTCATCGGCTTGAGCAGATAACGCTCTTGCTGCCGGCTCCAGGTTTTCAGCTTGGCCAGCTTCGTCTCGATCGGTTCGGCGGCCTGATAATCGGCGTCGAAGCCGGCGATGCGGGCAGCCTCGATCAATTGCGCTTCGGCCTCGGCGGTCAGATCGTGCGTGGTCGATTGGTCTGACGTGTCGAGCTTGCGGGTGACGAAGTCGACGATTTGCCCGGCGTCATGACCAAAGATGGGCGTGAATTGCGCGTCGCGGTAATAGGGAAAATGGCCGCTGGTCTCATACATTTCGACGCGGCCGATGTTCGGCGTGTAGACCGGCTCGTAGCCGCGGCGAAAGAGTTCTTCGCGCACAAAGCTTTCGAGCAGGCCGCGGATGACGGCGCCTTTGGGCAGCCAGAGAATCAGCCCCGGCCCGACCAGCGAACTGGTGGTGAACAATTCGAGTTGCTTGCCCAGCACGCGGTGGTCGCGGCGCTTGGCTTCTTCGACCATCCGCAGATAGTCGTCGAGTTGTTGCTTGCTGAACCAGGCGGTGCCATAGAGGCGTTGAAGCTGTTGGCGTGAGGCGTCGCCTTTCCAATAGGCGCCGGCCACCGAGAGCAGCTTGAATTCGCCGATGGCGCCGGCGCTGGGCACGTGCGGCCCGCGGCAGAGGTCGATGAATTCGCCTTGCCGATAAAACGACAGCGTGGGCTGGTCGGCCAGCCCAGTTTCGATGTGTTCCACCTTGAGCGGTTGGTGCAGATCGCGGCAGATTTCGACCGCCTGGCCGCGCGGTTCCACAATGCGCTCAAACGGCTCGTCGGCCTGGACGATCTTGGCCATCTCGGCCTCGATATTGGCGAAGTCGTTTTCGCTGATCGGGCGGTCCAGGCCGATGTCGTAATAAAAGCCGTTTTCGGTGGTGGGACCAAAGGCCAACTGCACGCCGTCGAACAGCCGCATGACGGCCCGGGCCATCACGTGAGCGCACGAATGCCGCATCACGCCCAGGGCTTCCGGGTCTTTTTTGGTCAGCAGCCGCAGGCCGATCTCGCCTTCGCCAGGCAGTTGAAAATCGACGCCCACCGTGCGGCCATCGACCACCGCCGCCAACGACGCCTTGGCCAGACGGCCGGAAATGCTGTTTGCCACATCGATGACCCGCACCGGTTCATCGAATTGACGCAGGCTGCCATCGGGCAACTTGACTTTCAGCATAAGGCTTCCAGGGGTCTACGGAAACGAGCGGAACGAGGCCGTTCCGCAACCACGAAAGTATAACGGACCCGCCAATTTCGGCAAAGGGAGGCCGCTTCATCGCCATACTGACGAAAAGTTAAGGGCGGTTCGCGCGGCGGGCGATCATGCCAGCCACATACGCCGCCTTAAAACCCGCATCGATGTTCACCACGGCCACATTCGCCGCGCAACTGTTCAGCATGCTCAACAAGGCCGCGATGCCGCCGAGATTCGCGCCATAGCCCACGCTCGTCGGCACCGCGATGACCGGGCAATTGACATATCCGCCCACCACGCTGGGCAAGGCGCCTTCCATGCCGGCCACCACGATGATGGCATCGGCCCCGGCCAATTCGCCCAGCCGAGCCGGCAAGCGATGCGGCCCCGCCACGCCCACATCTTGCACCAGCGTGACCTGGGCGCCCATCCAAAGCGCCGTTTCGCGGGCCTCTTCGGCCACCGGCAGGTCACTGGTGCCGGCGGTGACGATGGCCACGTGGCCTTGAGGGGCCGTGAGCTTGGCTGGGCCGCCCGCCAGCGGAATGCGGAACGTCCTGCCAACCGGATTGTAAACGCCAGCGGGGAACGACACCGCCAATTGCGACGCTTGCTCCGTCGAGATGCGAGTGGCCAGCACATCGACGCCGGCGGCAATCAGGGCCTGAAAAATGCGCTGGAGCGCTTCGACCGATTTTCCTTGTCCGAAGACCACTTCCGGGTATCCACACCGCCGCGCGCGATCGAGATCGACCTGGGCCACGCCCACATCGGCGATGGGACGATGCGCGAGCCGTTGGGTGAAATCATCGACAGACAAGTCGCCGCGCAGCAAGCGTTCGGCCAGGTTGCGAAGATCGTTGGGTTCCATGTCACCCATGCTACTCGCCCAGCGAAGGTCTTTGAAGGACGAGAAAAGGCGGTCACGGTGTGATATGCTCAAAGCGGACATTAACGATTTCGCAATCAACCGGGGCATCGCCAAGGCTCTGCCCCAGCCACCACGGCGGCTATTGATCCTTATGTCACGCTACGAAGAACGACGCCAGCGGCTGGCGCGGCTGCTCAACGATGCCGGCGCCGACGCCCTGCTGGTCACTAACTTTACGAATGTTACCTACCTGACCGGGTTCAGCGGCGACGACAGTTATCTGCTGGTCTCGGGCCGCGAAGCCGTCATCATCAGCGACTTTCGTTACGTTGAGCAATTGGCCAGCGAATGCCCCGGGCTGCGGACGCACATTCGCACCACTGCCATCAAGATGCCCGACGCGGTGGCCGAGGTGATCACTTCGGCCAAAATCGGCCCTCTGGCAGTCGAAGCCGATAACCTTTCACTGTCGCTTTATAACCACCTGGTCGGCAAGCTGCCCACGGTTGCCATGCGTCCCACGTCCGGCCTGGTCGAGCAACTGCGCGAAGTCAAAGATGCCGAAGAAATCGCGCAGTTGCGTCGGGCCATCGAGTGTGCGGAACGGGCGTTCGAGCTGTTGAAAACGAAGGTGCGGCGCGACCGCACCGAGAAGGAGTTGGCCGACGAGCTGGATTATCAGCAGCGACGGCTGGGCGCCGAGCGGAGCAGTTTTGCCACCATTGTGGCCGCGGGACCACGGGCCGCGTTGCCGCACGCCCGGCCCACCGATGCGCCCATCGGCGATGCGGAACTGCTGTTGGTCGATTGGGGCGCCGTCTGCGGTCACTACGGCAGCGACTTGACGAGGGTTTTGGTCACGGCTAGAATCTCGCCAAAACTTGAACAAATATATGGACTTGTGTTGAAAGCACAGCAGCGGGCCATCGAAGCGATTGCGCCGGGCAAAACCGGCCGCGAGATCGACGCGGTGGCACGCGAAGTGATCGCAAACGGAGGACACGGCGAACATTTTGGGCATGGCTTGGGGCACGGCATCGGCCTGAACGTCCACGAAGGTCCGCGGCTGGCGATTACCAACGACAAGCCGCTGGCCGCCGGAATGGTGGTCACCGTTGAGCCGGGCATTTATCTGCCCGGCTGGGGAGGCATCCGCATTGAAGACGATGTGCTGGTCACCGAGTCGGGCCACGAAATGCTCACGCATTGTCCCAAGCAGTTGGCCGAAGTAGTGCTGGAGTTGTAGTTCCAGCCACGGGCTGACCAACCAAAAAACAGGTGGCTGGGGCAGAGGCTTGCCGAGGCCCCGGTCTGGACGACCTAGGAAGGTCATCCTACGAATAAGCTCGCCGGAATTAGAACAATCGCCAAGCAACGCACCAACGTCCGTCGGAGATCTGGCATGGCCAACCCGCCGCCCACCTCGGGCGACATTTTCGATGTTGGCAGAATTCGCCGTCTGGTCGAGCTGATGAACGAGCACGACCTGACGGAAATCGACTTGCGCGATTCGGCGGTGCGCATCCGCCTGCGTAAGGGGCACGAGCCGCTCTTGGCGCCGATGACGCCTGCCGTGCAGCATGCCGCGCCGGCTTCCGCCGCGCCGCCCGCTGCCGGCCAGCCCAGCGCCGCTAGCGAGGGCGAGCATATTGTGGCGATCAAGAGCATCATGGTCGGCACGTTCTTCGCCGCGCCCAGCCCCGAGGCGGCGCCGTTCGTCAAAGTGGGCGATCGCGTTGGACCCGACACCACCGTCTGCATCATTGAGGCCATGAAAGTCTTTAACGAGATTCCCGCGGGCGTCTCCGGAAGGGTCGTGGCCGTGCTGGTCGAAAGCGGCGAACCGGTCGAGTACGGCCAGCCGCTGTTCAAGGTGGACACGAGCCATTAACACACTCGGGTCCCGACGATGTTCAAGCGAATCCTGGTTGCCAATCGCGGTGAAATTGCGCTGCGCGTGATCCGCGCTTGCCGCGAAATGGGCATTGAAACCGTGGCCATCTTCAGTGAGGCCGACCGCGGCGCGCAATATCTCGAACTGGCCGATGAAGCTTATTGCGTCGGCCCCGCCCGCAGCGCCGACAGCTATCTGAAAATCGACCGCGTGATCAGCGCCGCCGAAATCGGCAATGTGCAAGCAATTCATCCGGGCTACGGCTTCCTCTCGGAAAATGCCCATTTCAACGAAGTCTGCCGAAGCTGCAACATCGACTTCATCGGCCCCTCGCCCGAAGCCATGCGGCGGTTGGGCGACAAAAACGAGGCACGGGGGCTGGCCCGCGAGGCCCAGGTGCCCACCGTGCCCGGCAGCGAAGGACTGATTGCCGACGAGCGGCAGGCGGTCTCGGTGGCCCACGAAATCGGCTTTCCGGTGCTCATCAAGGCGTCGGCGGGCGGCGGTGGCCGCGGCATGCGCGTGGCCCTGAATGATCTGGCCCTGAAAAGCGCCGTGCAGCAGGCCCAGGCCGAGGCCGAGGCCGCCTTTGGCGACGCCAGCATCTATCTGGAAAAATATATCGAGCACCCGCGGCATATCGAGGTGCAGATCATTGCCGACCACCACGGCAACGCCGTACACCTCTGGGAACGCGATTGCACCATGCAGCGGCGGCACCAAAAGGTGATTGAAGAAAGTCCCGGCGCTCATCTCGACGCCCAGGTGCGTAAGAACATTTGCGAGTCGGCGGTGCGGCTGATTAAGACCGCCGGCTACACCAATGCCGGCACGGTCGAATTTATCGTCGATCGCCGCGGCAATTTTTACTTCATCGAGGTGAACGCCCGAATTCAGGTCGAGCATCCGGTGACCGAAATGGTCACCGGCATCGATCTGATCAAGGCCCAACTGCGAGTGGCGGCGGGCGAACCGCTGCCCTGGCGGCAGGACGAAATCGCGGTCTCGGGCGTAGCGCTGGAGTGCCGCATCAACGCCGAAGACCCCGCCAGGAATTTTCAGCCCTCGCCGGGTAAGATCGAACGTCTGATTGTGCCGGGCGGTTTTGGCGTCCGCTTCGACTCGCACGCGCATATGGGCTACACCGTATCGCCCAATTACGATTCGATGATCGGTAAACTGATCGTACACCAGCCGACGCGGGCCGACGCCATCCGCTCGATGCAGCGGGCGTTGAGCGAGCTGCGGATTGAGGGAATCAAAACCACGGTCCCCCGTTTGCTCGACATCTTGAGCCATTCGGCGTTTGTCGATGGCCAGGTCGATACGACGTTTATTGAGCGCACCTGGCCGGTCGGTGGTTAGTGGGTGGTGGTTAGTGGGTGGTGGTTAGTGGGTGGTGGTTAGTGGCTGGTGGCTGGGGCAGAGGCGTGCCGATGCCCCGGAAGCGAATCAGCCGGGGCGTTTGCCGATCATGCTCGTCAAAACCGATTAGGGCGGGCGCCGCGGCCCCGAGCTGGTCCCGCGGGCAAAACGCCGTATTGAGTTGCGCGTTGGAGATCGGCTATATCGCCGCGAAAGCGCGAGACCCTATTTCGCCCTGTGCGCCTCAAAGAATTCCTGGGACTCTTTTTCGTCCTTCGTCTTACGCTAAAATCTAGCTATCGCGCATCACCAACCACCAACCACCAACCACTCCCATGCCCATCACATCCGTTCTGCCCTTGGGCCGTCCGCCTCGCTCGGATACGAAGATCCGCCGGGTGGCCATCTTGTTTGCCGGCGGGCCCGCGCCGGCGGCCAACGCGGTGATCTCGACCGCCGCCGTTTCGTTCTTGCGAAACAACATCGAGGTGCTGGGCATCATGCATGGCTACTCGCACCTGGTCGACTATCGCCCCGATCGGCCGCTGGTGGAAGACCAGGAATATGTGCGGATCACGCACCGCGTCTTGCGCCGCAGCCGCAATAGCCAGGGCATCATGCTGGGAACCGCGCGCACCAACCCGGGCCGCGATGTTTCGCACCCCGACCATCTGGCTGATCCCGAACGGACCGCGCCGTTGAAAAAGGTGCACGAGGCGCTGCTCTCGCTGGGCGTCGATGCGCTGATCTCGATCGGTGGCGACGACACGCTCAAGTCGGCCAACAAGTTCAAGCTGTTTCAGCAGCACCTGCCGCCCGATTCAAAGCGGATTCCTGTGGTGCACCTGCCGAAGACCATCGACAACGACTATACGGGCATCGATTTCACCTTTGGCTATTTCACGGCGGTCGAGACACTGGCCAGCGAAATACGCAACCTGCTGGCCGACGCCGAAGCCGTGCGCGGCTATTATCTGACCGAGACGATGGGCCGCAGCGCCGGCTGGTTGGCCTACGGAGCGGCGATCGCCGGCGAGGCCAGCCTGGTGATCAGCGTCGAAGACATCACCGGCAAATATCGAGGCGAAGAAGAAGTCACCGACGAAAAGACCGGCGAAACGTCGAAACGCGCCGTGATGGTGGTCGACGAAGTGGTCCGCCGCATCGTGGCCACCATGCGGGTGCGCGAAGACGAAGAGGGCAAGGATTTCGGCGTGATTGTGATCGCCGAGGGGCTGGCCGAATATCTGCCGATGGAGTTTCTCAAGGGCATTCCGCGCGACGAGCACGGCCACATTGCCATCGCCCAGGTGAAAATGGCCCGCACCTTCTCGAAACTGATTGCCGAAGAATATCAGCGTCAGACCGGCCACAGCCGCCGGGTGACGGGCTTGCAGCTTGGCTACGAGATCCGCTGCGCGCGGCCGCTGGCCTTCGATGTGATGCTGGGCAGCCAGTTGGGCGTGGGCGCGTATCGTGCCTTGGTCGAGCGCAATCTCGACGGCGTGATGGTCTCCGTCGAAGGGCAGCTTGAGTTGCGTTATGTGCCGTTTGAAGACCTGGTCGATCCGTCAACGCTGGTCACGGTGGTTCGCCACGTCGAGCCGGACAGCGATTTTCACCGCCTCGCCCGGTTCCTCGAGACGTACGTCAACGAATAGCATGGCAGCCCGACCTTCCCCGACGCCTGCGCGAGTGCTCGGCATCGATCCGGGCTTGAACACCACGGGCTATGGCGTGCTCGAAGTCGCGCAGGGCGGGCCTCGGCTTTGTGAGGCGGGCATCGTGCGCGGTCGCGATCGCAAATCTCTGACGGCCCGCCTCGCTGAAATTTTTGCCGGGGTGCGGGATGTGATCGCCCAGTACAAGCCCTGCGCCGTGGCGCTGGAGCAGCTTTATAGCCATTACGCGCGCCCACGGACGGCGATTCTCATGGGCCATGCGCGTGGAGTCATTTGCCTGGCTGCGGCCCAAGCCGAAGTGCCGGTAATCAGTTATAGCGCCACGCAAGTCAAGAAGGTGCTAACGGGCAACGGCCGGGCGAAAAAAGATCAGGTGCAACGAGCGGTACAACAGGAGTTGCGGCTGGGTCGGCTGCCCGAACCCGCCGACGTGGCCGACGCCCTGGCGATCGCCTTATGCCACTACTACCGCCAGCCCGAATGGGCGGCCCTCGCCCGCCGCAAGACGATCGTAGCGCGACCCGACTAAGCGATGCGCCGCCTGTGCGGTAGCTCGTGGCCCTGTGCCGCGCGGCTGTCACCCATCGTCCGCCGCCTCTTTCGATGAAGGCCAACTGACGCCTCGGTCGATCACCGATGGCCGCTACGGCAATTGCAGTGAGAGTTTCAAGGCGTCGTCCACTTCCCGCATCCTTCCGGGCGAAGCGAAAGGATCTCCTTCAGCGTGGCATCAAACGGATAAGGCATGCCGGCACCAGGGGATGAGGTTGGCTATCAGTATCCGGGGTCGGCCGCCCGCCAGCAAGAACCGCAATCGGATGTCTGGAGGCTGAGCGGTCCCAAGGTCGCGGCAACTGCCGGGGCGGCCATCCGCGCGGTGATGCCGATCTTCTCATCGGGGCCACGGCGCTGGTGCAGAACTTGGTGCTCGTCACCGGCAACCGCCGCCACTTCGCCTGGATGCCCGGACTCCGAATCGACGATTGGCGGACCCCATAGCTTCACGGCGCGAAAAAACCAGAATGTTCCGTTGTCGCCTGCTCATCCTTGGGGCTCCTTATTCGGTTTGCTCGTACTCGAGCAATGATTCGATAAAGCTCGGCCGGATCGCCGGCACGGGAATGTATTGGTGGTCGCCCTGCCTTTCGACGCCCGCGAGTGTTCTATCGGCACGGCCGAAGATCCGCGCATATGGCTCGTGGTAAACGACGATTCCGTCGGCGTCCATCGCATAGTTCAGCGAACCGTCTTTGAGGAATAAGACCACGTCGCCGCGGCTGTGACTGGTCGACGCTTCTGCTCCGGCGGGCACGTAGACCAATGAATGCTCGGTCGAAACAAAACGTGCGTCCTGGCTGACTGCGAAGCAAAACTTGCCCGTGTCCCGGGTGCGGTCGAACTTGACAAACGGACCGCCGCCGCGTTTGACGGCGTGCGTGTCTCGCGGGAGCGTGACTGTCACCCCGCCGGGCCCTTGCACGACGATCGCCAGCCGCTTCACTCCCTCGCGCCGCGGAGGAAGCTCGATCGCTAATTTCGCGTCGTCAAGCACCTTGAATTCCGCATCCGACTGCCGCCCGTCGTCGCCGACGAGGCGGACGTCCGTAACGCCCGAGAAGTGTCTGCCGCACACCTCAATTTTAGCGCCGGCGCGTTGCCGCGATGGATCGATAGATGTTATCATCGGCGGAGCCGGAACCTTTTCCCTGACGGCGAGCGCCGGCAATGTCAATCGTCGGATTAGAGAATACCACTCGATACGCCCGGACGGATTCACGTTCTTCGTGTCCCCGAAGTAGACGTAGCCGCGTTGCGAGTCGACATCGATCGTGCTCCCGCCCATGTGGAGCACGACTAATTCAGGATGCGAACCATTGCCGTTCGCCCTCCAAACCTCCTTAAGGGTCGTCCAGTACATCTTCTCGTTCTGAGTATCGATGCCGATGGCGTAGGCTTGACAGCCCTCGAACACAGTCTCGAAGTCGGTTCCATCCAGGTTGGCGCGCGCAATCCCCCAACGGCCGCACCAATAGATCTTGCCGTGTATCGGATCAATCGCGGCGCAGAACGCCTTGCGCCCTTGGTGGTTGCCAACGACGAGCCGCTCGATTACCGCGGCCTCGCCCGCTCCGTCGGCGCCGCCGCGCATCAGACGCAGATCGTCAAAAAAGTAGACGGTCCCGCTGCGCGGCTCGGTGGCGATCGCGGTGGGACGCGTCAGCGCTCCGAACAGCGGCTCGGGCTCTGAGCCATCTAGCCCTGCTCGCCAAACTGCGCTCTTCGACGTGGGGCCCTTTCCGAAGTTTCCCGTCCCGTGCGTCGCCCAATACATTTTGCCGCGATCGTGGTCGATTGCCACTCCACTCGCCTGCTGGGGGCCTTGCTTGACCGGCAGCTCTTGAGAAGCTAACGTGAGCAAGATGGTGGGTTCCGTCCCGTCCATGGCGGCGCTGCTAATCCTCTCGTTGTGCCCCGCGGCCTTTTCGATCCAGTATATTTTCTGCGCGGCCACGTCGAGCCGGAGGCCGGTAATGGCCCAGCCGCCGCCCAGACCGTCGCGCTGGTAGTCGACCACCGCCTCGACCTCGTGCCCGTCGACGGGCGGAGCGACACGCCACGCTTCATACATATCGCCGTAGGTGTCGAGCTTGAGCACAGTTCCATCGGCCAGCGTCGCCTGACACGGCTCGCCGCGCTCGTCCAACCGCAGCCAAGCCGGCGGCCAACCGTCGATGCCGGCGGCTTGCTGGCCGGGCGATTGTCCGCTGGGAGGACTGGGTGCGCTGCTACTGGACGACCGGGCGCCCTCGCCCGGCTGATCGGAAGCTCGCGGCGCCTCTGCGAGCGACTGCTGGCCGCTGGCGGAGTTGCTGGCAATGACGCCGATCGCTTGCTTCTCGGGCGCCAGCGCACGCGGCTGCTTCGAGACGTCGCGCGTCGCAGCGCCGGCCTGTTGCGCCAGCGCGGCTTCGCCCGGCTTCGGGCGGCCGCGCGAGGTCAATACGCCGACCACGATCGCCACGGCCGCACCGCAACCCAGCCCCAGCAGCCACCGCCGCCATTGAACGGCAGGCGCTGTCGGGATGGGGGCGGGCACCGCCGTCGCCGCGCCGGCGCCGGCCTGGCGCTGCCGAAGCGAGCGGTCGTAGGCGGCCTTGGTTTCGGGCGTTCTCAGACACCGCTCGGCCGCGCGCAGTTGTTCGATCACCGCCCGCGCGTGCGCGGCCCGTTGGCCAACGCACTGCTTCTCGACCTGCGCGATTTGCCTTCGCGCCGCCGCCGAGATCGCCGCCGGGTCCGGTTCGAACGCCGGCAAGCCCAGCAGCCGGTAATAGTCGGCCGGTTGTTCCGCGACGGAAATGCCCAGCCACTCGTCCAACGCGTTGAAGTCGCGCGACATGTGCCATGCTCCCCGTAAGAGCCCCTCTGGCCTTTTGACAGGGGGCATTATAACGAGGGCGCGCTCCATGAGGAAAGGAGGTGGACGCTCGACCTGTTGGCGGCACTCGACAGCGGCCTGCTGACCCGCACTCAGGTGGTCGGTTACGCGGCGGGTTCCGATCAGGCGCTGCTGGCTACCGTGGGAGCGACGTATCAGGGCTACCTGCAGCGCCTGGCCGGGGCGGACGCCGGCGTGGCGTATAGGGCCGTGGGGCATAGTCCCTCCTAGCTCGGGATTATTCCCTTCCGCGCGACGCCGTGGGATATGGAAGCCCCGAACCGCCGAGGGATTGACCCGTTCCGCACCGGAGTCGACAATTCACTTATGAGCACGACCAGCCCCCCGACGACGAAAGATTTGGAAGAAGCGATATCTCAAGAGCCTGATCGCGAAACGATGCGGAAAGCTTGCGAAGAAATGGACCGATTGCGGGAAGAGACACGGCGAAGAATCGGGATTGTCGACGTCGCGGTTGAGTTTGTGCGTGATGCGCGCGATCCATGAAATACGTTCTCGACGCATCAGTCGCCATCAAGTGGGTGCTTCCGGAAGCCGATTCGGCGAAAGCCCTCTCCCTTCGCGATGACTACGGCAAGGGTATTCACGAGCTTCTCGCGCCCGACATTTTCAAGGTCGAGGCGGCACATGCGCTGACACGAGCGGAACGGCGTAAGGTTTTGCTGCAAGGTGAAGCGATCAACAGGATGGTCTTGCTGATGCAGACGCGGCCGTTACTGCGCCCCTTTAGTTCACTGCTGCCCCGCGCGATGGACATTTCCTCGCAGCAGCAAATTGGCGTGTATGATTGTCTCTACGTCGCTCTTGCTGAGCGCGAGCAATGCAAGGTTGTTACAGCCGACCAGCGAGTGCTCGCGCTCTTTCCGGCAGCCGCGGTCTCGCTCGATTCCTTACCCTGACAGGAACTCCGGGAAGGCAAATCATGAGCGAAGCCGTAAACATTGGTGTGCGCGACTCCGAGGTTATCATTCGGCTCACCGTGCCCGAAGCCGTCGTTCTCGACGCGTTGCTTCGACGTTATTCAGAGACTGATTGCCTCGTCATCGCAGGCCAAGCGGAGCAGCGGGCACTGTGGAACCTGCAGTGTGTTGTCGAGAAGTTCGCGGGCCAGCGGCCTGCCGCCCACCCGCGCCGAGTGACGCAAGCCCAACCAAGGAAAGAATGAACATGAACGCCTGCAAGCTGGCCGAGATACCACTCTTGATGACGCACGACATGATGAAGCAAATGTTGGGCGACTTGTCCGACGCCGACCTGCTCGAGCGACCGGTGGACGGGGCTAATCATATCGCCTGGCAGATCGGCCACCTCATCGTGGCCGAGCAGCGACTGGGTTCGCAGATTCCCGGTGCTCAATACCCAGAACTGCCGGCCGGCTTCGCCGAGCAGCACGACCGTCAGCCAACCGCCCAACATACGACGAGCGGCTTCGGCACGAAGGCGCAATACCTGATGCTGCTGGAGCGCACGCGCGAGGCGACGCTGACAGCCCTGCGACGGCTCACGGACGCCGATCTCGACACGCCGGCCAAGGGACCGGCCAACATTACGAATGTCGGCGGGGTGCTGACGTTGATCGCCAATCACACCATCATGCACGGCGGGCAGTTCAGCGTCGTCCGCCGCAAGCTCGGCAAGCCGGTCTTGTTTTGATGGCACCGGGCAGCCGCCTTCGACTGGACGCTGAACCTGAGTTTCCGAAATCATGATCACCAAAATCACCGGCCGGCTGCTGACGATCGACGACGACGCGTTGACGCTGGGCGTCGGCGCGTTTGAATACGAGGTGCGCATCCCCGAATTCACGCGCCGGCAGCTTCAAAGCCGCCTGGGGCAAGACGTGAGTCTCCATACGATTGATTACCTGGAAGGTAACCCGGCGCAGGGGCGCCTGACGCCGCGGTTGATTGGGTTTCTCAGCGAGGTGGAGCGCGAATTCTTCGACCTGATCTGCTCGGTCGATGGCGTGGGCGTGAAGAAGGCCCTGCGGGCGATGGTACGACCGGTGCCCGAAGTTGCCACCGCCATCGAGGAGCAAGACGCCAAGACGCTCTCGAGCCTGCCGGGCGTGGGAGCCGCTCTGGCCGAGCGGATCATCGCCAAGCTGCGCCGCAAGGTGCCCAAGTTTGCCTTGATGGTAGCCCGCGATACGCCGGTGGCCGCCGACGTTGAGCGCGACGTCATCGAAGAGACGTTTCAAGTGTTGCGGCAACTCGGCCACTCGGAAAGCGATGCGCGCCGCCTACTGGAGGCCGCCCTGCAAGCCAAGAAAAAGTATGCCGACGTCGAGGCGCTATTGCAGGCCATCTATCAACAGCGGCATGCTTGACGACCTTGGCCAGCGGCATTATCGCACATCGCCGTGGTCGGGCTTTTGGGCCTGCCGCTCCAGTTTCTGGCCGGCGTGCTCGAGGGCTTTGCCGGTCTTCTGCATGGCGTGCTTGGTCGAATCTTCAGCCTTGGAGGCATCGAAAGTGACCTCGACGCGCCCGCCCGCTGGCTGCCGCACGGTCAACGCGCCGGTGGCCCAAAGCACGCCAACGGCCAGCAAGACCACCACCAGCAAACCGAAGAACAGCCCCGGCCCCGAAATGCCGCGATCGACATAAACGCGTTCTTGTACCATGGTTTTCTCCTTTGGGCAGGGCGCGGGATGATACCCAGCAAACCCCCTTGCACTCGGCGTTCCGAAACTTGCGCGTACCGGCGCCGATTCGCTTGTCCCGCAGTGGTCCGTAGCGTGGGACGAGCTTGCGAGTCCCCGCTCGGCCCACCCTACGCAAAGCCATAAGGCGATTGAAGTTGTGACACTTGACCCCCACCGCCTACGACCGATATAGTAAAATCTTGGTCCTGTTCGCGTCAGAAGTGCCGTTTCGCCCCGCGCCATGCCTCCCATTGTTATCGACTTGCGCAGCGCCGATGACTCGCGCGATGTGGTTCACCGCGCCGTGCAGGCGCTGGCCGAGGGATGCCTGGTGGGCTTTCCGACCGAGACGGTGTATGCCTTGGCGGCCAGTGCGTTGAGCGAACCCGCGGTCGAAAAGCTCCGCAAGTTGTGCGGCCAGGACGAAAAGCCACTGACGCTGGCCATCAAAAGTGCCGATGAGGCGCTCGATTATGTGCCCTGCCTCGGGCCGCTCGGCCGCCGGTTGGCCCGCCGCTGCTGGCCTGGCCCTGTGACGCTCATTGTGCAAGACCGCCACCCAGACAGCGCGCTGCGTCAACTCGGCGCCAATGTTCAGCAATCCGTCGTGGCGGACGGCCACATTGGATTGCGCGTGCCGGCGCATCCGACGCTGCTCGATGTGCTGCGGCTGTTAGCGGGGCCGGTGGTGTTCGCCCCGGCTCGCCATGCAGGGCAACCAGATGCGGTCAGCGCCCAGGAGTTGCTGGAACGGGTCAATGACCAGGTCGATTTGGTCATCGACGACGGTCGCAGCCGATTCGGTCAGCCTGCCAGCGCGGTCAGGCTGGGCGAGGCGGGCTTTGATGTCGTGCAAATCGGTGTGGTTTCGGCGCAAACGCTCAAACGGCTGGCAAGTATGATTGTGTTGTTCGTCTGCACCGGCAATACCTGCCGCAGTCCGATGGCCGAGGGGCTTTTCCGCCACTTGCTGGCTGCCCGGCTGGGCTGCCAAGGCGACGAGTTGGAAGACCGTGGAGCGATGGTCCTCTCGGCGGGCATCGCCGCAATGTTGGGGGGCCGAGCGGCGGCCGAGGCCATCAACGCGCTGTCGCCGCTGGGCGTCGATCTGACGGCGCACGAGAGTCAGCCGCTCACCGAGCAGTTGGTGCGGCACGCCGACCTGATTTTGGCGATGACGCGGTCGCATCGACAGGCCATTCTGGCCGAATGGCCCGACGCGGCCAGCCGCGTAAAGCTGCTCTGCCACGACGAGGCCGACGTGCCCGACCCCGTCGGCGGGCCGGCCGAACAATATGAGCGCTGCCTGGCCCAGATGCAGCCCGAACTCGAAAAGTGGGTCGATCGGGTGGCGGACGAATTGAACTTGAATTTTCCGCAGACCGACGACGCCTCGTCCGAAAGGTAACATTCCATGCGCATCGCGATCGGCAGCGACCATCGTGGTTATGCCATCAAGCAGAAAGTCATCGAACTGGTGAAGCACCTGGGGCACGACGTGGTCGATGTCGGCACCGGGGGCACCGAGAGCGTCGATTACCCCGATGTGGCCAGCATTGTGGCCGGGCAAGTCAGCCGCGGCGAGGTGGAGCGGGGCATTTTGATCTGCGGCACCGGCATCGGCATGTCGATCGCCGCCAACAAGTTTCCGGGCGTCCGCGCGGCCCCCTGCCACGACGACCTCTCGGCCGAAATGAGCCGCCGCCATAACAATCTGAACGTGCTCTGCCTGTCGGCCGACATGCTGGGCGAGAAGCTCATCGACCGGATGGTTGATATTTGGTTGCGCACCGAGTTTGAAGGCGGGCGTCACGCTCGGCGGGTCGAAAAAATTCTGAAGTTAGAGAATCCGCAGGCCGGCGGCTAACCTCGCGCGGAAAATAAGTTTCGACCACGTGATGGAACTCGCTGGGCGCAGCCACCCGCGCCACGTGCGAGCGAAATTCGCGAGCGCCTGCCCGACCTTGGGCATAGCAACAAGCGAACTTGCGCATCAGAATTGTGCCTTTCTCGTCGCCAAACCGCTGGGCCACCAGCCGGTAGTGATGTAACAACAGCTCGCGTTCTTCCGCCAAGCTCAGATCGGGCGGAACCGGCTCGCCCGCCAAGGCCGCCTGCGCCTGGCGAAACAGCCACGGCTTGGCGAGCGAGGCTCGGGCGATCATGACGCCGTCGACCCGGTACCGCCGGAAGGCTTCGACCACCTTGCCCGGCGAATCGAGATCGCCGTTGCCGATGAGCGGAATGCGCTTCAAGTGCTCCTTGAGCGACGAAATTCGCTCCCAGTCGGCCGAGCCTTTGAAAAAGTCCTGGGCAGTGCGGCCGTGTACCGTCAAAGCCGCCGCCCCCGCGCCCTCGACCACTTGGGCGATCTCGACCGCCGTGATGGTGTCGCGCGTGCAGCCGAGCCGAATCTTGGCGGTCACGGGCGTCGGAGCGCACGCCCGGACCACACGCTCGACAATCGCTCCCACGCGATCGGGGAAACGCAATAGGTACGAACCGCTGTGCGCCTCGACCGTTACCTGCCTAACCGGGCAGCCGAAGTTGATGTCGACCACGCTCACGCCAAACTCGTGGGCCAGCCGCGCGCCCACCGCGGCCAGCGTCGCCGGGTCGTTGTCCCAGATCTGCACTGCCAGCGGGCGCGGTTCGTCGATCACGCCCCACAGCCGATCGGGAAGCTCGTGCCGCCCTTCGATCGCCAAAAAGCCTTTGGCGCTGATCATTTCTGTGGCTTGCAGTCCCACACCGCCAAACTGCCGCACGATCTGCCGAAAGGCGTAGTTGGTAAACCCCGCCATCGGCGCTTGCAGAATCGGCGGATCGACCAGCACCGATCCGATGCGCAGCGCCGGAGGTCGAGATGGGGCCGCAACGAGCATCGGAGGATTCGGGATTCAGGATTCGGGATTCAGGAGCAGGAAGCGAATCAGCGATGGGTGATCTGCGCTCATCATTGTGCGGCTGTGAATTTTGACTTTTGCATTTTGACTTCTTACGCTTTCACCGTTTCGCCGTTGTACGACCAGCCCCCAGCCCCCAGCCACTCACAAAATGAATTGACTCAGATCCTCATCCTTCACCACCTTGTCGAGCCGCTCGTTCACGTAGGGCGCGTCGATTTTCACGCGGCGCTTCTTCATCTCGGGCGCGTCGAAACTCAAGTCTTCGAGCAATCGCTCCATGATCGTGTAAAGCCGCCGCGCGCCGATGTTTTGCGTCGATTGATTGACTTGAAACGCATAGCTGGCCAGCGACTCGATGGCGTCGGCCGTAAACTCCAGCTCCACATTCTCCGTCTTCAGCAGCGCCTCGTATTGCTTGGTCAATGCGCTCTTCGGCTCGGTCAAGATGCGAATAAAATCGTCCTTGGTCAGGTCTTGCAGCTCGACGCGAATGGGAAACCGTCCTTGCAACTCGGGCATCAGCTCGCTGGGGCTGGCCCGATGAAACGCGCCCGCGGCGATGAACAGAATATGGTCGGTTTTCACGTAGCCGTAACGGGTCTGCACGGTGGTGCCTTCCACGATGGGCAACAGATCGCGCTGCACGCCTTGCCGCGAAACGTCGGCCCCTTTGCCCTCGCTGGCCACCACCTTGTCGATCTCGTCGACAAACAAAATGCCCAGGTCTTCGGCCAGCTCGATGGCGGCGGCGTTGACCTTTTCTTGGTTAATGAGAGAGTCGCTCTCTTGCTCGTGGAGCACGCGGCGCGCGTCTTTGACGGTCATTTCGCGGCGCGATGTGCTGCGCGGGATGATCTTTTCAAACATGCCCTGCAGATCGAGATCGACTTGCTCCATGCCCATGCCGGTGAGCATCATCGGCACGGCTTTTTGCTCCAGCGTCAGCTCGACCTTGCGTTCGTCGAGATCGCCGGCCGCCAGCATCGCCCGCATCTTTTCGCGGGTCCGCTCGTGCCGCTCGAGCGCTTTGTTCACGGCTTCATCGCTGGTTTCGTCCGAGGCCACCGGCGGCGGCACGAGCAAATCCAGCAGCTTTTCCTCGGCCCGCTGACGGGCTTCTTCTTCGACCTTGGCCCGTTCGCTCTCGCGGACCAGCCCAATGGCATTCTCGACCAGCTCACGGATCATGCTCTCGACGTCGCGGCCATAGTAGCCCACCTCGGTATACTTGGTGGCTTCGACCTTGATGAACGGGGCGCCGGTCAGCTTGGCCAGCCGCCGGGCGATCTCGGTCTTGCCGACGCCGGTGGGGCCGATCATCAGGATGTTCTTGGGGGCCACCTCGGCCTTCATGTCGTCGGCCAACTGTTGCCGCCGCCAGCGGTTGCGAATGGCGATGGCCACGGCCCGCTTGGCGTCGTGCTGGCCCACGATGTGCCGGTCCAGCTCGTCCACAATCTGCCGCGGCGTCAGGTCTCGCAAGGCAGTTCCTCCACGGTGAGATGGGTGTTGGTGTAAATGTCGATTTCGGCGGCGATGCCCAGAGCCTCGCGCACGATCTGGCCGGCTGACAGGTCGGAGTGGGCGATCAAAGCGCGTGCTGCCGCCACAGCATAATTGCCCCCCGAACCGATGCCCAGCACGCCGTCGGTGGGCTGGATCACGTCGCCATTGCCGGTGACCAAGAGCGTATGTTTGGCGTCGACCACGGCCAGCAGGGCTTCGAGCCGCCGCAGTACGCGATCGGTGCGCCATTCTTTGGCCAGCTCGGTGGCAGCCCGCGGCACGTTCGAGGGGTAATCTTTCAGCTTGGCTTCAAACCGTTCGAGCAGAGCGAAGGCGTCGGCGCTGCTACCGGCGAAGCCGGTGATGACTTTGCCGTCGAGCAGGCGGCGGATCTTGTTGGCGTCGCCCTTCATGACCGAGGCGCCCAGCGTCACCTGCCCGTCGCCGCCCAGCGCCACCGCGCCGCGATGCCGAACCGTGAGAATGGTCGTGCTGCGAGTTTTCATTAGCTCATTTTGGCCGAAGTGGCCGAAAGACGCCAGAGGCTAGCCAATGTGGACTGCGGAATGCAAGATTGTCGTCTTTCGCTCCGCGAAAGAAACGCTCTTTCGCCCAGCGGTCGCTGGCTGGGGCAGAGTGGAGCGATGCCCCGGTGTCCCTAACCGAGGAGCGGGTTCGATTTCCGCGGAAACTGAGGATACAATACGGCTGGAGATGAGTGCGTTCCGTCGCGCCATTACGAAACGACGAAGAATTGCAATCGATACCGTAGCCTGTCAAGTATTTCGCAAAGGATAGGATCGCCATGACCCCTGAGCAAGTGGCGCTTGAAGCACTGGAGACCGCCCGAGGATCTTTCCCAAAAGTGCCGCGCATCCAGCGGCTCCTGGTTGAAGATGAAGTAGACATGGAAGGCCACGACGCGCTGCGAGTGACTGTGGTCTTGCCCAACGACACGCGAGACGACGAACTCGCCGGTGAGAATACTCTTGCGCTCGACTGGGCGATCCATCAAGCGCTTCAGTCGAAAGACATCAAGCTGTTTCCATATGTCTTTTACGCCACCGAGCAGGAATTAGCGGACGCAACCGCGGAACGCGCAAGAGAAGCAGCAGGCTAGTGCATGCACACCGATTTACTTGCCCAGGCATGGGCACTGGCTCGTGCGGATAGAACCAGACCGAAGCAAGTGAACTTGCGGCGGGCCATATCCGCCGCGTACTACGCCTTTTTTCATTTCCTGACTGACGAGGCCTGCCGCTCATTGCTTGGCGCTGGAAACCAATTCAGGGGCTACCGTGATTCGCTCGCCCGCGCCTTCGAGCACTCAATAATACGGAGAGCTTGTGAATCGTTCGCTGGAGGCACGCTGCCAAAGGGTTTGCTGAAAGCGGTTCCTGCGTTTGTGGTTCCCCCTGATTTGCGGATGGTCGCCGCGGCATTTGTTCGTGCCCAACAAAAGCGGCATTGGGCTGAATATGATCGGTCCGAGAGATTCAGTCGCTCAGACGTGGAAGTTCTTATTGGTCAAATCGAATCAGCGATCCTGCAATTCGATCGTTTGCCGGATCGCCAGCTTCGGAAGTTTTTCCTCGTCTGCCTCCTGGTCTGGGAGAACCTGCGTCGACCGTGACGATTCCACATCGGATATCATCCAATCGTTGGATCGCGAACACGTAATCAGTATAACTACCATTGGCACGGGCAGCCGGCTCGGAATCTACGGCTAACGCAAGACTGTTCAAGGCGTTGCCACAGCGCCCGTTATTCACGTATGCTTCAGCGTCTGGTTGTATCGTTAGGGCTGAAGAGGTTGGCCAAGGAGCGTCGCCGCAGACGGCTCTTGTCTCGCTTTTCGACTCATATTGCTGTAGGGAACGCCCTCTGTGGCGTTCCGTGTGCTGCGGATCGACGTCGCGCCGCCCCTCGCGGAACGGCACGGTGTCCGTTGCCTACAGAGTACCACGAGGTTCGCGGCGCAGACGCGTTCCTGCACCCAAGTATCGGTAGTGGCTGGTGCCGTTTCCGTTCCGGACAGACGCTCAAAAGAGCTCGGCTACCGGCTGGCCGTCGTTCTCGACGATATAGCGCGGGCGGCCGCGGTTATCGAGATAGGTGGCGTCGAGCGGCACGCCGAGGTGGCGATAGATGGTCGCGGCCAAGTCGGCGGGCGTGACGGGCCGCTGGCGAATCTGGCCGCCGTCGCTTTCGGTGGCCCCGATCACCTGGCCATGGCGCAATCCGCCGCCGGCCAAACACATCGACATCACCACCGGCCAATGATTGCGGCCGTCGGTGCTGCCCTGCGTGCCCATGTTGGGCGTGCGGCCAAACTCGCCCATGGCAATCACCAGCACCTTGTCGATCAGCCCGCGCTCCTCCAGGTCGGAAACCAGCGTGGTGAGCAAATGATCGAACAGCGGCAAGAGCGGGCCCAGCCCCTTTTTGATGCCGCCATAAGGAGGAATGTTGTCGCCGTGCGTGTCCCACGTGCCCGACGCCGGGTGATAACTTAGGTCAATCGTCACAAAGCCGACGCCGGCCTCGACCAACCGCCGGGCCAGCAACGCCTGTTGACACCACAAATGTTTGCCATAACGATCGCGCGTGCGCTGCGGCTCCAGCGACAGATCGAACGCTTGCTGAGCGCGGCGGCCCACCACCATCTCCAGCGCCTGCTGATGATAGGTTTCCAATGCTTCCATCGAGCCGTCGCGGTCGAGGTCGCGCCGCAAACGGTCGAAATCGGCCAGCAGCGAGCGGCGTTGGTAGAGTCGCTCGTGATTCAACTCGCCCGGCAGCCGAAACAGATCGCCGCCGGTCATTTGGCCCGTGTCGTTGCCCACATAATCGTAGGCGGGCAGCCGCGCGGCCTGGCCCGCGATGAACGGATCGTAGCGCTTGCCCAGGTAGCCCGCGAAGGCCAGGTGCGAGCGCGATCGCATGAACGCGACATAAGGCGGCACCGCCGGCGTCTGCTGGCCGCGAAACTTGGCCGCGATCGACGCGATGGCCGGATATTTGTCGCCCTCGGGGTTCACGCGCGGCGCCGCGGCAAGATTGCCCGTCTGAAACACCGTGTTCGGCTCGTGGTTGCTGTGCCGCGCGTCGACCGAGCGAATCAGCGTGAAGCGATCGAGCAGGGCGGCTTGCTTCGGCAGGTGCTCGCACACCAGCACGCCGGGCAGCGCCGTTTGAATGGCGGAGAACGGCCCGCGGTTTTGATAAGGCCGCTCCGGCTTGGGATCCCAGGTGTCGATATGGCTGGGACCGCCGGCCATCCACAACAGGATGACGCTTTTGAAATCTCCACCGGGGCGGAGGCGCGCTTCGGCCCGCGACCGCAGCAGCTCGGGCAGGCTCAAGCCGGCAATGCCCGCCAGGCTGGCCTTGAGCATGCCGCGGCGGCTGGCGACCACCAGCCCCTCGCGGTCGGCGCCGAAGTAATTGTTAAAGGCATGCCGGCGGTGCGGCGTGCCGGAACAGCGAAGGTCGGCCATGACCAGTTTCCTAGAGGAACAGTTCAGAGGGAGCCAACACCGCCGAGCATAGCGAGCCGAGGAAGAAAGTGCAATTATCCGCCTGCTTGCGATGATTGACCTCGCGGATTTACCTCTCCACCGGTGCGGAGCTTCACGGGGAAGCAATGCTTGGATTTTTATCTCTCGGGGAAGAGCCCGAAAGTCCTCGCTTACGCCTCGGGTTAGCGTGGGCCGATGAATCATCCGGGTTAGGTTTTCCCGCGGCCGCCGGCCCCCGGCGGCTGGCTTCGCGGGCGGGCGAAAGCTAGAATTCAACCAGAGTTGAGGCACCCCCTTTAAAAAATTTTCGGTGAGGAACATGGTCATGGTCGGTCGCCAAACGCGGTGTATGCTCGGGGCCTGGTTGTCAACGGCGCTGGTCGTTTCATCGGCGCTGGTCGTTTCATCGGCGCTGGCGGCGCCCGAGCCGGCGGGCAGAAGCGCTGCGTCGCCGTCGTTGGGCAAAGTCACCGGCAAGGCCATCGACTATCTGCGGCATAAAGGCCAGGCCGAAGACGGCTCGTTCAGCCGGCAGGCCGGCCCGGCGGTCACTGCGCTGGTCGCCACCGGGCTGCTCCGTAGCGGCCTCTCGCCCAGCGATCCGCTGGTGGACAAGAGCCTCAAGTATCTCGAGGGCTTTGTACACGACGACGGCGGAATCTATCGCCCCGACAGCACCGTGCAGAATTACGAGACCTGCCTGGCCATTGTTTGTTTCTCTGAGGCCAACCGCGACGGTCGTTACGATAAGCTGCTCAAAAATGCCGACCGCTTCATTAAGCGGCTGCAGTGGGACGAGGGCGAAGACAAAGACGCCTCGGACCTGAGCTATGGCGGGGCGGGTTACGGCAAACACAAGCGGCCCGATTTGTCGAACACCAACTTTCTGGTCGATGCGCTCAAGGCCGCCGGCGACGGCCCGGACGACGAGGCGATGAAGAAGGCCCTGATCTTTGTCTCGCGCTGCCAGAACCTGGAGAGCGAACACAACACGTCGGCCTTCCCGGCCAAAAATCCCGACGGCGGGTTTTATTACACCGTGGCGGCGGGCGGCGAAAGCCAGGCCGGTCCGACGGAAAACGGCGGATTGCGCAGCTACGGCTCGATGACCTACGCCGGGCTGAAGAGCATGATTTACGCCGGCGTCGGACCCGAAGATCCGCGCGTCAAGGCCGCCGTCGAATGGCTGCAAAAGCACTACAGTCTCGAGACCAACCCCGGCATGCAAGACGCTGGACTTTATTACTATTACCACACCTTCGCCAAGGCGCTCGATGCGCTCGGGCAAGAGGTCTTCACCGACGCCGATGGCGCCAAGCACGCCTGGCGGCAGGAGTTGACGGCCGAGCTTGCCCGGCGGCAGCAGCCCGACGGTTCGTGGACCAACACCAACAGCCGCTGGTTGGAGGGCGATCCCAACCTGGTGACGGGCTATGCGTTGTTGGCGCTCTCGTATTGTCGCCCCCCGAAGGCCAAATAGCCGGGCAACGCAGGCATTCGGGCCGGGGCCGTGTTGCGACCGCGTCTGGCGACTTGATTCCCGCACCTGCCGCGGCTAGGCTTGGGCGGCCGGGACGAAAGGAACCTTGATGCCATGTCGCTCGCGGCGTTCGTTTTACTGACTGCCTTCGGTGCCGCCGCCGATGACATGCCGACGGTGGTTGGCACGGTGGTCGACGTTCAAAACCAACCGGTGGCCGGGGCCGATGTCTCTTTGTTCGAAGGCCCGCTCGTCAGGCCGCTGACGCTGTCGGAGACCGGCCCCAACACTCGTCAACCGCCGCCGCTGATCGCCCGGACGAAAAGCGACGAGACCGGCGCATTCGAGATCGCTCTGCCGGCCGATGCCCAGACGGCTTACGGCACGCGAGTAACCTGGTTCGCCCTGGCGGTTCACCAACCCGGTCTGGCCCTGGCGACGCGCCTGATCGGCCGCGATTGGCCGGCACGCGCCGCGCCGATCCGCGTGGCGCTCGATCGGCCGCGCAACCACCGCGTGCGCATCATATCGCCCGAGGGCCAGCCGGTCGCTGAGGCGCGGCTGTGGGTCGATCAGATCGACGGCATCCTGTTGCCCGCCGAATTGGCCGAGCGCCTCGCCACCGTAAGCGATGATTCGGGCGAGGCGGAACTGCCCGACGTGGCGGGCGAGCAACTGCGCACGCTGCGAGTCGATTCGCGGCCGTATGGCCATCAATGGGCCGCGCTAGCCCGATCGCCCGATGGCGCCTTGATCACGGCGTCTCTCGCGCCCGTGGGCGCGGTTCGGGGCCGGCTTGTGGATGAGGCTAAGCACCCCATCGCCTCGACGCGCGTGAGCCTGGCTTCCTGGACCGACCCGCGCGACGAATGGTCCGGCGGCGGCCTGGCCGAGGCAACCACCGATGGCGAAGGCCGGTTCGAGGCCGCCGCCCTCGCCGCGGGCGTGTTGCAAATTGCCGCCTCGCTTCCGCCCGACTCGCCGTTGATCAGCACGTATCATGACACGCAATCGCTGGAGGCGGCGACGACCAACGAAGTGGTGGTCCGATTTCAGCATGGCGTCCGCGTTCGCGGCACCGTGGTCGATGAGGCCGATGGCAGTCCGGTCGCGGGCGCAGTGCGTTCGTTCGGCTTCGTGCGGGCAGGATGGGTGCCGCTAGGGGCGGTATTTGAATGCGACGAAGCCGGCAAGTATTCCGGCTATCTCCCGCCAGGCCAAGCCTCTCTGACGTTGGTCGGGCTGTCGCCGGATTACTACGATCGAGAGCGGGCCGCGCGCGACGACTCGGTGCCTGAAGACGCCACGGAAGTGACGCTCGATCCCATTCGGGTCAAGCGCGGCGAAACGCTCGTGGGGAGCGTGGTCGATAAGACCGGCCGCCCTGTGGCCGATGCCCAGGTGATCGGCGTTTGCCCTAAGCTCGCTCGGGGCCAATACGCGGCCACGGCTCGCAGCGACCGCGACGGCAATTTCCTGCTGACGCGCGTAGCGCCGAATGCGGATGTGCAGCTCTGGGCCGTGAGCGCCGCCGGGGCCACTACGGAGCCGCTCGTCGTCCCAACGCCCAACCGCGATTGGCTCACGCTCACCGTCGATCCCAGCGCCGCGTGGAGCTTGTCGGGCCGTGTGGTCGATACCGCGGGCCGCCCTATCGCCGGCGCCGCTGTCCGCATGCTTCAGCGGTCGTCTCCTTTTTCGCCCGATGATGGTTATGTAACGTTCGACGGCCACGTGCGGCTTTACACCGACGCCTCGGGCCGATTCACGACCCCCAGGCAACTGCGGCCCGGCCGACGATATCAAATCGACATCGATGCTTTAGGCATGATGCCCGAACGCACCGAGCTGATCGAAGCGACGACCAAGCCGACCACCGACTTCGGCGAGATTGTGCTGACGCCGGTGCCGCGCGTGCGTTCGCTCGCCGGACAAGTGGTCGATAAGTCGGGCAGTCCGGTCGCGGGCGTCATCATCAAACAGTCGGGCGATGGGCCGCGCCGCACCCGCTCAGTCAGCGACGCCGAAGGGCGATTTCGCATCGACGGCGTCTATGAGGGCGCGGCGTGGCTTTTCGCCAGTCACGACGACTTCGGCTCTCAGGCCGAGCGAATCGCCGGGCAGGCGAGCGAAGCGCGGATCGTTTTACGGAGCAAGACCGCGGCGCAGCCGGCCCCGGTGCGACATGCGCGGCTGGCGGCCGAGCCAGAAGATGAGGCGGTAATCCGCACGCTTTTCGAAGAGAATCGGGCTTACCTCGAGCGAGAAAGCGGCGCGGTTAACATGGGTCGGCCCTGGGTGGCAACGATTGACTACCTGCTGGACGGCAAGCTTTCCAAGGCGCCCGATGGTCACTTCGACATGAATTTCGGGGGCGCGCCGGCTTTTATGTGGTTCACGCCCGAGCAACTACAGGAGCTGGCCGACGCGGTGACCGATCCATACCGGCGCGCCTTCCTTTTTCTGGACATTTGCGATGCACTCGTCGACGCTCCCAAACTGCAGCGCGGGGCCTTGGCCGAGGCGCTGTTGGCCGCGCGGGCCGTTGATGATGCATATCATCGAGGCCTCGTCTTGTGCGAAGTCAGCATTCGGTTCTTCGGCCTTGGTGATCGCGAGATTGGCGCGGCGCTCGTGCGCGAAGCGCGTGAGCAATTGGCCAGGGAGGTCGATAATGGTCTGGATCCCGACGTGTGGCAAGGCACGATTGCGGCGGCGCTGGCCCATGTCGATGCGCCCGCCGCATTGGCGTTGGCCCGGAAACCGCGCACGACTCAGCGCGATATCTTTCTGGCCGACGTGGCCAGTAGCCTGGCCGCCGAAAATCCCGCAGTCGCCGAGCAGGCCATCGAACAGGTGCGGCAGTACCGCTTTGAGTACTGCGCCGGAGCAGTGTATCGCATGGCCACAGTCGATCCCCAACGGGCTGAGCGAATCGCAAGCAAATTCTCACTGCCTTCGCGGCAAGCCTACCTGCTGGGGTTGATCGCCCACGCCCAAGCGGCCACCAATCAGGCGCTTGCCGCCCGGTTGCTTGAAGAGGCTTACGCGCTGTTGGAACAATCGCTCGCCGAGGGCACGGCGGACGCGCGCGATAGCCCTTGCGGCACGGCGGCCGCGCTGCTGGTGATGGTCGAGCGGGTCGATTCCACGATGATCGATCATTATTTAGCTCGGGCGTTGGCCATGCGTCCGCCGCGTCCGCAGCGCCCCGCCCAAGACAATCTGACGGGTTCCTACGAAGGCGCCATCGCCGAGATGGCGCTTGCCATCGTGCGCTACGACCGGCAGACGGCGCGGGCGCTGCTGGAACCCTTGGCGGCGTGCATGCACTCGGGGAAGCCGGTTTTGGCGACGGTGAGCCAGCGGTATTGGACAGCCGCGGCGCTGGTCGATCCGCCGTGGGCGCTCGAACTCATCCAGCAGCTTCCCGAACCGGCGCCCGGCGCGGCCGGCAGCCGGCGCGCAGCCCCCGCCCGGTATGTGATTGAAGCCCTGACGCACCGTGGCGCGTGGCGCTGGCCGTGGGTTTACTTGCGCTGTTTGCAGCGGCGGCACCCCGATACGCCGGCGACGGTTGGCTACTGATTTCCCGATTTCCCGACCGCCCGATTTCCCGACCACCCGATTTCCCGACCACCCGATTTCCCGACCGCCCGATTTCCCGACCGCCCGATTTCCCGACCGCCCGATTTCCCGACCGACTGTGGCCAGGACGTTGTCGCACGACGGGGAAAGCCAAAAGTCAAAAAGCAAAAGGCGCGTAGGGTGGGCCGAGCGAAGTGAGTCTCCATACGCATCAAGTTAAGGCGAGCCGCCTGCAAATACGTGCTGATCATTCCGCCAGCCGCGGCTGAACGGCAACCTCAAACTGCCGCGAACCCCGCACGATCGTCAACGTCACCGCGCCGCCTCGCGCGCGCAGCAGCAGCCGATGCACGTCGTCGAGACTCGCGACAATCCGGCCGTCGATGGCCACGATCAGGTCGCCGGACTTCACACCCGCGCGATCGGCAGCGCCAGCGCGCTCGACTGCCCCCACTTCGACCGCCGTTTCGACCAGCAAATCGAGCCGCCGGGCACGCTCGCGCGTCATGGGGCGCATGGTGAGCGAAAGCCCGAGCCTGGGGCGGCGCACGCTGCCGTGTGCGAGCACCTCGCCCACCACCCACCGCGCGGTATCGGCCGGCACGGCGAAGCCCAGACCCTGGGCCAGGGCGATGATCGCCGTGTTGATGCCCACCACGCGCCCAAGCGAATCGACTAGCGGCCCGCCCGAATTTCCCGGGTTCAGCGGCGCGGTGTGCTGCACCACGTTTTCGATCAGCCGCCCTTGCTGACTGCGCAGCGAGCGGCCCTGCGCGCTGACCACGCCGGTGGTCACCGTCGATTGAAAGCCAAACGGGTTGCCCACCGCGACCACAATCTGCCCCACCCGCAACGCGGCTGATTCGCCCAGCGAGGCGTGAGGCAACTCTCGGGCATTCACGCGCAACAGAGCCAGGTCGGTCGCCGGATCGTCTCCGGCAACTTCGGCCTCCAAGGCATCGCCGTCGTACGTCGTTACCAAGACACGGCGCTGGCCGCCCACGACGTGGCTGTTGGTGAGCGCGTGTCCTTCGGGACTGATCAGCACGCCGGAGCCGACGCCCCCCGACTCTTGTCCGCGCCCGCGCCCGACAGCAACGACCGCCGGACCGATCGCTTCGACCACGCCGATGACGGCCCGTGAATAGGCGTCGAGCAATTCACCGTCGCGGGAATTGCTGGAGCGAGCCGATGGGCGGCCGAGGTCTGGATCGCGCGGCGAATCATCCGCGGCGAGCCAATGGGGCTGGACAAGTGATCTGTCATCGAATCGACGCACGGCGGTTTCTCCGAGGGATGCAGTGGTTGATGAATCTTATACAGTCGGGCCAGTGTTTGCCGTTTTGAGGAGCGTGGCATTGTCGTCTTTGGCTCCGCGAAAGAAACGCATTCCGGCAGAGCGTGCTTTCGCGGAGCGAAAGCCGACAATGGGCGCCAGCCGCTTGCTCGCCGCTCGAACAGCGGTTAGGCTTGGCTTGCCCGGTTGAAAAGGAGCCGATACCATGTCGCTCGCGGCGATCATTCTTGTGACGGCCTCCCTTGTCAGCCCGGCAGACGATGTGCCGGCGGTCGTGGGCACGGTGGTCGACGCTCAGAACAAGCCCGTCGCCTGGGCGGATATCTACCTGTTCGATGGCCCGCCAGTGGGCCGCACGGTGGCGCTCGACGACGCAGCGAAGACGCGGCAGCCGGCTACGCTGATCGTTCAGGCTCAAAGCAACGCCGAGGGCGAATTCTCGGTCGCCTTGCCCGTCTACTTGCCGCCGGTTTACGCCAGCTCGCTGTCTTGGCTGGCGTTGGCGGTTCACAAACCAGGGCTGGCGGTGAAGACGCGCTTGATTGCGCGCTATTGGCCGTCGCGCGCGGCGCCGATTCGCGTCGTGCTCCTGCCGCCGCGCAACAACCGCGTGCAGGTTCGCTCGCAGGGCGGTGCGCCCGTTGCGCAAGCACGGCTGTGGGTCGATCAGATCGATGGCGTTCCGCTGCCGGCCAGGCTGAACGAGCGATTAAGCGCCGAAAGCGATGCCGCGGGCGAGGCCGAACTGCCCGATGTCGTGGGCGAAGGGTTGCGCACCGTGCGCGTCCAGTCGCGGCAGTTCGGCTTGCAATGGGCGGCGCTAGCGCAAACGAACCACTCGGCGAATACCGTCAGCCTCTCGCCGGTCGGGGCGATCCGCGGTCGGCTCATGGATGACGCAGGCGCGGCATTGCCAGCGACGCGCGTTCAATTGGCCACGTGGGTCGAGCCGCGCGACGAGCTGGCGGGCGGCGGCCTGGCCGAAGCGACCACCGATGCCGAGGGCCGCTTCCACGTGCCCGCCATGGCCGCTGGTATTTTGCAATTGGCTGTGGAGCTGCCCGCCGGCTCGCCGCTGGTGAGCACTTATCAAGACACGCTGCAGGTCGAGGCCGGCATGACCAACGAGGTGGTTGTCCGATTCCAGCATGGGGTGCGCGTGCAGACGGCGGTCGTCGACCAGGCCGAAGACGGGCCGATCACCGGCGCTGTGGTAGACCTGTTGTCGTTCGGCGTGCCGCGGCGGCGTCTGACGGTTGAATGCGACGAGGCCGGCAGATTTTCGGGCTATGTGCTGCCCGGCCTTGTCGGGCGGGCCGTGGTGCGCCTGCCGCCGGATTATTACTTTCCCGCCCAATCGATGCCCACGCCAGCCGTGCCCGAAGGCGCAAAGGAAATCACCCTCGAGCCGCTGCGGGTGGCGGCGGGAACCACGCTCGCCGGCCAGGTCGTCGATTCGGCGGGTCAGGCGGTCGCCGGCGCCGAAGTGGTGGGCGAGCTGCCGCGTCCCGATCCCGCCATGCCCGATAACGCCAGTCGAGTGTTTTTCGCGCTGAGCGACCGCGACGGCAATTTCATGCTGCAAGGCGTTCCGCCCAACGGCAAGTTGAGCCTTACGGCGGCGAGCGTCCGCGGCGTGACCGCGGCGCCCGTCGAAGTGAACGTGCGCGGCGCCGATTGGGTGACCGTGCCTGTGTCGCCCGAGAGCGCGCTGTCGGCATCGGGCCGCGCGGTCGATGCCAAGGGCCGGCCCGTCGCAGCCGCCGCGGTGCGCATCATCGCCGAAACGCGGGAGCGCCGCCCGCGCGCGAGCTTTCTGTCGTTCGATGGCAGGGGGCAGATTGATACCGACGCTGAGGGCCGCTTCGCGACCCCCAAGCAGCTTTCGCCCGATCGCAACTACGGCATCGAAATCGACGCGCCGGGCATTACGCCCGTCCGCACTGAGACGATCGATCCCGCTGTCTGGCGCACGCTCGATTTCGGCGACATCGTGCTCTCGCCCACGCCGCAGTTGCGCTCGGTCGCCGGCCAGGTGCTCGACGAAGACGGCAAGCCCATCGGAGGCGCGGTGGTGAGCCAGTCGGGCGATGGACCGCGCCGCACGCGGGCCGTCTGCGACGCCGACGGACGTTTTCGGATCGAGGGCGTTTACGAAGGACCGGCCTGGTTGTTCGTCGAATGTGAGGGCCGCCGCTTGCAGGGCCAGCCAATCGCAAATGACGCGAACGACATCCGCATCGTGCTGCGCGAAAATGTCGCCGCTGAGCCACGCCGGGCATCTTGGGCGCCGATTGATCTGCCCGGCGAGGAAACAGTCGTTCGGGCGCTGCTCGACGATTATCGGGCGAGGCTCCAGCGCTGGCCCGATCAATGGCCCCACGCCGGTCCGCAATGGGTCACGGCGGTCGAGGCGATTTTGGACGGCAGGTTTGATGAGACCAAGCTCCAGGCCCTATTGTATTTTGCCAACGATACCGAACTTCGCCTGACTTATCTATTGAAGCCGGAGCAAATCGTCGAGCTGGCGCGGGCCGCCCCCGACATGGTCTTTCGCTCGGTGTTCTACGTAGCGGCTGCCGATCGCCTGGCCAAGTCGCCCGACCGGCAGCGCGAGGCGTTGGCCCAGGCGCTGCTGGCCGCGCGGGCCATTGAACAGCCCGTTTTACGGATCTACTGGCTGAGCTATATCGCCGAGCGGCTTTTCGATCGAGGCGATCGCGAGGCAGGCGCAGCGCTGGTGCGCGAGGCCCGCGACCGGCAGACCGCCACGCCGGAAGGAGTGATTCGCAGCGAAGAATGGCGGGCACGAATCGCCGGGGCGTTGGCCTACGTCGATGCGCCCGCCGCCTTCGAGCTTTGCGAAAAATCTCGCGGCACCCTGCACGACTGGTTTCTGGGCGACGTCGCTTGCAGTCTGGCCGCCGAAGACCCCGTGGCGGCGGAACGGGCATTTGAACGCATGGATATGACGAGGTTCGAGGGCGAGGGCGCGGTTCAGGGCATGGGGGCGGTCGATCCCGAGCGGGCCGCACGCATTGCGCGGAAACACTCACTGGCCAGCGCGCGGGCCGAGGGGCTGGCACTGGTCGCCCACGCGCAAGCCGGCGTCAATCCAGAATTGGCCGCCCGCCTCGTGGAAGAAGCCTATCAGCAACTCGAGCAATCCCTGGCCGACGGCACGGCCAATACGCCGGGCGGCGCCTGTGTGACGGCCGCCGCGCTGCTGCCGGTTGTCGAGCGGGTCGTACCGGTAATGCTCGATCATTACCTGACTCGATCGTTGGCCATGCGTCCGCCCCGGCCGGCGCGGGGTGATGCCAACGGCGACTACGAGAGCACGATCGCGGGGATAGCGTTGGCGATCGCGCCTTACGACCGGCCGGTGGCGCGAGCATTATTGGAACCGCTGGCGGCACGGATGCGCACGCTGTCGGCGGCCGGCTCGCCATCTGCTGAAATGCGTCACGGCCTGCTGTGGGCGGCCTTCGCGCTGACCGACGCCGCCTGGGCCGGGCAGCTCATCGAGACGCTGCCGGCCGCTCCGCCCGAGGTGGCCGTCAGCCCACGGGCCAGCGCCGCTCGGTTGGTCATTCTCGCGCTGCTTTACCGCGGCGCCGATCGTGGGCCGTGGATTTATCGGCAGTATCTCGGTCGTCGCCACCCCGACCTGCCGGTGCGGACGTTTTGAGGCTATCGATGCACGCGAAGGTCGGAATGCAAAACGCAGAAGCCCGCGTAGATGCTCGGGTGGCCGGGGCAGAGGCTTGCCGATGCCCCGGTAGAATTACGCCGGGGCATCGCTGGGGCTCTGCCCCAGCCACCGGCACGGGCGCGCTGTTGGCGAATGTCGTCTTTCGCTCCGCGAAAGAAACGGATGACGGGGCTCCGCGAAAGAAACGCATTCCGGCGCTCAGAATCGGAACGAGCTTTCGCGGAGCGAAAGCTGACAATGGGCCGCCAGCCGCTTGCTCGCCGCTCGAACAACGGCTAAGCTTGGCCTGCCGGGAAATAAGGAGCCCAATCATGTCGCTCGCGGCGTTCGTTGTGCTGAGTGCTTCTCTAGGCGCCATCGCCGACGACGTGCCGGCCGTCGTCGGCACGGTGGTCGATGCCCAGAACCAGCCGGTGATTGGAGCCGATGTTTACCTGTTCGATGGTCCGCCTCTGGGACGCGCGGCGCTATTTGGTCTGGGAGGTAAAATGCGCCGGCCACCGGCGCTCGTTGCGCACACGCAAACGAGCGACACGGGCGAGTTCGCCGTCGCCTTGCCGGTCGAAGCGCCGCCGCCGCACGGGCGCGGCCCGACTTGGCTGGCCCTGGCTGTTCACAAGTCCGGATTAGCGATAAAAACACGCTTGATCGAGCGCTATTGGCCGGCCCGCGCCGCGCCGATTCGCGTGGCGCTCGGCCCACCGCACGACAACCGCGTGCGCGTTCGATCGCCCGAGGATCAGCCGGTGGCTAGGGCTCGGTTGCGGGTCGATCAGATTGACGGCATTGCGCTGCCCGCCGAATTGAGCGAGCGGTTGATTGGCGTAAGCGATGCCTCGGGCGAAGTCGAGTTGCCCGGCGCGAGCGGCGAGAAATTGCGCACCGTTCGGGTCGATGTCCAGGAATTCGGCACGCAATGGGCCGCGCTGAGCAGGCCGGCCGCGGGCGGCCTCAGTACGCTTGACTTGTCACCGGTCGGGTCGATCTGCGGGCGGCTCGTCGATGACCAAGGCGCGGCATTGCCAGCGACTCGCGTCCGCCTGGCCACCTGGGTCGAGCCGCGCGATGAGCTGGCCGGTGGCGGACTGGCCGAATTGACTACCGACGCCGCTGGCGAGTTCCGCGCGCCCGTGATCGCCGCCGGCGTGTTGCAAGTAACCGCGGAGCTTCCGCCCGATTCGCCGCTGCTGAGCACCTATCACGGAACACAGCAAATCGAGGCGGGCATCAGCAACGAAGCGGTCATTCGATTCCAGCATGGCGTTCATATTCACGGCATGGTAATCAACCAGGCCGATCGCCGCCCGATTGCCGGGGCAAGCGTGTCGCTGGGCATGGTTCCCGACGCACCAACCCTGGAGTGCAATGAGGCAGGTGAATACTCTGGGTATTTATTGCCGGGTTTAACGCATTTAAGGTTTGCTCGATTGCCTTCGGGCTACTACTTTCCGAACACGATAATTCCCAATGAGTCTGTGCCCGCTGGCGCCCAGATGATGACCTTCAAGCCCTTGGTAGCTGCGGCCGGTGCGACGCTGGTTGGCCGCGTGGTCGATGCCGCGGGCCGGCCCGTTCCCGACGCCGAAGTGATCGGAGCATGTCCCTCGTCGGATGAGGGCGCCGACCGCACGATTTACGCCCTTAGCGACCGCGATGGCAATTTCATGCTGCCAAATGTGGCGACGGACACCAACGTCAGAGTCACCGCTTACAGCGCCGCCGGCGTTTCTACCAAGCCCGTGATCGGCAATGTACACGACCCGGATCCGGTCACCGTGACGGTTGACCCGGCTGCCGCTCTATCGCTGTCGGGTCGCGCGATCGACACCGCCGGGCATCCAATTGCCGGGGCCGGTGTGCGGGTGCTTCCGATTCGCTTCGAACAGAATCGACGGGCGATCGAAGAACCCTTTGTTGCTTTCAATGGCGTCGAACGGCTCTACACCAATGCGGAAGGCCGGTTCGGCACCCCCAAACAGCTTCGGCCCGATCGCGGCTATCGCGTGGAAGTCGATGCCCGGGGAATAATGCCCGTCCGCACCGAGCCTATCGAACCTTCTACGTGGCGCACCACCGATTTCGGCGACATCGTGCTTGCCCCGACGCCGCGGTTGCGCGTGGTAACGGGACACGTTGTCGACGGTACTGGCAAACCGATGGCTGGCGCAGTCGTCATGCAGTCGGGCGATGGGCCGCGGCGTACCCGCGCCACGTGCGACGGCAAAGGACGATTCCGCATCGAGGGCCTCTATGAAGGACCGGCTTGGTTGTTGGTTAACCACGACGGCGCCCGCTTACAAGCGGAACGCCTCGACGGCGATACGAACGACGCGCGCATTGTCCTGGAGCGCGACACCGCCGCGCCGGTGCGCGGTGCTACGCAGTTGTCTTCGGTTGACGCAGCAGGCGAAGATGAAGTTTGCCGTGCGTTGTTTGCGGAGATCCGCGATCGGCTGCTGCGCGGGAGCGAATCAGACCGCCAATGGATTGCTTCCACCGAGTACCGACTGGACGGCGCTTTTTCCGATTCCCACGCACCGGGCGTTGTGCAGCAATCGCGGCTTGCGCTTGCCCTGGGCCGCGGCGGTTTTGACACATGAGCAGGCGATCGAGCTGGCCCAGGAGATGGACGATATGTATCCGCGTTGCTCGCTTTGCCTGGCTGCCTTTGACGCAGCCGGCAATACGCCCGACCAGCAACGCAGCGCTTTGGCCGAGGCCCTGTTGGCTGCGCGAGCCGTGAACGAGCCGGCGATGCGAATTCCAATTCTAGGCGAAATTGGCGAACGATTTTTCGACCTGGGCGATCGCGAGGTGGGTATGGCGATCGTGCGCGAGGCCCGCGACCAATTGGCCGCAGTTCCTATTGACGGCATGCCGAACGGCGATTATTGGCGAGGCAGGCTCGCGCCCGCCCTGGCCTATCTCGACGTGCACGGCGCATTTGCATTGGCCGAAAAGCTCCGCAGGCCGCAACGCGATTGGTTTCTGGCCGATGTCGCCCGGAGTCTCGCCGCCGAAAACCCCGCCGAGGCCGAAGCGGCTCTAGAGCGAATGGAAATGGCAAACCTCCGCTTCGTCTATGGCGCCGGCGCCGTGCACCGCATGGCGCGGGTCGATCCTGAGCGGGCTGCGCGAATCGCGATGAAGTTCCAGAGGCCCACCTGGCGGGCCTATGGTCTTGGCCTCATCGCCGAGGCGCAGGTAGACGCGAACTCAGACCTCGCCGAAAAGCTGCTGGAAGCAGCTTTCCACCTTCTTGAGCAATCGTTGGCCGACGGCACCGCGGATCAACGAGACAGCACCTGTGGCACGGCCGCCGCGCTGCTGGTGATGGTCGAGCGAGTCAGTCCCGCGCTACTCGAGCATTATCTGGCTCGGGCGTTGGCCATGCGTCCGCCCAGGCCGGCGCGGGGCGATCCGGGGCCTGGTACGAAGCGGAGATCGCCCAAATGGCGCTGGCCGTGGCGCCTTACGACCGGCCAACGGCCCGCGCGCTGCTGGAACCGCTGGCGCCGAGAATTCGCACGCTTTCGGCAGCCGGCGAGCAATATGCCTCGCCTCGGCAGATTTGGGCAGCCTTTGCGCTGACCGACGCGCGCTGGGCGCAGGACTTGGTCAAAGCGATTCCCGACGCCCCGCCCGATGCCGCCGTTAGTCCGCGAGCCACCGCCGCTCGGCATGTGATCCGCGCCTTGATCGACCGCGGCGCGGGCCGCGGGCCCTCGCTTTATCGCCAAATCCTGCACCTACGACATCCCGATACGCCCGTTCGGGAACGATGATTCAGGCGTGACGGCTCACGCTCGCTGGGCCGCCTCCACGGAATAGGTCGGGTCGGCGTGGCCGGAGGATTCGTCGCCCGATGGCCCATAGATGGCGGGCACGTGCTGCCCGGCCAGACGAAGCCAGGTCTGAACTTGCGTGCGATGATGGCAGGTGTGCAGCACACGCCGCCAAAACACCCAAACACGTTGGCGGCGCAGGCCCTCGAAGAACGGCACTTCGGCGAGCCACCACTCGGTCGTGCCCGACGCCAGCCGTGGCAATCGCTGCCGGGCCAACCGCGCATATTGGTCGATGTATTGCCGCACGCGCGGTGCGTCGCCCGGCGGCAACAAGGTCTCGGCCGCCGGCTCGTCGAGGCCGACAAACTGCGCGAAAAAACGCCGCTCCGAAAGAATCTGGTGGGCCATGATTGCTCGGATTGTGTTGGTTTTCTCGTGCGGCTTGAACTCGAGCAAGGCGTCGGGCACGGCCCGCCATACGCTCGCCGTCTTGTTGGTCTCGCTGGCATAGGTCGCCAGCAGATGGTCGAACAGCGGATCGCCGGCGCGGGGCACGTCGGCGTCGGGGATGGCGATGAATTCGTGGCTCATGGCTCATGCCTGGATGAACGTGTGCGATACCACGCGGCGTCTCTTGGGGGACGCGAACGTTGCAACTTTGAGCAAGGAAGGATACTCCATCGTAGTGTAATCCGCGGCCGCGGGAAACCGGCGCCCAGGCCTCCGAACTTGGAGCTGACCACGTCTTCGGATAAGCTGGATCGTCGCTGTGCGGCAAAAGTTGATTCGACGTTGAAGGCCCAGAAGGCAACGTGAAGCAATGGACGTCATCCTCGTCGCAAAATCGCGCAAAGAACCAGGACCGCCGATCATCATCCGGTGCCCGAGATGTGGCGCCGAGGCGATTGGCGCAAACGCCTACCGCCAGGTAGACGACCTGTGCGCGTTTTATTTCCTGAAGCTTTTCACCGTTCGAAACACCTTCGTCGAATGCTCAAATTGTCGGGCGAAGCTGCGGTCTAGCGTCGATCTCGATGAACTGGCGCAATACCGCGGCGATGAGCTGGACCAGTTTCTCTCGCACGATGTTTCGTTTGTCGTCAAGTTTCTCGCCATCGCGTCGCTGCTGTTGTGCATTGCACCGTTCGTGGGCGCCGTTCTGTCATTGATCACGGTGCTGCTTACGCTCAAAAGCCCCGGGTGGACGCGCACCCTGGCGCGCATCGCTCTGGCAATCTCGATCGTCATCACCGGCCTGGCGCTGGTTGCCATTCTGCTTGGCAAATAGCGGGCATTCGGCAGGCAGAGGCCATCTCCGGCTGGGATAAACCCTGAGGCGAATGATATAATCGAGGCAGGACGTTTGGACGCAGATCCTCTAGCTCGCCGCGTTATGCCGCATCCGCTCGAAGCAAAGCTCGGCTCACTCGGACGGCAAGCGCGGCGCTTGACCTTGCTCTATGCCTGCGCGCGGTTGGCGACGGTGGTGATCGCCGCGCTGGTGGCGTTCTGCCTGGTCGATTGGCTCGTTCACTTGCGCGATCCTGGTTTGCGCGTCCTTTCGCTGGCCGCGTTGGTGGTTTTGGCGTGTTGGGCGTGCTGGCGGTTTGTGTTGCCCGGTCTGCGCGTCCGCCGCGGCGCGGTCGATCTGGCCCTCCGCGTCGGGCGGCGACTGCCCATTGACGCCGATCGCCTGGCCAGCGCCATGCGGTTTCTCGGCCAGCCGGAAGACGACCGTTATGCGGGATCGGCGGCGCTGCGCCGCGCGGTCATCGCTCAGGCCGCGGCGGAGCTCGACCGAGTCAACCTCGAGGCCGCCCTCGACCGGCGGCCGGCGCATCGCGCGGCTGCGGTGGCCGGCGTCGCCCTGGTCGGTGCGCTGCTGCTGGCGGCGCTCGATCCGGCGGCGAGCCGTCTTGCGCTCGTCCGGCTCTTCAACCCATGGGGAAGCGCTCAGTGGCCCAAGCAGAATCATCTGGCCTTCGTCAACCCGGTGAGGCGCTTGGCGGCCGGCCAAACCTTTGAAGTGGAATTGCGCGACACTCAAGGCGCCGGTCTGCCCGACGACGTGCAGATTCACTATCGTTACGCGTCGGCCGACGGCGATCCGCAGGAAGTGACCGAGCGCATGCACGCGATCGATCGGCTGATGTTTGCCCGCAAAGAGCATGTGACTCGGCCCTTCGCCTATCGCGCCGTGGGGGGCGACGACGATTCGATGCCGTGGATCGAGTTGGAAGTCGTCGAGCCGCCGGGCGTCGAGCAGTTGTCGGTCAGGCTGCATTATCCAGAGTACACCGGTTGGCCGAGCGAGTCGTCCGATCCGCATTTGCGGGCGTTGACCGGCACGCGCGTGGAGCTTTCCGGGCGGTCCACCAAGCCGCTGCGCTCGGTGGCCGTGCGCAGGGAAGACGAAGACCAGATCGCAGGCGTGGTGGGCGAGGACGGGCGGCATTTTCATTTGCCCGTCGCGGGCGGGCGCGAATTCGTCGTGCAGCGGTCGGGCGCTTACTGGCTCGAGTTGACCGATGCCGAAGGCTTTTCCAGCGGAGAGCGTTGGCGGTTTGAAATTCGCGCGGTCGAAGACACCGCGCCGGCAGTTGTCGTCGAAGAGCCGGCGGCCAACTTGTTTGTCACGGCCGAGGCCTCCTTGCCGGTGCGCGTGGTCGTGAAAGACGACCTGGCGATTCATGAAGTCGGCTTACGTTTCTCTCGCAGTGACAAGTCGGCCGATCCCGAGGCGGAAATTGCCGTTTATGAAGGCCCGGCGCACGTGAGCGAGGCTGCCGCCGCGGCGGGGCCCGCGGCCGGCGGCGAATCGCGCACGTTCGAGCATCGGTTGGAGCTGAAGCCGTTGCGGCTTGCGGCGGGCGCCGAGCTGACGCTGTATGCCACCGCCACCGATTACCATCCGCTTCTTGGCCAAAGCCAGCCCCGGCGGCTGACGATCATCACGCTCGACGAGCTGCAAGAGCGGCTGGCCGAGCGGCAGAATTCGCTGGTCAACGAGCTCACGCGCATTCTGAAATTGCAACGCGACGCCCGAGCCCAGGTGTCGGGCGTCGAAATCCAACTGCGGCAGGTCGGCCAGGCGAACAAGCAAGACCTCGACCACCTGCAAGCGGCCGAGTTGATCCAGCGGCAGGTCGAACGCGGGCTGGTCAGCCCCAGCGAAGGAGTGGTCCAGCAGATTGCCGGTCTGCTGGACGATCTGACGAACAACAAGGCAGACAGTCCCGGCGTCGAGCGGCAAATGCGCTCGCTGCTCGATGAGGTGCAGCGGTTGGGCCGCGACGAGCTGCCCTTGATCGCGCACGATCTGACGGCCGGCTTAAAGGCGGCACAATCCGCTGGCGGGGCGACGGCGCTTGGCGCCCTGGCGTCGGCGGGCGGCCATCAGCAGGAAGTGATCGAAACGCTCGAACGGCTGACCGCGGAGATGGCCCAGTGGGACAACTATCGCCGCTTTCACCGCGAGATCGCCGCGTTGCGCCGCGAGCAAGAGGAACTGAACGCCGAAGCGGCCGCCGTGGCTCGCCAGACGCTCACCAAGGACCTGAAAGACCTCGATGTGCAGCAGCAGGCCGACCTGAAAAAGCTGGGAGCGCGGCAACTGGAACTGGCTCGCCGCTTCGACAAGATTCAGCAGCGCATGCAGCACACCATCGACGATCAGGCCGCCGCCGACCCCATGGCGGTCGGCGCGATCTCGGATGCCTTGACGCAATCGCGCGAGCGTGCGATCGCCGGGGCCATGCGGCAATCGGGCCGACAATTCGAAGCCAATCAAATGGGTCAGGCCGCCCAGAACCAGCGCCGCGTGACCGACGATTTGCAAGAGATGCTGGACACTCTGGCCAACCGCCGCGAGCACGAAGCCGGCAGGCTGGTGAAAAAGCTGCGCGAGGCAGAGGGCGAATTGGCCGGGCTGCGGCAGCGCCAAGCAGGGTTGCGCAAGAAATGGGAGGCCGCGCCGCAGTCTGCCGAACAGCCGCCGGCACGCCGCGAGCTGGAACGCCTGACGCGCGAGCAGCGGCAGCTTGGCGAACAGACGCAACGGCTGGCGCGGCGGTTGGCGCGTTTGCAGGCCGAGCAGGCCGGACGCAGCGCCGCGCGGGGCGGCGACAAAATGGACCAGGCCGGCGAGCAAGGTCAACAGGGCAACGGGCAGGCCGCCGCCGAGCAGGCGGCCAACGCCCAGCAAGACCTCGAGCAAGCCCAACGCGAGCTGGCCCAGCGCCGCGCCCAGGCCGAGGCCGACCTGGCCCATGAGCAAATCGCCCGGCTTGAAGACCATCTGCGGGGACTCCACCAGCGTCAAGCGCGGCTGCTCGACGAGACGCAGCGTTACGCCGATTTGCTTGCCTCGCGGGGCGAATGGACGCGGGCCGAAACGCTTGGCGTCGGAGAGCTTGGTCGCAACCAGCACGAGTTGGCCGGTGACACCGAGGCGGCCCAAAAGGGTCTCGACGCCGCGCCCGTGTTCCAACTGGCGCTCGACGACGCTGTCCGTCAGATGCAACGTGCCGCCGCGGGGCTGGAAGAACATCACGCCGACGACGACGTGCGGAAAGCCCAACGGCGAGCACTCGATCTGTTCGTTCATATTCTCGACGCGCTCAAGCCACCGGCCCATGATCCGCAGCAGGCCGATGGCGATGCCGGCGACGGTGATACTGGCGACGGGGGTCAGCCGGCAGCGGGCAACCCGCCGCCCAACAGCGGCATTCATTCTCTGGCCGAGCTGAAGTTGCTCCAATGGATGCAAGACGACGTCAACGCGCGCACCCAAGCCCTGGAACAATCGCGCGCCGCCGGCGAGCAGCCCTCGGCCGATCAACGCCGCGAGTATCTCGAGCTCAGCGAACAGCAAGGACGCATTGCCGACCTGCTCATGAAACTCGCCCAGGCCGGCAAAGACGTTGACGGCGACGGCGCTCCCTAATCGGCTTTAAGATTCAACAAGGGTTGTGGTGGGCACTACCGGTTCGGGGCCTGGGTTGCGAAGCTCCAGTTCGCCCGGCTACAATCCGCCACCGGGCGAACGATTGACAGAAAACCACGGGTTGGAGCGAACATGAGTGCCGAAGCGAAACTGAAATCTCTAGGTTTGGAACTGCCACCCGCGCCCAAGCCGGCCGGCGTTTATCAGCCGGTCGTGGTGGTCGGCAACATGGCCTATGTCTCGGGCCACGGGCCGCTCAAAAGCGACGGCACCATGATCACCGGCCGCGTCGGCGCCGATCTCGACCAGCAGGCCGGCTATCAGGCCGCGCGGCAGACGGGCCTGGCCATTCTCGCCTCGCTACGGAGCAAGCTCGGCAGCCTTGACCGCGTGCGGCGGGTAGTGAAGACGCTGGGCATGGTGAACGCCGCCCCCGACTTTCAGCAGCAGCCGGCCGTGATCAATGGCTTCAGCGAATTGTTTGCCGAAGTGTTTGGCCAAGAGAACGGCGTCGGCGCCCGCAGCGCCGTGGGCATGGGATCGCTGCCCGGCAACATTGCCGTCGAAGTCGAAGTGATTCTGGAAATCGAATAAGGCGGTCCCGATGCAACGGATTGCCTGTATGGGCCGATCTACAATTCTCGTCGCTTGCCTGGTTCTCGGCGCGGCGTGGGGCGACGCGTTGAACGCATCCGAACCCGCCGGCGTCGCCGCCACTCAACCCGAGCAAGGGCAGAAGGCACACCAGCCCAAACTTCCTCGGGAGCCTGCCGCCAATCACCAGTATCTGGCGGATCTGCGCTTGCTCCACAGTGAGCTCGACCGGTTTCAAGATCATCGGGATTGGCGAAATTTCTTGTTGCAAATGATGGGGGCGCAGTACTCGTATATCGGGCGTTATCAGAAGGCGGTCGAAGCATACGACGCGTGTTTCCCGACCGGCGAAGCCACGGGCGAGGCGCGCCCGGCGGCTTCGTTCGCCGAATATGAGGCGTGCGATGCCGTCGAGAGCGTCCTGGAATTGGCCGATCGGCATCAGGTGCTGATGATCAACGAAGCCCATCACGTGCCGCTGCATCGCGCCTTTACGCTTCAGCTTCTTGAGTCGTTATATAAGAAAGGCTTCCGCTATTTCGCGGCCGAGACGCTGACGGCGAAGGACAGCGCGCTTCAGACACGTGGCTACCCAACCATGAAATCCGGAGGTTATTTGCGCGAGCCGGTGTACGCCGACTTGGTGCGCACCGCCCTGCGTCTCGGATACAACGTCGTGCCCTACGAGCATGAACGGGGCATGCCTGAACCGGTTATTGATGAGTATCCGTTCGCGGATGAGGGGTTGCTCAACGCCCAAAATGCGCGCGAGGCAGGGCAGGCCAAAAACCTGTATGAGCGCATTCTGCGGAAAGACCCTCAGGCCAAGATTCTCGTTCACGCCGGCTATGGCCATATCAGCAAGAAGGCAGACACGTGGGAATTGGGCGGCAAAAAGGGCGAGGTGCGCTTCATGGCGGTCGTCTTCAAGGAGCTCACCGGAATTGATCCGCTGACGATCGACCAGACCGCAATGACCGAGCGCAGCGCGCCCGAGAAAGACGGCAAGGACTACCGCTCGGCGATCGAGCAAGGGGTTGCGAACGACAAAGCCGTGCTGCTTCGCCACAAGACAACAGGCCGGTGGTTCAATTTGTCCGACGAGGTCTACGATCTGATGGTCGTTCATCCCAGAAGCCGCTACGAGAATGGCCGGCCGACGTGGTTGGCAATGGGTGGCCGACGCAAGCCGTACCTCGTCAAGACGGAAGCGCGCCCGCCGAAGGGGTCATCGTATTTGGCTCAGGCGTTTTATGCTCAAGAGGCGATTGCCGACGCGGTGCCGGTGGACCAAATGGAGTACACTGCCGACGAACCCTTGCCAACGCTATGGTTGCCGCGCGGCGAATTCCTCGTTCGGATCATCGACGAGGCGGGTGCCACGAAGGGCCAATATTCGGTGTCAGAGTAGGCGCGATGCAATCTGGACGCACTTGACGGTGTACTTTGGTCACGGGAGAATCCTGCGCCCGGTCTCGGAGTTCAAAGGGCTTCGAAGTGCCGGTTATAAAGAACACCGTCGAGCAGGCGGACTTCAACGCTCAGGTCTCCTTGCCTTATAATCTTCGCGCGCATGATTTTCATCTGGCGATGCAAGACGTTTATGACTTCTTCTTCGATGTGAACCAATTACTCGAAGCGAAGGGTCTCGAGCGTCTCGACGACATGCTGCGGCCGGCGATTATGTCGGGTTTGCTGTCTGACATGCTGACGGCGAGCCTGGCGAAGCACTCACGATCGCTGACAGTCAACGAATACTTCAACGGTCATCCTGATCTGGTGGTGAAGGGCCGGTACCCAAAAAACTCAGTGAAGTCAGGTTCCGATGGCGTCGAGATCAAAAGCACGCGGAAGTCCGGCGGCGCCGTGGACATGCACGGCGCCCGCCCACAATGGCTCTGCGTATTCGTCTACGACGTTGACCTTGAGACCGAGCCCGCTACCGATCGCCGCCCGATGACATTCACCGAGGTTTATTTGGGCCAAGTCGCTTTGACGGATTTTCGCCGCAATGAACGCGGCGATCTTGGCACGCGGACGGCTACTTTGCATGCAGCGGGCCTGCAAAAGTTCCGAGAAAACTGGGTTTACCGCCTGGCGCCGACCTGATAGGCCGCAAGTTGGGGGATCGCCGCTTTCGCCATTTGCGCGTACTGCTCATCCAACTCGATTCCGACGCTCGCATACCCCACATGCTCGCAGGCCGCGAGCGTCGATCCGGCCCCCGCGAACGGGTCGAGCACGATGCCCTCGCCCAACGGCAGTGCCGCGCGAACGATCTGGCGAAGAAACGCTTGGGGCTTCAAGCTCGGATGTGGCGCAAGCATGCGCTCGCGTTTTTGCGTGGGACTCGATTCGATTACGTCTCCAAACGGTTGATGTCGCGAGGGCCGCCTTAGCGCCCCCGTCTTCCAGCGCCGCAGATTATCCTGCACGCGGCCCTCAAGCGGCTCGCGGAACAGCAGCCACGGCTCCCACATCGACCGAGGCATCACCGTTACCTCCGGAAACTCCTCATGCGCGTTCTTCGGCCGGTCGCCCCCGCGTAACGTCATTACCAGCCGAATGATCTCACCGCGACGTTCCAGTCCCACGTCGGCCAGCGTCGTCGCAATGGTGTGTGAGACCAGCGGGTTGGAAGCCACGAATACGTGCGCGCCGGGCACAAGCACTCGACGAAGGCAACGCCCCCACTTCGCGAAAAACTCAACGAGTTTCCGCAAATCGGCGGGTGTCAAGGTGGTGAATCGCGGCAGCGGTGATCGCCGGCAGCCGTCGAAGGACGGCGGAATGCGCCACACACCTCCTCGCCCGCGCCGCAGCTTCGATTGCTCGCGACGGCTGTACTCGACCAGTCCATAAGGCGGGTCCGTCACCACGGCGTGAATCGAGCGTTCGCCGCGTTGGCTCAGCCAATCGATGCAATCGTTTTGATAAAGCGACGTTTGTCCGAACCGAAAGACAAGCGCCGGTTCCGCCGGAGCGAACCAAGTCGGCGAGGCAAGCGGCAAGCCGCCAGCGGCGACATTGCCAACGAACCCGGAAGGGAGCTCGACTTCCGACATGGTGAACCTCCGTGAACTAGGATGTTTGAAGTGTAGACGTGGCGACGCAGAGCGTCAACAATGAAAACACTGCGTTCGCCGTCGCAGAAGTGGCCTTCGTGGATGGCACTCCGACCAAGACGTTTCGAGGGCCTGCAATTTTGGCCGCAAATCCGCCACGGGATGAACTGCCCGCCGTGCCGCCTAGCGGGGCGCGTTACGGCGTGCTGGCGTTTCTGGGCACGCTGACATTTATTCTCTATCTCGACCGCGTCTGCATCAGCCAGGCCGTCATTCCGATCGAGCGAGAGCTGAACCTCAGTGGCAGCCAAATGGGCTGGGTGCTGGGCGCGTTCACCGTGGCGTATGGGCTGTTCGAGGTGCCCACCGGACGCTGGGGCGATCGGTTTGGCTCGCGCGGCGTGCTGACGCGCATCGTGCTCTGGTGGTCGGCGTTTACCATGCTGACCGGCGCGGCCAGCGGGCTGGCCATGCTGGTGGTGGTGCGGTTTCTGTTCGGGGCGGGCGAGGCCGGCGCCTATCCCAACGCCGCGCGGGTCGTCACGCGCTGGTTTCCCGTCGAAGCGCGCGCCCGCGCGCAGGGATTTGTGATCGGCGCGGCGCAGCTCGGCGGAACATTGGCCCCGCCGGTGGCCGAGTATCTGATTTCGCTGGTCGGCTGGCGCTGGTCGTTCGCGGTCTTCGGCGTGTTGGGCATTATGTGGTCGGCGCTGTTCTATGCCTGGTTCCGCGACGACCCCGCCCAGCACCCCGCGGTGAACGAGGCCGAACGTGTGTTGATCGGCGCGCATCACCGAGCTGCGCCCGCCGCCGAGCAGCATCCGCCGATTCCCTGGCGGCTGGTCCTCACCAGCGGCAACGTCTGGCTGCTCGGCATCATCCAAACGTGCTGCGCCTTTGTGGCCTACATGTTCATGTCGTGGTATCCGACGTATCTGCAGCAGGCCCGCGGCGTCAGTTCGGCCGAATCAAGCTGGCTTTCGGCGCTGGCGCTGGGCGGCGGAGCGGCCGGCTGCTTGTTCGGCGGCATGGTGAACGATTGGCTGGTGCGCATCACGGGCAGCCCGAGATTCAGCTATCGGCTCTATGGCGTCTGCTGCCTGGCGGTGGCGGCGGCGGCCATGCTCGCCAGCGTGGCGTGCGACTCCGCGCGGCTGGCCACGGTGTGTTGCGCGGCGGCGTACTTTGCAATCCTCTCCGGGCAGGCGGCGTGGTGGCCGACCATTTCCGAAATCAGCGGCCCGCATGTAGGAGCGATGTTCGGGCTGATGAATTCGCTGGGTGTGCCCGGAGCGTTTGCCTCCAGTGCGCTGCTCGGCGCGTTTGCCGACTACATGGGGCGGCTTGGTTACATTGGCCGCGGCCAATGGGACCCCGCCTTTTACGTCTACGCCGCCGCGCTGGGCGTGGCCGCCGTTTGTTGGCTAGGCGTCGATGCCGACAGGTCCATCGCCTGACCCGCTACACCTGGATATATGGGTCATAGTGTGTTTAGGGCCGTAGGGTGGGCCGACATGCAAAGCGATTGTCGATTCTGAATGTCAAAACCGACCAGACGTCGAAGGTAAGAAGCAGTGGTTGCCAATTCGTTCGGCGAACGTCATGATGAGCCATCGAACTCTCAGCGACGTTGGAATGACAACCAACCACGATCCAGAGACCCCGCCCGTCGAACGCCGCACGCTGGCCGAAGGCCAATACCTGCGGTTGATTCGCGAAGGGCATTGGGAATATGCCGATCGGACGCGCGCCAGCGGCGCCGTGGTCATTGTAGCGGTGACCGACGACCGTCGAATCATTCTCACCGAACAATACCGCATTCCGGTCGGGCGGCGCGTGGTTGAATTGCCCGCCGGCCTGGTGGGCGACGTCGAGGGCGCCGAGACCGAGCAGCTTGAAACGGCGGCGGGGCGCGAGCTGCTGGAAGAAACCGGCTATCAGGCGGGGGCGATGGAGTTGCTCACTGCCGGCCCGCCCACCGCCGGTTTGGCCACTGAGATCGTCGCCTTCTTTCGTGCCAGCCGGCTGGAGAAAGTTTCTTCGGGCGGCGGCATCGAGCACGAAGAAATCGAGGTACACGAGGTGCCGCTCGACGAGGTGGCCGCGTGGCTTGAAAAGCGCGGCCGCAGCGGCGTATACATCGATCCGAAAGTATACGCGGGGCTTTATTTTTGCCGGGTCGTCTGCCCACATCCAAGCAGAGATTAGCCCCGGGCCGGCAACGTTCTGAAGTGGTTTGGGTAGCTTCCGCTTTTTCCGCCCTTGTCGCCGACCCCAGGTGCGCATTGCTGCTTCGCACATGCTGTGCGATAATTGCGAGTCCGCGGAAAGAGGATGGATGTCTTGGTCCTTGCGGGAAGAGGATGGATGTCTTGGTCCTTACGCGGCCTCCTAATCGTGCTCACCGCATTTGCGATGTGGCTTGGGGTCGCGGAGTGCTCGACTTTGTTGAAATCCGGCAAGCCTCCATAGACGGCCGGTGGTATTGGCCCCGCGCATGGCGGTCTGCGCCGGCCTCGATTAAGATGGGCTTGGCAAAATTCCCATCGCATTCAAGTTCGACGTGATGATCTTCTCACTACCTCGAAACAGCTATCGTGCATATCTGTCATGGCTTGCCTGCAGCATGTTGGCCGGTGCCGCCGCTGCTGCCGCGAACGACGCCGATCACGCCTCGACCGCTCCCTATGAGCCGACCAGCGGCTATTCGATCGAACACATCGAGGGCTGGACCGTGCGGGTCCATCGGCAGTTCCGCAAGCACAAGCCCCAGCTTTACCAAGACACCTTCAAGCTGCTTGGGCAGCAGCTTGATCTGATTACCCGTAACGTGCCGCCGGCGGCCATCGAAAAGCTGCGGCAAATCGTCATCTGGGTCGAAGAGGCCGAGCCGCACCACCCTTGCATGGCGTATCATCCCGACGCCGGTTGGCTGCGGGAGCACGATATGAATCCCGACAAAGCCCGCTGCGTCGAGCTGGCCAACGCCGAGAATTTTCTCAAGTGGACGCACGAGCAACCGTGGATGGTGTTTCACGAGCTGGCCCACGGCTATCACCACCAGTTTTTGGAGGGCGGGTTCGACAACCAGCAAGTGCGGGCGGCGTTCGACCGAGCGACTGCCGCAAAAACGTATGAAAACGTTTTGCGGTTTAATGGCCGCCGCGAGCGCCACTACGCCCTGACCAATCCGCAAGAATACTTCGCCGAAGCGAGCGAAGCGTATTTCGGCACGAACGACTTTTATCCGTTTGTGCGGGCGGAGCTGTGGGAGCACGACCCCGAGGCATGCGGTCTGTTGGCTCGGCTATGGAGATCGGAGTGATGGCGGCCGCCGACGGCCAGCGGCCGTTGCGGATCGCGATCTGCCTGTCGCATTTTCATCCGCGGGTGGGGGGCGCCGAGCGGCAAATGCAGCAACTTGCCGAGCGTTGGGCCCGCTGGGGACATGAGCCGCTGGTGCTCACGCGCCGCGTGCCCGGCTTGCCCAGGCGAGAAACATTGCGTGGCGTGGAAATTCGCCGAGTGAGTCGCACCTGCCCGCTGGGGCCGCTGTTTGGCCTGAGTTTTATCGGCAGTCTCTCGGCGAACCTCATTCGTTTTTCGCGGCGATACGACGTGGTGGTCGATGGGCAAGTTCCCTGGGAGGCGGTGGCGACGGGGCTCATTTGCGGCTGGCTCGGCGCTCCGACGATCGTTGTGCCGGCATTGACCGGGCCGCCGGGCGACGTGCAACAGCTCCGCGCCGCGCGCGGCAGCCACCTGCTGTGCCGGCTCGTGCGCAACAACCGCTGCTTTATCGCCATTTCTTCGGAGGCGCGCGCCGAGTTGCTTGCTTTGGGCTGCCCCCCAGACCGAGTGCATTCCGTTCCCTACGGCGTCGACCTGGAACATTTTAAAGCCACTGCTGCGGAGACCTCTGATCGCTCGAAGACCGTGCTGTATCTGGCGCGGCTCGTCGATGTCAAAAATCCGCAGTCGCTGTTGCGGGCGTGGCGCAGACTCAATGGCGACGGGCGATACCGGCTCTTGATCGCCGGTCCTGGTCCGTTGGCCGAAGAATTAGTTGCCACGTCACATCGTGAACAGCTCCGCAATGTGGAATTCTTGGGGCAGGTAGACGATGTGCCCGCGGTCCTTCGGCAGGCAAGCGTCTTTGTCTTGCCGTCGCTGCGTGAGGGCTGCCCGAACTCGTTGCTCGAGTCGATGGCCAGCGGACTCTGCCCCGTGGTGAGCCGTGTGCCAGGTTGCGCCGACCTGGTGCGGCACGAGGTCAACGGTTTACTGTTTGACTACGACGACGACGCTCAGTTGGCAGCCGCGCTGGCCCGAGTGCTGGACGATGCGCCGTTGCGCGACCGTTTAGCGGCGTCGGCCCGTCAGCAGATAGTCGAGCAGCATAATCTCGACGACATCGCGGCGCGATTCGTCGCGTTGTTTCGTGAGTTGGTTTAATGCGCTTGGTGTTCTCGAAGCCCGACGCATACGCGAGAGACCGTCGGTCCGATTCGCCTCGCTTACGCCTCGGGCTTCCCCATTCCTCGCTGATGCGTCGGGCTTCCAGGGGGTTGGCTCCGGCTCATTCATCGACCAGCGTTCTCACCAGCCGCAGGCCGCCATAGGGCGCGGCAAACTCGGGTGGCATGCCAGAGCGACAGGCCGATCGCGATAGCGATACGGCGCTCAGATAGGAGCCGCTGCGCACGGTGCGGCAGGGGCCGTCGGCCGCACCGGTCGGGTCGACGCCTTGACCGCCGGGGATGAAGCCCAGCCAATCGTGGCACCACTCGGCGCTGTTGCCGTGCATCGACACCAGCCCGCGACCGGTGGGCCTCAGCGGCGCGCTTTGGTGCAAGTTGCCCGACGAGTTGCCCTGAAACCATCCATAGCCGCCGGCCAGCGATTGGTCGCTGCCGAAGCTGAATGCGGTGACGGTGCCCGCCCGGCAGGCATATTCCCATTCGGCCTCGGTCGGCAAGCGATAGCCTTTGCGTTCGGGATGGAAGGGCCACTGCCGATCGACGGGATAGCCGTGGGCGTCGAGCGTCAGGGTGGCGGGATCGGCATAGCATTGGTCATTTTCGCTCATGCCCAAGGCGGCCGTCAGCCAGCGTGCGAGCAAGACGGCATCGTACCAGTTGACAGCCACGGCGGGGTGCATGTCGCTGGGCGAGAGTTCGACAACCGATTCGAGATACGTTCGAGCGGCCTCTTCGCCGCGGGTCTCCCTTAAAAACCGCGTGAAGAGCCCGCGCGAGACGAGCCGGTCGCACATGGCGAACGGCCGGGTGAGGCGGACCCGATGCTGCGCCTCTTGATTCTGACGGTCGCGCTCGCTCGGCGGCGATCCCATCGAAAACTCGCCCGCTGGAAAGACCATCATGGTCATGTCGAGACCCGGCGAGGCCGATTCGCCGACTTGTACGATGAACCATTCGCGCTGCGGCGAGCGATCAGCCGAGTGCGGCCGGCGATCGAAAGCGTGGACCCGTTCGGCCAATCCCCAAGTGCGCAACAGCCAACCGCAGGCGCCGTGAATTGCCGAACTCGGATCGATTTGATAACTGTCGTTGATCTTGCTCGCCAAGGCGTTGCGGATTTCGCTCGGGAAATCGCCAGGTTCATACTCGCCGAGGGCCAAGATCAAGGCCACCCGCGACGACTCATCGTCGGCCGCGGCCAGGCACTTGGCCAACTTGTGGGGCGTGACGCCACGCGCGCGAACGCCCGCGATGAACTGAGTGGTGGTTTCAGGATCTTCGCTGGGCGTGAACAATTCGGTCAATGCGGCATCGGCATCAAGTCGCAGCAGCGCGATGGCGGCGCCTGCCCGTGAGCGGCCCAAGGCAATCCGTTGCTGCTCGTTGGCGTCCGCCGCGGGCTGGCTGCGCACGATGGCTTGCAGTTCCGAGACCACCGCGGGAAGCGGCTCTGGGCGGCCGGCCACAAGGGCCGGGGCTACCTCGCTCGTGGCGGAGGGGACCGCGGTTTTACCGGCCAGCGTGGGCAGCAATACTGCGAATTGTTCGGGGTCGGCTTCGCTGATGACAGTCGCCAGCAGTTGTGGATGCCCGCCGGCCCAGGCGGCCAACGCCGCGGTGGCGGCGCCGCGAATTTCGCTCGGCGATGACATGTCGCTAAACGCGCGATAAAGCTCGTCGAGCAGCCGCGGCCCGATTGACTGCAAGTCGGCCCGCAGTTCGCGCTGCCGATCGACGCCCTTGGTCAACAGCGTCCGCGCCAAAAAAACGCCGTCGGCGTCGGTCCAATGGTCCGAGTCGGGCTGATAGCCGGCCAGCGCCAGCCCCGCCCGAAAGCGAACCGCAGCGTCGAGGCGCTCGTCGTGCAGGGTTTGCCACAGCCGCTCGGCGAACGAGGCCGCATAGGGTTGCAAGCGGTCTCGCAGCACCGGGAAATCGTCGTGCTTGCAGGCCAACAGCGCCTCGACCAGGTCGTCGAGCCGCGTCGGATCGTCGTCCAGCAGGGCCAGGTCGAGGCGGAGTCGTTCTTCGGGCGGCAAATCGCGGCGGGCACGCAACGCCCGCAACCGCGGCATCACTTCGCTACGAAACGGCCGCAAGTTTTCGAGAATGAGCGGTATCGCGGCAGGTTCGGCTTTCGAGAGCAGTTCGATCTGGGCCAAGGCGCGCTGTTGATGCGCCTCGTCGGTTTGCAGACGGGCGCGGTTGACCAGCCAACTGGCGGCCAGCGCGACCAGGGTCACCAACACCAGCGAGGCGGCGGCGGCGCGCGTCCAGGTGCGGTGCCGCCGTGCCCAGCGGGCCAGCCGCTCGATACCGCCGTCGTGATAGGCAGATACCGGAGTGTCGCCGAGCCAGCTCTCGATGTCGGCGGCCAGGGCGCGGGCCGCTGGATAACGATCGCCGGGCTCGAGCGCCATCGCCTTGAGGCAGATCGCTTCCAAGGCGCGCGGAGCGGTGGGGCAAACTTTCCGCGGTGAGGGGAACTGCCCGTTCAGAATCGCCGCGCGAATCGCCGCGAAATCGTCGCCCTCGAAGGCCGGCCGATTGGTCAGCAACGTGTAGAGCGTGGCGCCCAGACTGTAGACGTCGCTGGTCGGGCCGAGCAGATCGAGCGCGCCGGCGGCTTGCTCGGGACTCATGTAGGCGGGCGTGCCTACCGCGCTGCCCAGCCGGGTTTCGGGCGTGCTGCCCGACTGCGGGGTCAGCAGCGGCTCGGAAGTTTCGGCGGGCAGCGGACCTTCGCTCCGGGCGGAGGCGGTTTTGGCCAGCCCCCAGTCGACCACGAGCGTTTCGCCATAGGGGCCGAGCATGATGTTCGACGGCTTGAGATCGCGGTGCAGCACGCCGCGGCTGTGGGCGTAGTCGACGGCGTCGCAGACGTCGATGAATGATCGCAGCAGCTTACGCAGCCGCAATTCGCGCTCGTCGCTGTCGCATGGCGTGTCATGAAAACGTCGGATGGCGTCTTCCAAACTATCGCCATGAATCAGCCGCATCGCATAGAACGGCCGCCCGTCGGGCCATTGCCCGAGGCTATAGACCGGAACGACGCCCGGATGCTCGAGGCTGCCGGTGACCTCGGCTTCGAGCAAAAACCGAGCGCGGCTTTCCGGCTGATCGGCCAGCCGCGGATGAATTTCCTTCAGAGCCACTTGCCGGTGGAGTTCGCGATCGAGCGCAATCGACACCTGCCCCAATCCACCCGAGGCATGCAACTGCACGACTTCAAAACGCTGTCTCGTCGTGCCCGCCGGCGCGGCGGCCGGGCCCGACGGCGTGGCGCCTGGGGTTAGCGGCGTGGCCAATTCGTCAGGCAAGACGGTGGCATAGAGCGAGTCGAGAGTCTGAGACATGAGCAGGCTCCGGTTCGGCGCAAGTCGTTGGCCAGAAGACTTGCAAACATAGCACCCGCCGTGGGTGGCGCCCGCCACCGCCATGCACGGCCGGCAGATGATGAACAACCGGCAAAAGCAGAACCGCGTCATGTCATGACACGAGGGTGGGACTCGCTGCGCTCGGTGCCCTATACGCTACATGGCAATCGCACCCTACGCGCCCGCGAAGAGGTGCGGAAGCGCGCGAGGCGCGTGAAACAGGCCTTCGTAGGGATCGCGCAACTCGCCGTCTTCCAACGGCACGATCGTCAGGTCGGCGCGCTTGCCGACTTCGAGACTGCCAATCGCATCGCCCTCGCCCAAAGACCGGGCCGCGTCGATCGTGCCCATCCGCAACACCGCCTCTGGCGATAGTTCAGGGAAGGCGCCAAGGATGAAACGCAGTTCTTCCCACAGGTTCAGGTCAGGGTTCGAAGCCCGGCTGTCGGTGCCCACCGCCACGCGCGCTCCCGCCGCCAGCAATCGCGGCAAAGGATGACGCCGATGCTGAAAATAGGCATGTGTCCGCGGACAATAGACCACCGTCAGCCGATCGGCGTGCTTGGCCAGCACGCCGATTTCCTCGTCGTCGAGGTAGTTGCCATGAATCACCAACGCGCGCACGCGGCGATCGGCCAGACGACGCAGATAATCGAGTGGCCGCGTGCCCCGCGGGATGGCCGCCGGATCCCAAACGCCCAGTTCGCTCAACACGTCGCGGAACCGCCCACCGCCGGTCGCCAGCAGTTCGATCTCTTCGGGAGATTCCGCCAGGTGAAACGCGACCGGCACGCCGGCGCCGGAGGCCAAATCGACCAGCCGCTCGAAGAGTTCCGGGCGGACGGTGTAAGGCGCATGCGGGCTGAGCCCGGGCCGCCAATACCATTGTGTCGCCGCGCGCTGCAGATGCTCCTGAGCTTCCGCCAGTTTTTGATCTACCTGATCGCGAGCCAGGCCGATCGCTTCCAGAAAGACCGTTGCACGCGGCGGCCGCTTTCCGAACGCCGCGGGCGACCAGCCGGGCGTCGCAATTTCACCGACCGTCGTGACGCCTGCCTGCGCGCTTTCGTCCAGTCCGCGCGGCACGGCGGGCTTTCCGGCGGCTTGCCCGGCACGCCATTGAATCACTTCCGGCACCCAACGCGGAAACGGCATTCCAGGTGCGCCCAGCGGAGCCTCGCAGTCGCTGAACTCCAGATGGGTATGTGGATTGATCAGGCCCGGCAGCAACGCCACATCGCCCAAATCGATCGCCTTGCAACCGTCGGGCTTGCGGCCGACGGCGAAAATCCGCCCGGCGTCGATGGTCACCACGCCGTTGGCGATGGGCGCGCTGGCGAGGGGAAAAAGATAGCGTGCTCGGAAGGCAGTTCGGCCCGGCGCCATGTCAACCCCAGCCCGGTCTCTCACGTTTTTGTCCGCTGAGCTTGGAATGCCTTAAGAGCGTAGGGTGGGCCGAGCGACTTTGTTTCCTTCGTCTTCGGATGAAGCGGCGCCGCTACGCTTTCTCGACGGCAAACCCATGCTGCACGCGGTGGTAGGGCCCGTCGAATTGCTGGCTCGACTTGAACAACTCGTGCCGACCGTCGCCGCCTTCGACCGCCGTCTGCGCCAAGAGCTTGTCCATTTCGGGCTTCGGCATGGGCTTGAAGTTGCGGGCCACGCCCAGGTCTTGCCGCAAGTCTTCGCGCGACATGATGCCGCACACCAACGAACTGATCGGCAGCGACAGACTATACCGCCGGCAATCGACCGCCGAGACGCCGGTCTGTTCCGGCAGCCGTCCCCGAGGCGAGCCGCCGCCGAGGCACTTCATGCCCAGCACGCCGATGCCGCGCTTATTGCACTCGGGCACCACCAGCTTTTGAAAGCTGCGATAGTGGGCGTCCATGATGTTAATGGGCATCTGCGCGGTGTCCCAGGCGTACGGCTTGGCGATCATCTTCAGGTGGATTTCGGGATGCTTGTGCCCGGTGAAGCCGATGTAGCGGATCTTGCCTTGCTTCTTGGCTTCCAGCGCGGCGGCCATGGCGCCGCGATCGAAGATCCAGTCGGGATCGTTGTCGTAGTTGATTTCGTGGAACTGCCAGAGGTCGATGCGGTCGGTTTTCAGCCGCCGCAGGCTGTCTTCCAGATGCTGCATGCTTTCTTCACGATCGCGGCCGCAGTTCTTGGTCATCAAGAAGACCTTGTCGCGTCGGCCTCCTTCGGCCAGCGCCTTGCCCATCACTTCTTCGCTGCCGCCGTCGTGATAGTCCCAGGCGTTGTCGAAAAACGTCAGGCCTTCGTCAATGGCCTCGTGCATCAAGGCGATGGCGTCTTTCTCTTCGATGGCGCCTAGATGCCAGCCGCCGAGACAAAGAATCGAGACCTTTTCGCCGGTCTTGCCGAGCGGGCGTTTGGGCAGACCGTCGGAGCTGTCTTCCTGCGCGGCCAGCACGCCGTCGCCAAGTCCGGCCAGGGCCACGCTGGCGGCGGTGGTCTTCAAGAATTCACGTCGGGCGGAATCGGTCATGGCAAGTACCTCCGAATACGAATCTATGGCGGCCGGCGGCGGCGATCAACGCAACGCAAGCTCTATTGTGACCATTCAGAGGGCGCTTGCAAGCGTTTGAATCGCCACGGGCCACGGCCGCACCGGCACGAGCTTTGCCCGTGGGGCAGGGAGACCTTCCACGCCTGGAAGCCGGACGCATCAGCACACGCGGTCGAGCGCGAACATGAGCCCGTCGATTCTTAATTCCGTGCCTCCCGCCTGTGCGGTAAACCCGCGGCAAGTGCGCGCCGCCGTCTCCTCGGGAAGATTGCCCGAATATGCTGAGATGTTGGCAGCCTATCATCGCGCGTTCGCCGCCGAGTTGCAAACGATGCTTTTTGATGCCTGGCCAGCGGCCGCTCGGCAAGTGCTCGATTTGGCTTGCGGCGACGGCGCTTATTCGGCCTGGCTGGCGGACATCGCTCCGGCGAACGCCACGGTGTGGGCCATCGACGTCTCGCCCGATTGGCTGCGTGTAGCGACCCACAGCGCCGCGCGGGCCGAAGCTGGCAGGCAAGTCGTCGCTTTAGCGGGCGACGCCCTGCGGCTGCCTTTCGCCAATGAATCTCTCGACTTTGTTTGGTGTGCCCAGAGCCTCTACAGCCTGCCCGACTCGGTGGCGGTGCTCCGCGAGTTGCATCGCGTGCTGCGGCCCGGCGGACGACTGGCCGTGCTCGAAGACGACTCGCTCCATCAGGTGCTGCTGCCCTGGAACGCCGAATTGGAGTTGAAACTTCGGCAAGCCGAGTGGGCTGCCCATCGTGACGCGCGCCGTTCCGCCGACCGATACTACATCGGCCGCGAACTGGGCCGGCTCTTTGCGAAGGCCGGCTTTTGCTCCTGGTCGAAACGGACCTACGCCATGAATCGTCAAGGGCCGCTGGCCGGCGACGAACGCGTGTTTTTACAACTCTATCTGCAGGCGCTGCGCGACGACACCGAGGCGTTTCTCGATCGGCGCGATCTCGCGGCACTCGAGCGCTTCATCACGCCAGGCAGCCCCGGCTGCGTGCTCGACGATCCGCACGCCGCGGTTACGTTTCTCGATCATGTGGTCAGCGCGGCGCGGTGACGGTTGCCTCAATTCTCGACGTCGCCACTAAAGTGATTGCCATCAGCATTCCTCTGGCTTACGCTGACGGGCGAAACCGCCCAGCCTCTGAAATCTTGGTTTAGACGATGAAGCCGACCGAGCCGCCGACCCTTCTTACAGCCGCCAACGAGCTACGCGCCGGACGCCTCACGCCGCTGGCGCTGGTCGAGCAATGCCTGGCGCAGATCGAACGCTTCGAGCCGCACATCAAGGCTTGGGTGCTGATCGACGAACGCACAGCGCGCCAGACGGCGCGGCAAATGGGCGACGAAATCGCCGCCGGGCAAAACCGCGGACCGCTGCACGGCATTCCGTTGGGTATCAAAGATATTGTCGATGTGGCGGGCTGGCCGACGCGCGCCGGTTCATCGCTGCGCAGCGACCTGCCGGCAGAGCGCGATGCCACCCTCGTCGCTCGGCTCCGTGCGGCGGGGGCAATCTTGTTGGGCAAGACCGTCACCACCGAGTTCGCCAGTTTCGATCCACCGCCCACCCGCAATCCGTTTAACACCGAGCGCACTCCCGGCGGATCGAGCAGCGGTTCGGCCGCCGCCGTGGCCACCGGCATGTGCCTGGGCGCCGTCGGCTCGCAAACCGGCGGTTCGATCACTCGCCCGGCCAGTTACTGCGGCGTGGCCGGCTGCAAGCCGACGTATGGCCGCGTCAGCCTGTCGGGCATTGTGCCGCTCAGCTTTCATCTCGATCATCCCGGCCCCATCGCGCGAACGGTCGGCGATCTGGCGGCGATGCTCAGCGTCATGGCGGGCTACGATGCCAACGATCCGATCTCCGTCGACCAGCCAAGCTGCGATTATTTGGCCGCCTGCGAGCAAGCCCCTGCGCCGCGCTTGGGATTGTTGGAAGAGTTCTTTTTATCCGGGGCGTCGGCAGAGGCGCGCGAAGCGACGTGCGCGGCGACCGACCGACTGCGGGACGCCGGCGCCACCGTGCGCACCGTGACGTTGCCGGCGAGTTTTGCCGACGTGATCGCGCAACACCGAACCATTATGGCGGTCGAAGCTGCCAGCGACCACCGCGACGTGTTCCGCCAGCACCGCGATCAATATGGTCCGAATATCGCCAGGCTGATCGAAGAGGGGCTGGCCGCCACGGCAATCGACTATGCACGGGCGCTCGCCCATCAAGCCCGCTTGCGGCGCGACATGCTGGCCTGCTTCGCGGAAATCGACGTGCTGGTGACGCCCGCCACGCCGGGCACCGCGCCGGGCGCCGAGACCACCGGCGATCCCAAGTTCAACTCGCCCTGGAGCTACACCGGCTTTCCCACTGTGTCGTTTCCCTGTGCCGTCGCGCGCGACGGTTTGCCGTTGGCGTTGCAGCTTATCGGGCGGCCCTGGCAAGAGGCCAAGCTGCTGGCCGCAGCCGCCTGGTGCGAATCATATCTTCACGCGATCCGCAATGGGATGTTTGCCATTGGTGAAGTTGGATGATCAAAGCCGTCTCAAGCCCGCCCCGGCTTGGTCCCAGGTGGAAGGGTGATCGGCAGCGCGCTGCCGATCACCCCCCATCTGAGACTTCGTGGTCAGGCAGTCCGGCTGGGCTCAAGGCAACCCCAAACCCACTTTCAGGCAATGATTGAATCGTTGCAGGAGCGTCGGCGAAAGCCTCCCGAGCCCGGACGGTCGCATCAAAATTTGTTGATGCGAACTCTTGCAATCCACGAGCGTTGATGTGATAATGCGGCCAAACATCCCGCCTCGGTTCCTTGCACCCCCACCACCCCCGGAAGGAGCCTCGATGAACCGGCCCGCCCGTGATTTAGTACGTCTGAGCAGTTTTCTTACGGCAGCCCTGCTGTTTGCCCCCGCGCCGGCTTTGCAGGCCGCCAACCGCATTGAAGCGCCCGGCCTGGGAGACCCCGGCAGTCTCACCAGCATCTCGATCGAAACCGGTTTTGCCGCCGGTCAGCGGGCTACGCTGCGCGGCAGAGACTCGCAGCAGCAACTGCTGGTCACCGGGCACTATTCCACCGGGCAGGCGCGCGATCTCACCGGGCAGGTGAAATATGAAGCCGCCCCCGCCGGCATCGTGAACGTCGACTCCAGCGGTTTGGCGCTGCCGGTGTCCGACGGACAGACCACCGTCACCGCGATCACCGAGGGCGGTTTGCGGGCCACGGTCGAGTTGGCCGTCGAACATTATATTGACGACACGCCGGTCAATTTCCCCAACCAGGTGGTGCCCATCTTTACCAAGCTGGGCTGCAACGGCGGCGGCTGTCACGGCAAATCGAGCGGCCAGAACGGCTTTAAGCTGTCGCTGCTCGGCTTCGAGCCGACCGAAGACTACGAGCACCTGGTAAAAGAGGGACGCGGGCGGCGGCTGTTCCCTGCCGATCCCGACCGCAGCCTGCTGCTGCTCAAGCCAATCAACGCGGCCCCGCACGGCGGCGGCCAGCGCATGGACCCCGGTTCGCACGAATACAAGCTCGTCCGCCGCTGGATCGAGCAGGGCATGCCCTATGGCAACGACAGCGACGCCAAAGTCGCTTCGATCGAAGTCGTGCCGCCGCAGCGAGCCATGCAACGCGCCGGCTCGCAGCAGATCGTCGTGCTGGCCCGCTACACTGACGGCAGCATCGAAGACGTGACCCGCGTGGCCACCTACGACTCGAACGACAGTGAGATGGCCGAATGCACGCCCACCGGGTTGGTGCGCACCCGCGATTTGACCGGCGACGTGGCCATCATGGCGCGTTATCAAGGGCAGGTCGGCGTGTTCCGCGCCACGATTCCGTTGGGTATCGCGGTGAATGACCTTCCGCCCATTAAGAACTTCATCGACGAGCGGGTGTTTGCCAAGCTCAAGGCCCTGGGGGTGCCGCCTTCGGCGTTGTGCGACGACGCCACGTTGATCCGCCGCGTCACCATCGACCTGGCCGGAAGGCTGCCCACGCCCGAAGAGTCTCAGGCCTTTGTCACCGACACCGACGCGGCCAAGCGCGACAAGCTGATCGACCACTTGCTCGATAGCGCCGACTACGCCGACTATTTCGCCAACAAGTGGGGCTCGATTCTGCGGAACAAGCGGCGCACGCCGAACTATATGCGCGGCTCATACGCCTTCCACGGCTGGATTCGCGACAGCTTGTACGACAACAAGCCTTACGACCAGTTTGTCCGCGAGATTCTGGCGGCCAGTGGCGAGATCGGCGACAACCCGCCGGTCGTCTGGTATCGCGAGGTGAAAGAAGTCGATCAGCAGGTCGAAGACGCCGCCCAGCTTTTCCTGGGACTGCGCATTCAATGCGCCCGTTGCCATCACCATCCCTTTGAGAAATGGAGCCAGCGCGACTATTACGGGCTGGCGGCGTTTTTCTCGCAGGTCGGTCGCAAGCCCGGCTACGAGCCTGAAGAGCAACGCATCTACCACCGCCGCGGGCAGGCCGCCGCCACCAATCCCAAAACCGGCGAGCGCCTATCGCCCACGGGATTAGGCGCCGACCCATTAAAACTGGCGCCTGAACGCGACCCGCGGCAAGCCTTGGCCGACTGGCTCAGCGATCCGGCCAATCCCTATTTTGCGCGCTCGCTGGTCAATCGCTATTGGAAGCACTGCTTCAGCCGCGGCATTGTCGAGCCGGAAGACGATATGCGGGTGACCAACCCGGCGTCGAACCCCGAGTTGCTCGCCGCCCTGGCCGACCATTTCATCGCCAGCCGGTACGACCTGAAAGACCTGCTGCGGACGATCTGCCGGTCGAGCACGTATCAGTTCAGCGCCGAGCCGAACGCCTACAACCTGAACGACAAGCAGAACTTTTCGCGGTACTATCCCAAACGGCTGACCGCCGAGGTGCTGCTCGACGCGATCGACTCGGTGACGGCCTCGAACACGTCGTTCAACGGTTTGCCGGTGGGCACGCGTGCCGTGCAGTTGCCCGACAACGGGGCTAACACCTATTTCCTCACCGTGTTTGGCCGTCCCGAAGGCTCCAGCGCCTGCGAGTGCGAGCGTTCGCAAGAGGCCAACCTGGCCCAGAGCCTGCACCTGTTGAACTCGGCCGAAGTTCAGACCAAACTGTCTAATGGCAGCGGTCGCGCGGCACAACTTGCCAAAGACGACAAGCGACCGCCTGAAGAGAAGGTCCGCTGGTTGTACCTGTCGGTCTTTTCGCGTCCGCCGGTGGCCGAAGAGATGGCGGTCGCGGTGGCTCACCTGAACCGCATGGAAAACAAGCAGCAAGCCTTTGAAGACATCTTATGGGCGTTGATTAACACCAAGGAGTTTTTGTTCAATCATTGAGAGAGGGGGCAGAAGCCGGAGGTCGGAGGCCAGGGGCGCGAGCAGGGGCCAGGGGTCGGAGGCCAGATGCCAGGGATCCACATACCAACCCGAAGCGTTAGCGAGGCACTGTGGTCGGCCTCGCTGACGCTTCGGGTTCGTGTGAATGCGGCGAAGGCTTGTGACTTCCAACTTTAGCCCCGATCGCCCGCCGAACGTACCGTAGGATGGCCTTCCTAGGCCGTCCCGCTCGTCGCCGGACGGCCTAGGAAGGCCATCCTCCGACGTCCCGCCCGCAACCCACCTAAATCTCACCGGGAGTTTCCCTTGCATCCTGCCTTGCGACTTCGATTGGCTATGTGCTGCGCGCTGATCTCTTCCCTGGCGTCTGGCCTGCGGCCTCTGGCCTCTCTGGCTAGCTTCCGGCCTCTGGCCTGTCTGGCTGCCCTTGGTATCGCGCTCGTTCCGCTCGCCGTTCAGGCCCAGCTACCCGCAACGCAGCTTATGGCCGTTTCGCCCAGCGGCGGACAGCAAGGCACGACGGTTGATCTGACGGTCAGCTCGGGCGCCGATCTGGAAGGCGTCAAGTCGCTGTACTTCTCGCATCCCGGCATCACCGCCGCGCAGAAGATGGCTGCGCCGGCCCTGCCGGGGTTGTCGGCCACGCCGGTCGCCAATCAGTTCACCGTGACCATCGCCGCCGACGTGCCGGTGGGCGTTTACGACATTCGCGCGGTGGGCACCTTTGGCATCTCGAATCCGCGTTCGTTTGTTGTCGGCAATCAGCCGGAAGTGAAAGAGCAAAGCGGCAACAACAGCCAGGAAAAAGCACAGGCGATCGAGTTGAACGCCGTGGTCAATGGCCAGTCGGAAGCGAAAAATTCCGATTGGTATAAGTTCACCGCCAAGGCCGGCCAGCGACTGGTGATCGATTGCTGGGCGCAGCGCATCGACTCGCGGATGGACGCCACGCTGGCCCTGTACAACGCCGTTGGCAAACAGCTTGCCCGCAGCCGCGACAGCAACCGCCACGACCCGCTGATCGATTTCTCGGCGCCGGCCGATGGCGACTATTTCTTGCAGGTGTACGACTTTGTCTATGCCGGCAGCTCGGAATACTTCTATCGCTTTGCGGTGAGCACGGCGCCGTATATCGATTACATCTTTCCGCCGGCCGGCCCATCGGGCGCGAAAGGCTCGTTCACGCTCTTTGGCCGCAACCTGCCGGGCGGCGCGCCCGCCGACGGGCAAACCGTCGACGGCCGACCGCTGGAAAAGTTGACGGTCGAAATCGACGTGCCCGCCGATCAGCCCGGCAAACAGCCCCCGCCGGTCACCTTGGCCGAGCCGGAAGAAGCCGAACTCGATGGCTTCGTGTATCGCCTCACCACGCCGCAGGGCGTGTCGAACGCCCGTCGCATTGGCTATGCCACCGCGCCGGTGGTCATCGAGCAAGAACCGAACGACGACCCGAGCAAGGCTAATGTGGTTGCTGTTCCGTGCGAATACATCGGCCGCTTTGGTCCCCACGGCGATCAAGACTGGCTGCAGTTCGAGGCCAAAGCAGGAGAGGTTTTTTGGATTGAAGTCTTTTCGCAGCGGCTGGGTTTGCCGACCGATCCCGCGGTGCTCGTGCAGCGGATCACCAAGAACGACAAGGGCGAAGAACAGGCGGCCGACATCACCGACTTGGACGACCGGCAGGCCGCGGCGGGCGGCTTGGCTTTCGACACCCGCACCGACGACGGGGCTTATCGCTTCGCGGCGCCGGCCGACGGCGTCTATCGGGCGCTGGTGCGCGACCTGAACTACGGCGCGCGGCCCGATCCGCGGCATGTCTATCGGCTGTCGATTCACCGCGAGCAGCCCGATTTCCGGTTGGCCGCGGTGCCCGTTTTTCCCTCGAACAACAAACAAGTGGCCCAGCCCTGGAACCCGCTGCTGCGGCGTGGCGGCACCGAGCGGTTCGACGTGGTGGCTTTCCGCCGCGACGGGTTTGCCGGCGACATCGTCGTGACGGCCGAAGGGCTGCCCGCCGGCGTCACCTGCCCCGCTTCGGTCATCGGAGCCGGGCAGAACGGCACAACACTGGTGTTGACCGCCTCCGATCAGGCGGCCGATTGGGTGGGCAACATCGAGATCGTCGGACGTGCGAAGATCGGCGAAGCCGAGGTGGCGCGCAGCGCCCGGGCAGGCACCGTACTCTATGCCGCCCAGCAAAACCGCCCGGCCGACGCGCGGCTGGCGCGCGGGCTGGCTTTGGCCGTCACCGCCGCCGACACGGCGCCGTTCACCGTTGAACTGGGCGAAGGAAAAGCCTGGGAGATGTCTCGGGCAGGCAAATTGGAAATCCCTGTCAAACTTACGCGCCGCGGTCAGATCAAAGGCAATCTCACGCTCACCGCCCAGGGGCTGCCGCCCAACGTGCAACCGCAAAATCTGACGCTCGACGGCAACACCAACGAAGGCAAGTTCGCTTTGCAGCTCAACGCCAACGCACCGTTGGGCACGTTCGCGTTTTATTTGCAGACGCAGGGCAACGTCAGCTACCGCCGCGATCCGGCCAGCGCCGAAGCGGCGTCCAAAGCAAAGGCGGAAATCGAAAAACTGGCCGGCGAGTTGGCCGCCGCGTCGCAAGCCGCCGAGACGGCCAAACAAGCGGCACTGAAAGCGGCCACCGATGCCGACGCGGCGTTGAAGGCGGCCCAGGCGGCCAAGCAAGCCGCGGACACCGCTGCCAAGCAAGCCGCCGATGAAGCCAAGGCCGCCGCCGAAAAAGCCGCGGCAGCGGCGGCCGCCGCCCAGGCCGACGCCAACAACCAGGATTTGGCCGCCGCCAAGGCAGCGGCCGAAAAGGCAGCCGCCGACCTCGCGGCCAAAGCCAAAACCACCGCCGACGCTCAGGCCGCTGCCGCGAAAGCCGCCGCCGACGCCGAAGCGAAACTGAAAGCCGCCAACGAAGCCAAAGCCACCGCCGAGAAAGCCGCCGCCGAGGCCGCCGCCAAGGCCAAGACCGCCGCCGACCTGAAAGCCGCCGCCGAGAAACGCGCCACCGACGCGACCAACGCGGCCAACCCCAAAGACGTGCAGCTCTTTTGGCCCTCGACCACCACGACCATCAAAATCACTCCCGCGCCGATCACGATGACCGCCACGGCCCCGCCCGCCGCGCTCAAGCAGGGCGCTCAGGCAGAAGTGCCGGTCAAAATCACTCGCCTCTATGGCTATGCCGAGGCCGTGCAGCTTCAGGCCGCGGCGCCCAACGGCGTGCAGGGACTAACCATCGCGCCCGCCACCATCGCCGCCGGGCAAAACGAAGCCAAGTTCGTGATTCAAGCCGCCGCCACCGCCACGCCCGGCAATCACACACTTACGGTGAAGGCAGTCGCTCCCTTCAACGGCCAGCAGCTTGCCATCGAGCAGCCGGTCAGCGTGGTGATTGAAAAGTAATGGCTCGATTGACCTGCTGCGGTTCTCTGCCGATACTTTGTGGTGGAGGATGGATGCGGTGATGAAAACGTTCTCGGCCATCTTTGAGCATGGTGATGGCGTTTCGAAGGTCAAAATCCGATAACAACCGCCGCTCGCAAAGCTGGTGCGTCTGGATCGATCATCACCGCTCAGAGTTGGCCGCCATCGGACTTCCAGCCGAGGTGTATCTCGATGAGGCCCGTTGGCACGACTTCTTGGAAAACGGCCACTTGCACGGGCACAAGTCGACTGGGTTTGGATTTGGGGATTTGTCGCCAGGACAAATTGGCGCCTTGCATCGCTTCTTGGTGCGGGAGTATGGAGCAAACGGAGCGGTGCCCCCCTTGCTGAGGTGGGCGCGGTACCGCGTCGAATCGCCGTTCGGGCACAAGAGGAACTGATGATGAGGCAAGCTGATGGCAACCTGGCGTCGGAAGGCGCTCGCACTGTTGCCCGATCTGCGTCGTGATTTACAGCGGCCAGGTTTTAGCGTCCGCAAGTTGCGGCTGTGCTGGCGCGAAGGGCGCACTCGGCGCGGCACCGCCCCTCGCGAAAGGGCTCGGAGTCCGCCCCCGATCGGTTTTGGCATTCGGCCGCTTGATGCGCGTGACGAGCCGACGGACAATGGCGGCGGCGAGGCCTTTGCCGCCTCGCGCATTGTCAGGAAAATCTATCGAATCCAGGGTTACGCCATCATGAAAACCGCCTTCACGTTGTTGCTGTTCATCGTCACGCTGGCAGCGGCTGCTCGTGGGCCAGCCGCGGAAAAGCCGAACATCATTTTCATCATGGCCGACGACCTGGGCGATACCGACCTGGCCTGCTTCGGCAGCAAATATTACGAGACGCCGAATATCGATCGTCTGGCGTCGCAGGGCATGAAGTTGCTGAGCCACCATCATTGCCAGAATTGCGCGCCCACCCGCGCGGCGTTGATGAGCGGCCAATATGCCCCGCGCACCGGCGTGTACACGGTCGGCAGCATCGACCGTTTCGATTGGCGCCAGCGGCCGCTGCGCCCCGTCGATAACGTCACCAAGTTGCCGCTCGACCGCGCCACCATCGCCAGGCAGCTCAAGCGGGCCGGGTATGCGACCGGCATGTTCGGCAAATGGCACCTGGGCGGCATGCGGCGGTATCATCCCGAGAAGCGGGGCTTCGATGAAGCCATCGTCTCGCAGGGCGCTCATTTCGACTTCGCCACGAACCCCAAGACCGATTATCCCAAAGGGCAGTACCTGGCCGACTTTCTCACCGACCGCGCGGTCGATTTCATCCGCCGGCATCACGAGCACCCGTTCTTTCTGTACCTGCCGCACTTCGGCGTGCACTCGCCGCACCACGCCAAGCAGGAGCTGATCGATAAGTTCAAGGACAAGCCGGCCGCCGGCGGGCACAGCAACGCAACCTATGCCGCGATGATCGCCAGCGTCGATGAGAGCGTCGGGCGGGTGATGCAGACGCTCGATGAGCTTGGACTGGCCGACAACACCGTGCTGATTTTCACCAGCGACAACGGCGGCGTCGGAGGATATGCGCGTGAGGGACTCAAGAAGGCGGGCGGCGTGACCGACAACGCGCCGTTGCGCAGCGGCAAGGGCAGCTTGTACGAGGGGGGCACGCGCGTGCCGTTCATTGTGCGTTGGCCCGTCGTCACCAAGCCCGGCTCGGTTTGCGAGACTCCCACGATTCATGTCGATATCTATCCGACGCTGCTCGAGCTGGCCGGCGCGCCGCGGCCCGAGCAGACGCTCGACGGCGAGAGCCTGGCGCCGCTGCTGTGCGACGCCTCGGCGCGGCTGAGGCGAGACGCGATTTTTCAACATTTTCCGGGCTATCTGGGCGCGGGCCGCGGTTTCTGGCGCACCACGCCGGTTAGCCTGATTCAAAGCGGCGATTGGAAGCTGATGGAGTTTCTCGAAGACGGGCGGCTGGAGCTTTACAACCTGCGCGACGACATCGGCGAAACGAAAAACCTGGCGACCGAGATGCCCGACAAAGCCAAGAACCTGCACGCGCGTCTGGTCGCCTGGCGAACGCAGATCAACGCGCCGATGCCGACCAAGAACGATCCCAACGCGCCGCCCGATGCCAAAACCGCGCAAGGCCGCTGACCTGCGCGGCGGCGGTTCTGGTTTTGCCGGTCAGATCCGGGTAGAATAAAGGTCTTGCGGGTGTAGCTCAGTTGGCAGAGCGCTAGCTTCCCAAGCTGGATGTCGAGGGTTCGAGTCCCTTCACCCGCTCTGAACATAAATCTCGCCGAAGTCAAGATTTAGGCTGCCTGCCGGCGGCCGGCAGTACGCCCCAAGAGTTCTGTGCAAAACGCCACATGTACCGCCAGA